>DFFT01000181.1 GCA_002372325.1 Succinivibrionaceae bacterium UBA3769 | reverse complement strand
TAAACTCCATGCATAAATCAAGTAAGCAATCTGTGCTTTTGCAGGTTGCTTTTTTTTGCACAAAATTATATACAAAACTAGATGTTAATATTTGTATATATTGCCATCTAGTAATAGATGTCGGTTATGTGGTATAATAAGGTAAAGTTGAGGGAGGTGAAAAAGATGTCTTCCATTATTTACAGGAAGAAGGCAGGAGTTACATACGCGTACCGCACTGAAGCCCGGTACGACCCTGAAAAAGGGTATTCCGTTCCTAAGCAAACTTATCTGGGACGTGTAGATGATAAAACAGGAGAAATCATTCCATCATCAAAACAGCCCGGAAGAAGAAAATCGGTTCTGACAGATGACACTCCGGTCAAGACTGTCGATATTGCCACCGCCGATATGCTCGAGACGATGAAAAACGAGATTACGCGTCTCCGGCAGCAGGTAATGTCCCTGTCCGAGCAGAATGAACGCTATAAAACAGCACTTACAAAGATTCAGGCCCAGCTTGATACGGCACTTCAGGAACCACAGTCATAGTATTGGCGAGGTAGGAGGATGGCAATGGATAATTTCGTCCAAAGATCGGCTTTGGAAATCCGCATCAAAGGGCTTGAACAGCGCATTGCCTCCTTTACCTCTGGAACGGCGTATCAGAAATTAAAGGATGAACTGAATTCGGCCAATCATGCTATCCAGTCCCTGCACGATGAAATTCTCGCATCGGAAAAGAGACATCGGGCTGCGATCAAAAAGTGGATAGAAGTCAATGAAGACGTCCATAACGAAAAGACAAAAGCACTTAAAGAGAAAGACGCCCAGATCAGCAAATTAAAAGAACGGATCGTTCAGCTGGAAGAGGAACTGGATGCGGAAAAGAAATTAAAGAGGCAGGCACTGGAGGAAAAATACGCAGTGCAGGTTGAACTGCAGGAAGAAAAGGATAAAATGGCCGGCCTGCTTGCAAAGCTGAATAAAAACTCAAAGAATTCATCCCTTCCGTCCTCCTCAGATCCGAATCATACAAAGATTGCAAATACACGCGAAAAAACGGGCAGAAAGCCAGGCGGACAGCCTGGACATAAGGGACACTGCAGAGAGTGGCATCAGCCTACAGAGCCTGTTATTCAGATTCCTCCCAGGGAAGAATACCTGGATCCGACACAGTTTAAGCCGACAGGCAGGATGATTAAAAAGCAGCTGGTATCGGCTGAGATGGTGCTTCATGTCCAGGAATTCGAGACACCGGAATACCGAAATCTGAAAACCGGCCAGCGCGTTCATGCTGAATTTCCGGGCGGGCTTGTAAATGATGTCACTTATGACGGAAGCGTCAAGGCGCTTGTTTACATGCTGAATAACTGCTGTAATGTGTCTATTGCTTTGACCAGCCAGTTTATTAAGGAAGCGTCCAATGGTGCGCTTACCCTTTCCGACGGATTTATCAACAGCCTGAATCGGCAGTTCTCCAAACTTACAGAGGAAGAACGGCTCGAGGCTTTCAAGTCGCTGGCTTCTGCGGATGTTTTCCATATTGATTTTACATTTGGCAGATGCAATGGGAAGACAACGACGGTTGCTGTTACCTGTGATGACAAGGGGCATGTTCTGTACCAGGCAAAGGAAGCCAAAGGAGACAAAGGGGTAAAAGGAACCCCCGCTGAATTCAATCGGGGCACGTGTGTTTCGGATCATGATCCGTCATTAGTTAAACTCGGGAGCCAGCATCAGGACTGTCTTCACCATGGCCAGCGTTACAGCCAGTCGAGTATCGAGAATGAGCCGCATCTTACCTGGAACAAAAAGATGAAGGAAGTTATACGGGGGATATCCCGTTACCGCAATTCCATGAAATTAGGGGAAGATGAACTCGATCCGGATGTCGTTGCGAGGCTCCGTCAGGCTTACGCCGAGGCCATTGAAATCGGCAGGAAAGAATACGAGGATATTCCCCCGACCCATTATTTCAGAGATGGATACAACCTTTGGAAGCGTATGAGCGAAAATCCGGAAGAGTACCTCCTGACTCTCAAAGACAAAAACGTCCCCCCGGATAACGATATCTGTGAGCGGTATGCCAGAAAATACAAACGTAAGTGTAAGCAGGTCATGGCTTTCCGGAGCGACAAGGTGCATTCAGAATTCTGCGACGGTCTTTCTGTCCTGGAATCGCTGAAAAATCAGGGAAAAAATCTCATCCGGTCACTGACAGAAATCTTTAACCGTCCTTCTGCCCGGGCTAATGTTCCGGACTGAGTTAAATGAGAGCGAGGTGATTTTTCAGACTTGCTAAGTTCAAGTTCGCGCATAGTGTCTCAATTCCGCAGCTTGTCAGACGCTCTGTTGAATTGAGACACTATGGCTTAAAAATCTGCTCTTCATATAACGCAGGCTCCTTGCTTGATCGCGGGAGTCCGACACGTCATGCCCTTTTTAATTTTAAGTCATTTACTTCTTTATTCTGTTCGGTTGGGGTGTGAACAGTAACCTCTCATTCACGCCTGAAGTC
>DFFT01000061.1 GCA_002372325.1 Succinivibrionaceae bacterium UBA3769 | reverse complement strand
GCCAGGGAAAAGGAGGACGGGGCGGATTGGGGAAATCCGGCCAGAATCCCCAGGTTTTCGCATTTCCAGCGGCAGCGGCGGCGTTACTGATATTCCCGATATTTCCCATGCTGTTCATAATGTTCTCCTTCTTCATTGTTCATGACAGTCCAGGGGCCGGATACGGGAACAGAAAAGCACAATGTTCCCAGTCCTCATGCCGGAGCCCCGGAATTCCGGCCGGGCCTTTATTTTAAGAGTTTGGAAACCCCGAAGCCGGTGGCAAGGCCGCCGATGGTTGCCCCCACAGCGGTGCCGATGCCCGGAAAAATGGCAGTGCCGAGGGCTGCTCCGGCCCAGGCTCCGCCGGCTCCGGCAGCAGTGCTGGCAGCGGTTTTGGCGGTTCTTTTGGCAAATTCGGAGCCGGTGATTTCATAATTGATGTAATTCACGAAATCGCAGGAGATGTCGAAAACGGCGCCGACAATCCGGCTGATGTTGTCTTTACTGATTTTCATGGTATGTTCCTTCTTCAAAAAAATAGCTGGCAGTGGTGCGCAAAGCGGGGAGAGTTCTCCCCGGGCAGAATCCTCAGTTGTCAAATGTATCATCGGGAATCCAGTCAATAATATCCTTGGCAATCTCAATGGCTTCGCCGATTTCCTCGCGGTGATCCCAGGCCCATTCGCCTGCATCTTTAGCGGTCTCCCAAGTGGTGGTGATTACCTCGCCGGCGATGTCTAAGCCGCCGGATACCGTGTCGCAAATATCATCGAACCAGGACATATTCATTCTCCTTTTATCAGTTAGTTGGTTAAGCAGGTTAAGCTTTATGTTTGTCTGCTGCCGAAGGTCTTTGAAACAGCCAACTTGAAGAGCCTTCATGATTGTTAATGATAGACCCGGGGTTTCCGGATTCGGGAACAAAAAAGTGCAATGTTCCCTGTCATCATTCGATCCCCGGAATTCCAGCCGGGGCTTTAATCTAATAGTCTGGAAACCCCGAAGGCAGTTGCAAGGCCGCCGATGACAGCACCAGCTGCGGTGCCGATGACCGGACAGATCTCAGTGCCGATAGCGGCTCCCACAGCGCCGCCGATGACGGCTCCCGTACAGGTTTCGCTGGCGGAAGGGCAAATGAGGGCGGCTGGTTTTGCGGGGGTTTGGGCAGCTTTGGTTCCGGAGTTTTTATTATTGGCGTGACGCACGGCATTGCGGGAGGTGTTGATTTCGATGGTGGTACTCCGGACAGTCTTGATGGTGGTGGTAATCCGGACGGTAGTGTTAGCTTTTTTCATAGTATGTTCCATCTTCAAAAATAAGAGCTGACAGGGCTGGCACAAACCGGGGGTAGTTCTCCCCGGGCTTAAGCCTCAGGTGTTAGTGAAATCCTCGGGCACGTTTTCAAGAATATCCTTGGCAAGGTTAAGAGAATTGCCGATTTCCTCCCGGTGCTCCCAGGCCCATTCCCCGATTTTCTCTTGATAATCCCAAGACCATTCGTTTCTTTCCGTATCAGTGACGGGGAAACAACATTTGCATCCGCATCCACATCCACAGGCTTCGGCAATCATTTTGGATAACGCATTGCAAATATCATCAAACCAGGACATATTCATTTTCCTCTTATGGTTAGCCGGTTAAGCTTTTGCTTACCTGATGCCGAAGGCCTTTGAAACAGCTGATTTGAAGACCTTCTTAGTTGTTCATGATAGACCGGTGACTCCCGTGCTCCGGAACAAAAAAGTGCGGGAAAAAGCGCGGGGGTTTCTGTCCCCATACCGGCTTCTCTGCGGGTAATCTGTAATTCAGATTATGAAGGATTTGGCGAGGGGAGATTTTCTCAGCTATGGCTGAGAGTAATTGACGATGGTATGGCAGCAGCGGAATAACGGCATTCCCGGAATGTATGCGGACGTTAAACAGGCCTGTGTGACGCGGGAGATAAATTGCCGGAGCCGTACATGCCAGATAAACTGATTCAAAAACGGGATACCCCCTGAACGCCGCTCCTGTTCTTGTATCGGCTCTGCCTTGCATTCACCGCACTCGTTTCTTTCCGGCTGTCTGATTTTCTGTTTCCCTGTTTCCCTTTCTTGTTTTCCTTTCTTCATTCATTTACCTCTCTTTCACCGCTTTCCTGTTTTTAATTGCTGAAAATCCTCCTGCTCTATTCACAAAAATGCCCATATTCAGTATATTTATTGTTTTTTGCGGGGTTGTGCAAAAGCAGATTAGTGAAGTGAGGCAGGGCAGTTTATGATAGGTTCGCTGAGAGGAAAAATTCTGGAAAAAAACGCTCCGGAGGTGCTTTTGGAGGTTTACGGCGTCGGCTATGAGCTGGCAGTGCCCATGATGAGCTTCTACAAGCTTCCGGAACCTGGTCAGGAAGCCTTCCTTTATATAGCTCACATTATCAAGGAGGACTCCGAAAGCATGTACGGCTTTGCGGACAAATCCTCCAAAAGACTTTTTCTGGAGCTTATCAAGGTTTCCGGCATCGGCCCCAAGACCGCTTTGGCCGTGCTTTCGGCCATGACCCCGGAGGATTTCGCCCGGGTGATCCGGGACGGCAGCTTCCAGCCTCTTACCAAGATCCCCGGAGTGGGCAAGAAAACCGCTGAGAGAATAGTGGTGGAAATGCGGGATCGGGTGTCCGAGTGGGCTGATCCCAAAACCCAGGCCGAGGTGCAGCAAAGCGGCCCTGCGGCTCCGGTGCTGCCGGAAACCAATCAGGAGGAAGAGGAAGCCTGCCAGGCCATTATTGCTCTGGGGTACAAGCCGCAGTGGGCCTCTGCCGCAGTGCACAAGGCCTATAAGAAGGGCATGTCCGCCGAGGAGGTTATCAAGGCGGTGCTGGCGGCCGTATAGCGAGACAGTTTTTTTGGAGTTTCCGGAGGCAAAAACAAGGACAGAACTTTTTCAGGATCCGGAAGCTGGTTTGAGACGATGGTAAATTTTCAGGAAATATGAAATGGCAATAGAAAAGGACAATCTTAAGGGAGATGTCCCGGCAGCAGGAAAGGGCTCCGGCAAAGCCCCGGCAGCTTCGGGAGGACGGGATCTTTCCGGACGCATGGTATCCGGGGAAGTCTCCGGCAGCGATGATGAATCTCTGGATCGGGCGCTCCGGCCGCAGTTTTTTAAGGACTATATCGGGCAGGAGAACCTGAAAAGCAATCTGGATATTGCTATCCGGGCGGCCCTGAAAAGAAAGGAGCCCCTGGATCATGTGCTGGTGTACGGCCCTCCGGGGCTGGGCAAGACCACCATTGCCAGCATTATCGCCAACGAGATGAAATCCAGCCTTATTACCACCTCCGGCCCGGTGCTGGAAAAGAAGGGCGATCTGGCGGCACTGCTCCTCCGGCTTAAAAAGGACGATGTGCTTTTCATTGACGAAATTCACCGTCTGAACCCGGTGATCGAGGAATTCCTCTATCCGGCCATGGAGGACTTCAATGTGGACATTATGATGGGAGAGGGCCCGGCCGCAAGATCCATGCGGGTGCCCGTGGCTCCCTTCACCCTTATCGGGGCTACCACCAAGGCCGGATCCCTGACCTCCCCGCTCCGGGCCCGCTTCGGTATTGTGGAGCGTCTTAACTATTACTCCCACGAGGAGCTCCGTACTATTGTGGATAACTCCTCCCGGCGTCTTAAGCTTAAGATTGACGCCGAAGGGGCTCTCGAGATCGCCCGAAGAAGCCGGGGCACTCCCCGCATTGCCAATAAGCTGCTTCGCCGGGTGCGGGACTATGCGGATGTGAATAACTCCGGCATGATCACAGGTCCGGTGGCCAAGAAGGCTCTGGAGCTTCTTAATATTGACGAGCTTGGTTTTGATTACTTTGACCGGCAGTATCTTCTGACGATAATTCAGGATTTTCAGGGAAAGCCGGTGGGGCTGAACACCCTGGCCGCCACTCTGGGAGAAGACCGGGACACTATTGAGGATGTGCTGGAGCCCTATTTGCTTCAGGAAGGATTTATTCAGAGAACCCCCCGGGGCCGCATGGTCACTTCAAAGGCCTATGCGCACTTCGGGATTGCGGAGGACAATTAAATAATGAGCGAGGAATCCATGGAGAATGCGGAGCCGTTTTCTATCAAGGTAAGGGTATATTTTGAGGATACCGATGCCGGCGGCGTGGTCTACAATGCCAACTATGTGAAATTTATCGAAAGGGCCAGAACCGAGTGGCTGAGACACCGGGGCTACGAGCAGCGGGGCATGCTGGATTCCGGTCTCGGCTTTGTGGTGTCCAATCTGGAAATCGGCTTTAAGAGACCGGCCCGGCTGGATGACGAGCTTACGGTGACCTGCGAGGTGGAAAGCCTGATGTCCGCATCGGTAACCTTCCGGCAGACGGTGCTCAATCAGAAGGGCGAGCTTCTGGTAACAGCCAAGGCCAGAATTGCCTGCGTGGATATGAAGGCCATGAAGCCGTGTCTCTTCCCGGAAAACCTGAAAAAGGTTTTTGCTCCGGATGGAGTCTGAACGAGACCTTCATGAAACACAAATGACTCATGAATGACACCTGAAGGAACCTTTGGATCTTCGGAGAGCTCTGAGTTTTTCATCAGGGGACGAATCCCCGGAAACATGGTGTATAATGCGGGACTGTTCATTCAGGGCAAACCGCCCGGGCGGTTTTGCCGGTGAAGAATGAATAAAGAGCAAATAAAGAATGAAGCAGCGGGAACAGGTTAATTGCGCGAGGTAGAAAGTGACGGCTGAAGAATTGCCCATGAGGGCTGCAGAGTCCGTGCAGGATGTTGCGATGTCGGCAGGAGCTGACATTTCCATTACCAGTCTTATCATGCACGCCAGTCCGCTGGTGCAGGGAGTGATGCTGTTTCTGGTGCTCCTCAGCATTATAAGCTGGACCATTATTATTCAGCACGGAAGATACCTGAAGCGCTGCCGGAAGGAGGCTGATGCCTTTGAGGATCGCTTCTGGGGCAGTTCGGATCTCAATACCCTCTATCATGGCTGCGCCGGAAACCGGGATCAGTCCGCCATGGAAAAGATTTTTGTCGCCGGCTTCAAGGAATTCGCCCGCATGCACCGGGACGGCGTCAAGAACAAGGACACCCTGATGGACGGCACCTACCGGGCCATGAAGGTAAGCTGCTCCCGGGAGCTGGAGGAGCTGGAAAACCATCTGCCCACTCTGGCCACCATCGGTTCCATCAGCCCCTATATCGGTCTTTTCGGGACGGTGTGGGGCATTATGAGCGCCTTTATCGCTCTTTCCGCCGTGAAGAATGCCACTCTGGCCATGGTGGCTCCTCCTATCGCCGAGGCTCTGATCGCCACGGCCATGGGTCTTTTTGCGGCAATTCCGGCGGTGCTGTTTTACAACCGCTATGTGGTAAAGGTGGACAAGCTGGAAAATCAGTACCTGAATTTCATTGACGAGTTTTCCACCATTCTGAATCGCAATACCGCGGCTAATGCCGAGAAGACCGATAAGAAGGGGCAGCCCTCATGAGAAGAAGCCGCGCCAAAAAGCGTCCCATGGCGGAAATAAACGTGGTGCCCTACATTGACGTGATGATGGTGCTCCTGGTGATCTTTATCGCCACGGCTCCGGTGGTCATGCAGGGGGTTACGGTGGATCTGCCGCAGGCTGAATCCGAGGCCATGAGCGAGGATCAGAAGATCCCCGTTATTTGCAGCGTGGATGCCCGGGGCCGCTATTTTGTGGAGATCCCCGGAGGCGGCGCCGTGCCGGTGGAATCTCTTCAGGATCTTTCCGAAAGAGTGCAGCTTTATCTCAGAGACAAGCCCGGCTCTCCGGTTGTGGTGCAGGGAGACGTGCGCGCCTCCTATGACAGCGTTATTCAGCTTATGAATTCTCTTAAGAATGCCGGCGTGGAAAGCGTCGGACTGGTTACCGAGCCTCTTAAGAACAAATAGCTGAAGGCCAGAGGGGAGTTCCTTTCAGATGAAGTACAGTCTTGCATCATCAGCTGCCATCGCCGTTCTCTTGCATCTGGCGCTGTTTGCTGTGCTTTATTTTAATGCGGACTTCACTCCGGATCCCCCCAAGGAGAAGGAAAAGCCCCTGATTCATGCCACCATGGTGGATTATGAATCACTCCCGGCCCAGAAGGAAGCCCGGAGAAAGGCTGCTCTGGAGGCCAAGCGAAAGGCAGAGGAGGAAGCCCGGAGAAAGGCGGAAGCTGAAGCCCGGAAGAAAGCCGAGGCCGAGGCTAAGAAGAGGGCCGAAGCGGAAGCCAAGAAGAAGGCGGAAGCCGAAGCCCGGCGAAAGGCCGAAGAGGAAGCTCGCCGGCAGGCGGAAGCCGAGGCCCGGAGAAAGGCTGAGGAACAGGCCCGGATCGAAGCTGCTCAGAAGGCCGCTCAGGAGGAAGCCAGAAAACAGGCGGAGCTGGCTTTAAGAAAGGCCGAGGAAGCCAAGAAGAAGGCCGAAGAGGAAGCCAAGAAGAAGGCCGAAGCCGAGGCTAAGAAGAAAGCTGAAGCGGAAGCTAAGAAGAAAGCTGAAGCCGAGGCTAAGAAGAAGGCCGAAGAGGAAGCTAAGAAGAAAGCTGAAGCCGAGGCTAAGAAGAAGGCCGAAGAGGAAGCTAAGAAGAAGGCTGAAGCCGAGGCTAAGAAGAAGGCCGAAGCGGAAGCTAAGAAGAAGGCCGAAGCCGAGGCTAAGAGGAAGGCTGAAGCGGAAGCCAAGAGAAAAGCCGAAGAAGAGGCCAGAAGGAAAGCCCGGGAGAAATCTCTGGAGGATGACATTCTGGGATCTCTGGACAGCCCCGGAAACGGTCAGGGGGCTTCCGGAAACAATGCCCAGCTGGAAATGGCCCAGCGTTACGGCTTGACGGTGAAAAGCATTATTGAGGATTCCTGGCATGTGGAAAAGGCCATGAACGGCAAGACCGTCAACCTGACTGTCAGGATTTCCGAAAACGGCAGCATCAGCGGACAGACCTGCACCGGAGACAGCAGGGTATGTCAGACGGTTATTCAGGCTTTGGAGCGTATTCACTCCTTCCCGCCGCCGCCAAAGGAATGCAGCGATTGCCGGGTGATTCATTTCAAGATGACGCCGAAAATTTAATTTAAAGTGGTTTTTAAGGAGCTGGCGTCAAAAAGGACGCATCAGGAAAAGCAATATGAGACTATGGGGTAAGGCCTTAAGTGCCGTTACACTCTTTTTGGGACTTACGGGAATTGTTCAGGCGGATCTGAACCTGGAAATTACCGGCGGTATGGATGTGGGCAGAAAAATCGTGGTAGTGCCCTTCGGCGGACAGACCGGAGTTAACGAGGATCAGAATCTGGCCGGAATCATTTCCGCGGATCTGTCCCGTACCGGAGTGTTTTCTCCGGTAGCAGGCGGCAGTGCCCGCCCGGCCACCGGAAACGAGGTAAAGGCCTCTGATTTTCCGGCCGGCACCGAAGCCGTGGTTGTGGGCCGGGTCGCCAAGGGCGCTTCCGGCTATGTGGTGCATTTTGAGCTGATATCCCTGAACTCAGGTGCTCCCCAGGTGCTCCAGAGCATCAAGGCGGATGTGCCCGCGAACCGTCTCCGGGAATACGGTCACCGCGTCAGCGATCAGGTGTATGAAAAGCTCACCGGCTCCCGGGGCGGCTTTGACACCAAAATCGCCTACATAAAAAGAGTTTTTGCCTCCAGGCATCCTTATCAGCTGGCAATGGCTGACTATGACGGCAAAAACGAGAGAGTGCTCCTGGTGTCCTCCCAGCCTCTTATGAGTCCGAAGTGGAAGAATGACGGCCGCACCCTGGCTTATGTTTCCTTTGAGAAGCGCCGCCCGGAAATCTATACTCTGGACATGGCAGCCCGCTCCCGCAGGCTTATTACCAGCTATCCGGGACTGAACAGCAATCCGGCCTGGTCACCGGACGGCTCCAGTCTGGCCATGGTGCTTTCCAAGGATGGCAACCCCGAAATCTACGTGCTCAATCTGGCCGGAAAGAGTCTGAAGCGCATTACCAGCAACCCCGGCATTGATACCGAGCCCTCCTGGTCTCCGGACGGCCGGAAGCTTTATTTTGTTTCGGAAAGAGCCGGCGCGGCCCAGGTGTTCAGCATGGATCTTTCCAGCGGAACGGTGGCCCGGGTAACCCGTTCTCCCGTAAAGAACCTTTCTCCGGTTGTAATGCCTGATAATTCAGGTATAGTGTTAATAAACAATAACGGCGGCTTCCGGGTGTCCCGGCAGGATTTTGCCGGCAGCCTTTACCCTCTTACGGGAACCACGCTGGATGAATCTCCCACGGTTTCTCCGGGAGGCACCATGATTATTTACAACACAGTCAAGGGCGGCAAGAGCGTCCTGGCTCTGGTTTCTGCCAACGGCAGATACCGGGAGATTCTTAAGAGCACCGGCGGGGAGTATTATTTCCCCTCCTGGTCAGGATATGCCGGAAGGTAAGCGCGCGGGAAAATTTTCCGCAGCCGGTCAAAGGCTTGATTTATAAAACGCAAGGGATTTTTTTATGTTAAATAAGTTTGTTTTATGTTTTTCCGCGGGATTGCTGTTAACCATGGGACTTACCGGATGCGCTACCAAGAATGACGAAAGCGCAAACGACGGCCCGGCCATTGTGGAGGATCCCTCTATTGTTGAAAACGGCGATTCTCTGGAGAACGGCGCCATTGTGGTAGGAGATGATTATGCCTCTCCCAATGACGGTCTGGATCTTACCAAGGAGCAGCGGGCGCAGCTTCAGGCTCTGAAGCAGGATAACATTATCTATTTTGCTTTTGACAGCGAGGCCATTCCCACCAATTACGTAAGCCTGCTGGAGGCTCATGCCGATTTCCTGAGAGGGGCTTCAAAGGTTACCATCATAATTGAGGGACATACCGATGAACGGGGCACTCCGGAGTACAACATTGCTCTGGGCGAACGCCGCGCCCGCGCCGTAGCGCAGTATCTCCTCAATCTCGGGGTTCCGGCTCAGCAGATCTCCATTGTCAGCTACGGCGAGGAAAAGCCGCAGATTTTCGAGCATAATGAAAACGCCTGGAAGAAAAACCGCCGGGCGGTGATCTCTTACTGATAAGGAGTGAACATGGCTTTTTTGAAGCTTAAGGGCGCTTTGGGAACAGCTGTGGCGCTGTCAGCCGTTTTGCTTTCGCCTCTGGCCGTTGCCGAGCCTACTATGGCTCAGCTGGAAAAACAGCTTAATGACCGGAATGCGGCTCTTCTGAAAATGCAGAACCGCGTGCAGCAGCAGGATGCCGCCATCAGGGATCTGCAGGGCCGGGTGCAGGATCTTTCCGACAGGTTAAGCGCGCTGGAAAAGGGCGGAGCAAAGCCTCAGGATCCCGCCGCCAATCCTGCCGCTGACCAGACCGCAAAGCAGGAACCGGCAACGGCTCCCGCAGCTCCGGCTCCGGAACCTAAAAAAGCCTCCGGAGATCCCAAAAAGCTTTATGAGGAGGCCTTTACTCAGGTACGGGACAATGACCTTCAGAAGGCCGAAGCGGGCTTTCTGGAGCTTATTAAGGATTATCCCGATTCCGATCTGGTGCCCAATTCCTACTACTGGCTGGGCCAGATCTACTATAAGCAGAAGCAGTACCAGAAGTCCCGGGAGAATTTCCTGAACGTTACCAAGTACAAGAACTGCTCCAAGAGGGCGGATTCCATTTACAAGCTGGGCGCCATCGAGGAGCTTCTCAAGAATCCTGACAAGGCTAAAAAGTTCTATCAGGTGGTGATTAATTCCTACAAGGGCTCCACTGAGGCGGTACTGGCTCAGAAGGCTCTGGATCGTCTTAAGTAACAGGGCAGTTACTGCCATATCCCGGTTTTGCGCCGGGATTTTTTATCTGAAGTCCGGAAGGAGACCCTATGACAGACATTTCCGCGCAGATCCCTTTGCGGGTTTATTGCCGCAACTGCAATACCCCGGCGGGGTTCGACATTCTGAAGCAGACCTATCGCTGTCCGGGCTGCGGCGAACTTACCGGCATTGCCGAAGCTGGCCAGGCGGCCCGGAACTGGCGCCGTCTTAACAGACAGAATACCCGGGAACGCCGGGAGGGGACTGAATACCGGGAATGCTCCTGTCCCTCCTGCGGCGCCCGGGTGGTTTTTCCGGAAGGCGATGCTTCCCGGAAGTGTCCCTACTGCGACAGCGCTCTGATAAGACCGGAGCTTCTGGATGCGGCCCGGCTTCCGGAGATCATGATCCCCTTTTTCATTACCCCGAAGGAAGCCCGGGAGAGAATGCAGGCCTGGGCGGAAAAGCATGCCAAAACCCCCGAGGGGCAGGCTGTTCTGGCCGCTCTTGACCATCTCACCGGGTGTTACGCTCCCTATCAGCTGGTGCGGGGGCCGGTAGAGGGCACGGTGTACCGGGATGGCGGAAGCCGCGCCTATCATTGCTCCGGCTATCTGGAAGGCATTGCCATAAGCGTTTCCGCCAGGCTGGACAATCTGGTGATGAACGGCATGGAGCCCTTTGACTGGTCTCAGGCCCGGCCCTTTGAATACGGCCTCATTTCCGGACAGCCGGTGCAGCTAATGGATCTCAGCGAGGCGGATACGGAAAAGCGGGTGCAGGAGGAGGTGCGGGAGGATTTCCTTCCGGAGATCGAAAGAGTGCTGCAGTCCACGGGGGTGAATGTTACCGTGGCTTCCGGGGATCTTCTGACCCTTAACGCGCTTCTTCCGGTGTACTTTATCAAGGAGGGGAATCTCCTGGCGGTGATGAACGGCCAGACCGGCAGAATAGCCGTCTCGGAATCCCGCGCGAAGGTGACCTGCCCCTGGGTTATCGAGCCCCTGATTTACACTGCGGTTCTCACTCTGGCTTTGGGCTGGTTCTGGGACTTTTATGCCGAACTCATGGTGTACGGAGGCCTGGTATTCGGGATCATTATCTTTGCCATCATGGGGGACGGCAGAAAATCCCTGATAAGGAATATCGTGCTTAAGTCCGAGGTTTCCCGGGCCCGCCGGGAGAACCGCAGGCTTCATATCGACGAGAGCCGGGACATTCTGAAAAACCCTTATGACAACAGTCCGGTGTTCCGGGAGGCCAATGAAAATGGCGAAATCGTTCCGGTAATGATCCGCTTTTACGGCTCCGGAAGAATTCTGAAGCTTCTGGCCACTTCCTTTGCCATCATTTTCCTGCCGGCTCTTCTGGCGGTTCCGCTCCGTCTCATGGCCATGGAGCCGGGGGAAGCCTTTATGGCAAACTTTCATCTGGAATACGGCGCTGCCTGGTATACCCTTGCCGCCCTGGTGGTTTTGATTTATCTTCTTAAGGCCGGCCGGGTCAGCGTTTACGATAATCCCATCATGTACGAGATCATGCCGGACGGAAGCAAACGCCGCATTAAGGGATCCGGAGCCGGGGGCGGCGGTTTCCTTTCCATGTTCAGCGATGCGGAAGGGAACTCCCGTCTGGCGCTGTTCTGGCAAAGGGAGCGCGCTGCGGGCTGTTTTGCCATCGGCATGATCCTTTTCATTCTCCTGGGAAGCGCTCTTACCATTGTGTTCGGAGGCGAGTAGCAAAGACCCCGGGAAAAGAAGAAAAGAGGATCCGAAAGAGAAAGACGGAAAGAGAGGCTTGGAGAGAGACTTGCTCGTTCCGTCTCGGCGTTCCTGCCGGAGACATCAGGCTGCAAGCCCCTCGTGTTCGGGCCGCTGTATTTGAGCCTCTGAAAGCTGTCATATCCTTTAATTTCAGGCAGCGCGGGGTGTTTTCGGGGTAAAGGGGCAGCGCCCCTTTAATCATTAACCGGAAGACGCCTCGGGCGGCTTCCTCCTTAATTATTATTTCTCAACCCCTCTCTCAACCCCTCTCTCTCAACACATCCCTCTCTCAACACATCCGTCTTTCGAAACATCCGTTTCTCAAAACCTCAGCCTCTCGAAAACTTAGCCTCCGGAAACCTCGACCACTCTTCTTGCCCGTATCGCAGGCAGCGGGTTCCCTGTTCCCCCGTGCCCCCTCTGCCGCCGCCTTTTCATGCCAGCTGATCCATGTCAGTCCTTCTTTAACCTCCTCTCAAGCTCCCTGAGTCCGGTGCTTCCGGGGAAATTTTTCCGGAGAAAGTGAGAAATGTCTTTCCTTTTTCTGAATTTTGCTTAAAATATATCATAAGTTTTGATTTTTTTTACAAAAGAGGTCCCTATGATTCAAACTGGTAAATATAAGAGACAGTACTTTCTGCCGCCGGTCAGCTCCATGGACTGGGTGAAAAAGGATTATATTGAAAAGCCTCCGGTCTGGTGCTCCGTTGACCTCCGGGACGGCAATCAGGCTCTTATCGAACCCATGAGTCTCGAGGAGAAGCTGGAATTCTTCGCCTTGCTGGTTAAGATCGGCTTCAAGGAGATCGAAGTGGGTTTTCCGGCTGCCTCCGAGACCGAGTTTGATTTTGCCCGGGCTCTTATTGAAAGAAACATGATCCCTGATGATGTGACCATTCAGGTGCTCACTCAGGCCCGGGAGCATATTATCAGAAAAACCTTCGAGGCCGTGCAGGGCGCTCCCAGAGCCGTGATCCATCTTTATAACTCCACCTCCGTGGCCCAGCGGGAGCAGGTCTTCAAGAAGGATCGGGAGCAGGTTAAAAAGCTGGCCGTGGACGGCGCCCGGCTTCTGAAGCAGCTCGCTTCCGAGACCGAAGGAAACTTTTCCTTCGAGTACAGCCCCGAGAGCTTCCACGGCACTGAGGTGGACTATGCTCTGGAGGTCTGCAATGCGGTTTTGGATGTCTGGGAGCCCCAGCCGGATCACAAGGCCATTATCAATATTCCGGCTACCGTGGAAACCGCCATGCCCCATGTTTTTGCTTCGCAGATCGAGTATCTCAGCAAGAATCTCCGGCATCGCGAGAACGTTATGCTCAGCATTCACCCTCACAACGACCGGGGCACCGGCGTTTCTGATGCGGAAATGGGCATTCTGGCCGGAGCCGACCGGGTGGAGGGCACTTTGTTCGGGAACGGCGAACGCACCGGCAACGTGGATCTTATTACCGTGGCTATGAATATGGTGGCCTATGGCATCGATCCGGGACTGGACTTTTCGGAAATGCCCCGAATCAGGGAAACCTACGAGCGCTGCACCAGAATGCATGTCTATGACAGACAGCCCTATGCCGGGGATCTGGTGTTTACAGCATTTTCCGGTTCCCACCAGGATGCCATTGCCAAGGGCATGGCCTGGAGAGAGGATCACAATCTCAAAGAATGGACAGTGCCTTACCTCCCCATTGATCCCGTGGATGTGGGCCGCACCTATGATTCCGATGTCATCAGAATCAACAGTCAGTCCGGCAAGGGCGGCGTGGCTTATATTCTCAGCCATGCCTATCACTTCACCATCCCCCTTAAAATGCGGGAGCAGCTGGGCTATGCGGTTAAGCAGGTTTCCGATGAGGCTCACAAGGAGCTTTCTCCGGAATGGGTTTACGAGATCTTCACCGATAACTACATTAACTGCACCCCGAACTTTACCGTGCCGGAAATCCACTTTACCCAGTCTGACTGCATCATGGCCAGCGCCAGCATCAAAACCGGGGATCGCACTACCGTGGTTAACGGCAACGGAAATGGCCGTCTGGATGCGGTAAGCAATGCCATTAAGCAGTTCTTCGGCATCAGCTATGAGCTTCAGATGTACGAGGAGCATGCTTTGACTCAGGGATCCTCCTCCAAGGCCGTGGCCTATGTGGGAGTGGCCTGCAATGGCGAAAACTTCTTCGGCGTGGGCATTGATGACGATATCATCAGGGCTTCTGTGGCCGCTCTCGTGGTGGCGGTGAACAAGATCCCTGCCCTGGCTCAGAATATCAATGAGAAGGACGAGCGTCTTATCAGCATTATGAACTTCATGCAGGCGCATTATCAGGATGTGACTCTGGAGCTTCTGGCAGAGGAGCTGGGACTTTCCACTCCCTATGTCTCCAAGTATATCCGGGACAAATCCGGCAAGACCTTCGGAGAGCTTCTGTCCGGCATCAGAATGAAGCGGGCCAAGACGCTGCTTAAGAACACCAATCAGACGGTGGAAAGCATTGCCGCGAGCTGCGGCTACCAGAATACGGAGCACTTCAGCAGAAGCTTTAAGAAGGCCTTTGGCATTACTCCGGCGCAGTATCGCAAGGAAAGCGCCTCTCCCATTGTCTGATGTCTGAGAAAGGAGCCGAGAGAGGATCTTAAGGGCTGAGACCGGATCTTTTCTTCCGCAGTCCTGAAAATGGCCGCCACAGTATAGTTTGGGATACTGCCCCGGCTTTTTAAGCGGAAAAGGCATTCCTGTTCCTGAGGGCGGGAGGAACCGTTAAAGGTTCTTCCCGCCCTTGTTTTATTAGGGGTAAAGCTCCTTTTACATAAAGTTCACTTTAGATATGCCTATAATAACTCTATGTAACATTACAGTTCTTAACCACGTTTTAGAACTTTAATTATGTTCTTGCTCTGATTTTGCACTTTTTTATTCCCGGAAACAGCCCTCTCTCCTATATCATTAATGGTACAGGCTCACCGGGAAGCCTCCCGGATGCCTGACATCAGAACCATTTAATCATTGCGCAAACGGAGAAAACATCATGTACACCAGCAGCAATTCCAATTTTTCTGACTATTCCGACTTTGATGATCTTTGCCAGGATGCAGGCAGAGGATGTGACGGTGAGGCCTGCGGTTCCGGAACCAGAAAGAAGGGCGGCCGGAAGTCGTTTCATGTCAGCTATGCGGTATTCAGCTACCTTCGGGATCGGCACTTCAGCAGAAAGGCTTCCCATGCTCTTCTGGGGGTGATCAGCGATGACGGCAGCAAGTGGACTCTCCGGGGCTGCATCCGGAACGGTTTCTATCGCCGGAGACTCTCCCGCCAGATGCGGAATTCCTTCTGTTCCTCCCGGGCGGCAGATTCGCGTTTTCAGGCCTGATGTTCTCCGCGGTGCGGGGGCTTTGAGTCCCGGCCGCTTTGCGTGACAAAACAAAAACACCGTCTGTAACAGCAAGACGACAACAGCAACGATAACAGCCGAACAACGATAACAGCATAGACGAAAAAAAGAGAAGCTCCGGCTTCTCTTTTTGGTTTTAACGTTTCCTTTTGTGTAACGGGGTTTTATGACAAGCCCCGTTTCTGTTTTTGTCAGGGAAGAATCTTCTCTACTTGAGCTTCTGATTCTCTCCTTCCTGCAAGGATTTCTGAGCGATTTTCGCAGCTTCCTCCATAGCCTTCTGCGCGGCCTCCTGAGCGGCCTGTCTTCTGGCCCAGTAGCCCTTTAACCAGTGCTTGCCCCAGAAGAAAAGCACAATGCAGATGATAAAGCCGATAATGATGTGCATGATGCTCTGACCGGTCTTTACCTTCTCCAAAAGCTCCGGGATCTGGTTGGCAAAGATATAGCCGAGATACACCCATACCGGCACGGATATCAGCGCCGCCAAGCCGTCCATCATCAGGAAGTGGATAAAGGGAATGCGGCGGCTCATGCCGGACACCAGAAATATGGGAGCCCGGAGTCCCGGCATAAAGCGGGCTGCGAAAAGCACCCAAATGCCGTATTTGGCAAACTGCCGCTGCACCTGAGCGAATCTCCGGGGGGAGAGAATTTTTCTGATGGGCTTGAACTTCTGGATCTTGTAGCCGAAGAGCTTTCCGGCAATGTAGATAATGGAGTCTCCCAGAAGCACGCCGGCGAAGCAGACTGCCAGCATAACATGAGGGTTAGTGGCGCCGAGTCCGGAAACAAGTCCGCCGGCTACCAGGGTGATATCCTCGGGAACCGGGAGACCGAAGCCGCATAGTATCAGAATCCCGAAGGCATAAAGATAGTTGTACCATCCCTGATCGCACAGCGTGTTTTGCACCCAGAGAAAAATTTTTTCAGCCATAGCTAATAACTTCCTTTAAGTTGCCGCTGCTGACTTCCGGCAGCAGCGGCGCTGCGAGTTCGGCGGCCGGCGCGGGGTTAAAAGTTTTCCTGCGGTTCCGGCGGCTTTCAGGGCGCCCGGGCTACTGTTCCCGGGCTCCCGCAAATCCGTGCTGTCTCCAGGCCTCGTACACGAAGATGGCCACGCTGTTGGAGAGATTCATGCAGCGGCTTCCCGGCACCATGGGAATCCTGGCGAGGCGTTCCGGCGGCAGAGATGCCGTAAAGTCCTCCGGAAGGCCGGAGGTTTCCTTGCCGAAGAAGAGGACATCCCCGTCCTGAAAGGGGCACTTGTCGGGACTCATATGTCCTTTGGTGGTGCAGGCGTAAATCTCATGTCCGGCAAAAAAAGCAAGACAGGCCTCAAGATTGCGATGGTACTTGATGTTCACAAACTCGTGATAGTCCAGTCCGGCCCGGAGCAGCCTCCGATCATCCATCATAAAGGATGCCGGTTCCACGATATGGAGACTGGTTCCGGTATTGGCGCACAGTCTGATGATGTTTCCGGTGTTGGCGGGAATTTCCGGCTGAAAAAGCACAACGTTGATCATTGAAAGGCCTGAACCTCTTATTCCTATAATACAAGGGCATTATAACCTTAAAAGGGATCGTTTTCAGAAATTATAGCGGTTTCCCGGCGCCGGGACGTGTTTTCGGGAATCGGGATGCCGGATATAATTTTCGGAGGCCGGAGTGAATCTCAGGGGAGGAAATGCTGTGGATAATGAGCGTTATATTGTTGCCGCCGGGGAAATTGTTGTGGATAACTTCGGAAATCGTCTCTGCCCCGGGGGCGCTCCCGCCAACTTTGCCTGGCACGCTCGTCTTTTCGGGAGAAGATCCCTTATGGTGAGCGCCGCGGGGGACGATGAACTTGGAGATCTTATCAGAGGTTATTGCCGGGACAGTCTGGAAACACAGCTCCAGTCCTCTTCCTGGCCCACCGGGGAGGTACTGGTGTCCGGCTCCGGAGATGCGGTCAGCTATCATATTCTGGAGGATCGGGCCTGGGATCATCTGGAAATGCGGCCGGAAACCGTCCCGGTTCTTAAAAATGCTGTCCTGTTTTCCTTTGGCACCCTCATGGCTCGGAGTCCGGATTCCCGGGCCTTCCTGAAAAGAGCCTGGGAGCATCTGCCCCAAGATTGCCTTATTTTCTGCGATGTGAATTTCCGGGAGCATTACTACTCCCGGGAGCTTCTTGAAGAGATCTTCACCGCCTGCCATATGGTGAAGGTAAACACAGAGGAGCTGGAGGTGATAACGGGACTTTTCGGAATTCCCCAGGGAACTCCGGAGCTTCGGCTTAGCTGGCTTAAGGAGCGCTTCCGGCTCCGGGGGCTCATTCTTACCCGAGGGGATCAGGGGTCTCTTGTTATGGAGAACGGCGAGGTCTCTGATCTCCCGGCTCTTAAGGCCGCGGTGCGGGATACGGTGGGGGCCGGAGATGCCTTCGGAGCTGCCTATGCGGCTTCCCGGCTGGAGGGCTTTTCTCCCTATGAGAGTCATGTGATTGCCAGATTCCATGCCCGCCGGGTGGTGGAAAACACCGGGGCGTGGCTTCCTCCGGGAGTGTCCTGGCAGCTTACCCGGGAACAGGCGGCGGAAATCATTGCCGCCGCCATGAGGTGGTAGCTCAATATCAGGCGATGCCGGCTTCCTTCAGGTAGCGGGCGGCGTCCTGAGCAGCCATGCAGCCGGTTCCGGCGGAGGTAATGGCCTGACGGTACAGCGGATCCTGCACGTCTCCGGCAGCAAATACCCCGGGAACGCTGGTGCCGGTCTTATAGGCGCCGTATCCG
Organism: Succinivibrionaceae bacterium UBA3769; assembly: GCA_002372325.1. Lineage (GTDB taxonomy): Bacteria > Pseudomonadota > Gammaproteobacteria > Enterobacterales > Succinivibrionaceae > Succinimonas. The sequence continues at coordinate 6,549 of DFFT01000061.1, read as the reverse complement.
GTTTTGACAATGCCGTGATCCGTTTCCAGAAGGTTCGCAAAGATGCTGCTGTTAGGGAGATGCCCGATGGCCACAAAGACTCCGGTTACGGGAATTTCCTTTTCAGTGCCGTCCTTGAAGGCGGCCTTAATCCCGGATACCCCGGAAAGATCATTTCCCAAAATTTCCTTTACTTCGGCATTAAGCACCAGAGTTATTTTTCCTTCCTTAACCTTTTCCTGTACTCTGTCCACTAGCGTCTTTTCAGCGCGGAACTCATCCCGGCGGTGAATCAGGTATACCTGCCGGGCCAGATTGGCGAGATACAGGGCATCAGAGAGGGCGGTATTGCCGCCGCCCACCACCGCGGTATCCTGATCCCGGTAGAAGAAGCCGTCGCAGGTGGCGCAGGCGCTGACGCCGTTCCCCATGAATTTTGTTTCGGAGGGGAGACCCAGCCAGCGGGGCTCGGCTCCGGTGGCAATAATAAGAGCCTGGGCCTCATAGGTTTCGTTTTCTGATTTGAGCACCAGAGGCCGGCCGGAAAAGTCAGCGGACACGATGGTATCCGAGACAAACTCCGTCCCCAGAGACTTTGCGTGATCCATCAGCTTTTCCATCAGGTCATAGCCGGAAATGGACTTTTCTCCGGGCCAGTTTTCGATAGCGGAGGTTTTGGTAAGCTGACCTCCCGGCACCGGTCCTGAGATAAGCACGGGACTGAGTCCGGCTCTGGCGGCATAGATGGCGGCGGTGCAGCCGGCGGGACCGGATCCGAGAATAATAACCTTTCCAGTTTTCATAAAAGTCTCCTGTGTTTTAATGATTATCTGTTTTGTCTTATGACTTTGCCTTCCGGTCAAGGATACATGATACTCCCGGGATAAACAACGGATTCCGCTTCGGAGACACATCCAGCGGCTTGTTTTAAGAAGGGCAGTAAAATCTCGGACATCCGGGAAATGCCGGAAATATCCCGGTGAATACCAAGCATCCTAAAGCACAAAATGCAAAAACATCACATTTCTGCATGGTGAAATCCCATGAGCAAAGGCTTAAGATAACACCAAGTGAAAATTTGTTAAATAATAAGTTATGCTTTGTTTTCATAACTGCAGCAGAGGCTACAATAAGAGACATGAACAAGATGAGTAAAACAGCAACCTTTGTGAAAAGGTACCGTGAGAATCAGGGAATAACCCAGGCTGAGCTGGCTGAACGGATGAACGTCTCTGTTACTGCGGTGCAAAACTGGGAATCCGGCAAAACCAGGATCAGCCAAAAACATCATGAGCAGCTTGCAGAAATATTCAGCATCTCGCTTGATACTCTGCTCCGGGAAATGGCCGCAGATATGGAATGCGGCAGTAATAGCAGCTGGCCGGGCTTCCTGTTTGAGGATGAGCTTAACAGCATTATTGACGGGCTTCATCTCAGTCTGGAGCAGCAGGATCTGTTCGGATGTCTTCATATTTACGGCGCCAGATTTTTGAATGAGGATGAACTGGCAACTGAGGTGATCGCCGACATGGATGCGGGATCCCGGGAAGAAACCGAAAGGAGAATATTTACCGAGGATCTCAGACTGATTCCCTTTGATTTTATAAACCGGGTTGGCAGCATTAATTTTCTGAATCATGCGGAAAAATTATTTGAAGTCATCAGATACATAAAGCCGGAATTTCTTTTGAAGGTATTAAAGTTGAAACCGGATCGGGAATTTAACATTAAAAAGCTTTCGAAAGAACTTATCGCCGAATTTATTGACAGCGGCTTAAAGGACTGGGTGAAGGATGGCAGAGAATTTGATTTTACGGTGAATATTTCCATGTTTAAAGCAAGGTTAATGCTCCAGTTACTCAATAAAACTGAGGGAAGGATAAGACTTGCGGACGGCAATAGCAATCAGATTCGGGATGATTTGCCGGACGGGATCCGGGAGACATTGCTGAAAATGCTGCGGATTACCCATGAGGAATGGGAACATGAAAAGGACAGACCACCGATCGAGAGACTGAGATACAACGTTTATGCGGTAATAAATGACCTTGATACTGTTACAGATTACCGAAACATTGCCGGGAAGGACTCTCAGGAATGCTGGTTAAGCATAAATGATCGGGGCCGGCAGCTTTTGGAATGGTTTTCCGAGTAATCATTTCAGGATTTTCGGAAAACCGGATCGAACTTAGGAAAAAGGGTGGTGACAACGGATGATTTGCTTCAAAAACTGTAAGAAGGTTCCGGTTTCACCGGGGTACGGAGATCGGGTTTTAATGGTGTTTTTTGTGTTACAGGAGTAATGCCAATGAGCGAATGGGATTTTTTATGGGATGAGGGGTTAACCCCTGATGAAATCAGGGATGCTCTTTCTTCCGGAGCTACGGCCCGGGAGTGGGCTTATCTGGAAGAGCAGGAGCGGAAGGCGCGTGAGCGGCAAAAGCGGGCGGAGCAGCGGCAGCGGAGAATGCAGGCTCTCCAGGCGAAGCACAAGCCGGCAAGGGCTCACGGATTTTCCGGTAATTCCGCTGCGGTTAATTAGCAGCTTTCGGGAGTCGGTTTTGGTTTGTCAGTATTTATTTTTTTTATATTTTTGATTGCTGATCATTTTAATGAGGATAATTATGGATTTTACTACTTTTGTGAAATGTTGTGTCAGCGAATTTAAGCTGTACGAGCGGGAGCTTCTGGATACTAATTGCTATGTAACAATTGATCGGAAGAATTTCAAAACATTTTCCGTGAAATACCGGCAGCTTTATTTAAGCATCTGCAGCAGCATTGATTCTCTGGCTGAGGAACTGTGCGTTATGCTTGACTGTGATAATCATGTTGAAAAGCCGGCAAAACGCAACATTATTTCAAGATATTTGAAGATTGAGAAAGAATTCTGCAATAATATTAAGAATTATGCTGTGAAAATTACTCTGGATGGAGATGATATTTCTATAACTCCGTTTACAAAATTTTCAGATAAGAGCACAGGTGACTGGTGGGCTGATCATAACAAGGTGAAGCATTACAGTACCGCGGAGGCAGAGGGCACTAACGGCAGTATGCTAAATTACGAACTCGCGAATCTTAAAAATGTGCTGCATTCGCTGTCAGCATATTATGTCCTGATATCTCTGATGTACGTCTATTTCAATCAGAAGAACAAAACCGATTACAAGCTGGATTCGCAGCTGTTCAGTCATCTGCATTTTTAGCTGCGGTTATTCCGGTATTTTCTGATAAAGCCCGCATTGGCGGGCTTCTCTTTTTTTCTGTCATGCCATTTTTCTTAAGGCTCTTTTGATACAGCGTCCGGTCTTTCGGAACCAAAAGTCATGAAAACCCGCCCAATCATGATTAGTCAGCAAAAAACAGAAATCCGGGATTAGCCATGCTCATATGCGGTGGTAACATAAGACCTGTCATGGCATTAAACAGGGGAGAGCAATTATTATGGCTGAGAGCATTCGCAGAATTGCAGCTAAATACACACCGCATTCAGTTGCATGTTACCAGGGAAATCCCCTGATAGAAGCTCTGCCGTGCTATGCTGAGCACGAAAGCAATGAGATTCTGAAGATGCTGTCCGGGTTTCCTGAGAGGCCGCGCCCGGAGGCGGGAAACCGGAAGCGCTCGGAATGGCTCTCCCGGCTGTCTTCAAATCTGTTTATCCCCATGTTACGGCACCATGAACTGGCATCGCTGATAACATCCCTTATTTTGCAGGGATATGAAAAGCGCCGGCCGGTAACCGGACAATATGTCAGCATGCTGCAGCGGGCTTATCATGACAGGATGCAAGGGAAGCATGTTGCAGCAGATTTCTGGGGCAGAATAAGCGCCTCCCCTATGACGCTGTCTCTTATCGGAGCAAGGGGGCTTGGCAAAAGCCGCGCTCTTGAGCGGATAATTAGCGACATGTACCCGCAGGTAATACATCACAATTCGCCTGATCTGGGGGCTGTCTTTGATCAGGTGGTGTACCTTAAAGCAGACGTTCCGTCCGGCACTACGGCAAAAGCTCTGTGCATGAGCATTCTCAGCGAGCTCAGCCGGGTAACCGGAAACAGCTATGCTGACGGAATCCCGAAAAATGCCATGCTGGAGAGTTTGCGGGCTCGTCTTGAGTCTCTGTGCGATGCCCATTGCGTCGGAGTTATCATTCTGGACGAAGCGCAGAATTTGCTGGGCTCCCGCAGCAGAAAGACAGAGCTGTTTAACTTTATCGTTGAGTTCTCAAACACCATCAATGTGCCGATAATATTTGCGGGAACGCCAAAGATTCTGGAAATATGCCAGCAGGGGATGAGAGTATCCCGCAGGCTTGGAACCATAGGATGCCTGCAATGGGACAGAATGGGTTATCGCGACAGGGATTGGAATGCATTTATCGGGGAATTATGGAAATATAACGTCCTGCCGTCTGAGGTACCATTGATAATTGAGGAAATTGAAGAAACGCTGTATGACCTTTCTCAGGGAATTCCTGACATTCTGGTAAAGCTCTTCATTCTTACCCAGATGCGAACGCTGGCCTCAGCGTCAGATCTGGTCAGACGGGGCAGACCGCCTCTCATGTACCGGGATATTATACTGGCCGTGTATGATGACTATTTTGGCGATGTAAAGCCCATAACAGAAATCCTGCGATCCAATGACAGCAAACGTATGGCAAAGATTGCCGATTTGTCATGGCACGTCTCCCTCGAGCAGTCCTTCGAGAATGCCATGAAGCTTGAAAGCGGCAAAATCAATGAAAACAGCCCTGATTTTCCGGGTGAAGCGCCAGACCAGAAATTATTGCTTGCCGGCATGACAGAACAGTATCTCCTGTCAATGAAAGTTGCTGTTACCGATGACATACGGGGCCTCATTAAGGAATACCTTGCTGAAAATGACGAGGCAGCTATCCGGGACACGGTTTCGGCGGTGCTTGATTACTTGCACCATTAAATCCGGAAATGAGCTAAACGAAAAGCGCCTGTCTGGACTTTTCGTGCGAGCTTATCTCACTCATCTATTTGTCTTAACAGTGTAAATCAGGATGCTGAAAATGGCGCAGATTGAAGGCCTCAGAATACAAAACTATAAGGCTCTGAAAGACATAACGTTAGGGAAACTCTGGCACACTCATAACGAAAAACCTTTGACCAGGCTAACAGCGCTAATAGGGAAAAACGGCACTGGAAAAAGCTCGGTATTAGATGCTTTGGGATTCATTTCCGATTGTTTAAAAAAGGGAGCGGAAGGGGCTTGTGACGAGAGAGGCGGGTTTGCCAGAATTTTTTCAAAAGAGCAGTCTGTCTCGGAAGGAATGAATTTTGAGATATGCTACAGAGAGAGTCCCCACGAGGCGCCGGTAACCTATGAATTCTCTGTTAGGCTTGATGAACAGCAGCGTCCCTTCATATCCACGGAAATATTAAGGCAAAAGGAAAACGGAAAGGATGACAGGCCTTCCGCTTTTTTGATAATGCATAACGGGGCAGGCATTGTCTGGAAAGGAGCAGCCCTGGGAAAGCTCCCCAATGAGGATGAGAGATCTTTAAAACACTTCATCGCTCAGATTGAATCTGAACATAAGAGTGCCGAAGCCAATGAAACAGAAGTCGTCAGATTAGAAAACAACCGGCAGCTTGCCATAACCGTTCTGGGATTATTCAAACAGCACCCGCGTATCACAAAACTCAGGAAGTTTATTGCAGGCTGGTACCTGAGTGATTTTTCAGCGGATTATGCTCGTTCCCTGCCTGTTGCCGGCAGTCAGAAGCACCTTAATGCCCGTGGTGATAATCTTGCCAATGTAGTTCAGTTTATGCAAAGAGAACGGCCGGACAGATGCGAGAGAATATTGCATAAAATTTCAAAAATGATTCCGGATGTTAATAAGATTGTTACGCAGGTTTCTCCTGATGGCAGATTGCTGCTCGAGTTTTTTGCGCAGGGCTTTGACGAACCTTTTTTTGCTCAGCAGATGTCTGACGGCACATTAAAGTTGCTTGCCTATATGCTGCTTCTGGAAGACCCCGAACCCTGTTCATTGGTTTGCATTGAAGCCCCTGAGAATGGGCTGCATCATAAGCTGCTGGAATCATTGGCTCATGAATTTCGCAATTATGCCTCTGACAGAAGGGCCGATTCTCAGGTCTTAATCACAACGCACCAGCCTTTTTTGCTGAATGCTCTCAACACAAATGAGGTGTGGATACTGGAAAAACAGAAAGATGGCTTTTCGAAAGCAGCGAGAGTCAGCAATAATGAGCTTGCAAATAATATGGCACAAAAGGGATTGGCATTAGGGGATCTTTGGTACAGCGGTTATCTTAGCGAGGATTAAGCCATAAGCGGTTATCGTGCTTTATTATTTCTCTAACGCATTAGACATAAAATTCCAAAAGAACTACACTAACTCCTCCCAGCAATTTCTTCTATAACACTGCATAATGACGTTATGGGTAACATTCCCATAACCACCGTCTCACCTTTCTTGTTTTCTCCCCCGTGCGTTATACCAAGCGTTGTCGTATCTGTTGCGGGTATAACGCTGGCAATTTGTTTCCATAAGGTATGTCATGG
>DFFT01000166.1 GCA_002372325.1 Succinivibrionaceae bacterium UBA3769 | reverse complement strand
TCCACCAGGCATAAGCCCGGAAATCAAGAGAGATGAACCGGTTCCAGGGCTTCTCGAGGGAAAGATAATGCACCATCAGAGGAGCCATTTCCCGGTAGCCGGGGTTGAACCACATAGCATTAAACTCATTGGCAAGGAGATGCTTTTCCCGGAAGTGAAGATTGATGAAGTCCTGCTCCGGGCAGTACATGAAAGGGGCATGCTGCTCAAGAGTTCTGATGAAGCTGTCATAAAGCCCTGAGCAGTCGGCCTTGTAGCACATAAGTCCGGTGTTGAAATACAGCGGGGTGTTAACCGCCTCCGTGAGGTGCATCCCTTTCATCCACTTATTCCGGTTCTCGCGTTCATTGACACCGAAGATGCCGGTCTCATGTTCTGCCGTGATCTCCTCAAGAAGCGGAACAATAGAGCCCAGAAACAGCGTGTCCAAGTCGAAGTTCAGGACACAGTCGGTTTCGGCGGAAACTTCTTCCAGAGCTTTAATTCTCTGAGCAATAGCCGGAACAGCGCTGCGATGAACCATGAGCCTGTTTCCGCCAACGGTGGTAAAAAGATCATGCCGCGGGAAGTCCACCAGCCGCACCTCCACAAGATTCTCCGGCAGAATGGCCCTGAGCCTGGTGAGGTCGGTGCCTTTTTCAGCGTAAATGACGAGCTCGATGCGGTTGTATCTGAAAAAGGAACTCAGGGATACCACCGCCTGATTGATGTACCCTGAGTCCAGAACTGCGAATGCCTTCATTGGTATTTCTCCTTGATGTTGTCTTTGAAAATGTCTTCCGAGTAGTTGATGAGCTTAAGAGAACAGCGGTTGCCGCTTTCCGGCTTAACGGCAGTTACCCAGCAGACCCGGAGTTCCCCGATGGCAAAGAGCGGATACTCGAGAGACTTCCCGAACTCGCTGTCCCACTCCAGATCCGGGCGGGTATCAAGACAGAGGGTATGGCTGTCATAGCGGTAAAAGGTATATTCCCCGTAGGAACCGTCCTTCCGGGAGATATACACAATGCCTTCGGAGTCTCCCTCCGGAAGCTCGATATCGGTGGTAATGGTCTGACCGCTGATTCCGGTTATTCTTCCCGTGATATTGGAGAGGTTCTCATCGAGCATCAGCCCCACTAAATCATTGAACTGACAGTTAAGGCCGTTAAGCTCCGTCCTGATTTCATAGGTCACTCCGGTGTTTCTGAGATACCGGAGACGCCTCATGCCGAGAGCCACCGCATGGTCATAGTCCGTTACGCCCCAGGCTTCAAGCTGCTCCTGATTGTCGGATTCGGGATAGTCCGTGATGCGCTTATTCCCGTCCGCATCGACATGGCAGTACACGGTTTCGGTCTTGTAGGTTTGCGGTGAGGTGAAATTCACCACCACCTCGTCCACGTCATCTTCCCGGGGGAGCGAACAGGTGATCACCGGGCTTGAGGTCATGTTGCTCCTGGTGAAGATCTGCACCGGGTGCGCTCCCGCTGTTATCCCGCACAACAGGAACCGCAAAGTCGCAGTTAAGCACATCTCTGAGCGATTCCAGAAGCGTGCTGTCGCTGTCAATGGAGCCGTTGCACTCCAGGCCCTGAGACCGCCAGAGCTCATCAAAATCCATGAGCGTATCCTCATCCAGAATATTGCGGTATTTGGAGTTCCTCACAATGTATTGCACCACCGGAGCAATGTCCCTTGTTGCCACGAGAGGCTGATTGGCTGTGACTGAATACCCGTATCTCACAGCCGGGAGCTTTCTTGTCCAGTAGGTGGCAAGCTGGTTCTCCGAGAGCTCGGACAAGGTTTCATTCCCCATAAACCGGCAGATCAGCACCGTCATATTGTCGTAATGGTCAATGACGCTGATGACGCTCTTAAGCACCGTCCACTTGATCTCCTCAAGAGCCGGGAGGAACCGTTCTCCTGCGAAGTCCTGAGAACTCGGAACTCGTAATTCCCGGCTGTCGGAGGTATATGCCGTTGTTGTCCTCGATCTGTCTTATGGCGGCAATCATCTTGTTGTGCATGATGAACCGAGTGTACATGCGGTAAGGACGTTTCAGGGAATAGACGGAGGACAAAAACTCCTGCGGTCAGGTTGTGAGGAGTCCCGCTTCAGCTCCGGATCTGAGAATCTCGGAAATACATCAAGATTGCGGAAAACCCTGTGGGGTGGAATCTTGATGAATGGTGTATGATAACGGCATAGACAAAGCAATGCTGACAGGCAGGGATTTCAGCTAATCTAAAACTTGCTTTCCATATTTGACCCCGCCGCCATTCACACATAGGACGGTGATAGGGGACATGATAGGATACTGGGTGAGAAGTGAAGTTTTCTGCCGGAAACAGGCTCGTAAAATTCAGGAGAATGCAGCAAAAGATGATAACAGGCGAAATCAAGAACAAAATCGACAAGATCTGGACAGATATCTGGGCAGGGGGCATAACAAACCCGCTGACCATCATAGAACAGCTGACCTACCTGATGTTTATTCATTCCCTGGATGAGAAAGAACTGGAAACAGAGTCGCTGGAGCGTGATTGCGGGGAGAGACTTCCGAAGATCTTTCCCGACACGCCTGCGGGACAGGCCATGCGCTGGAGCAGCTTCTCAACTCTGGGTTCTCCGGAAGAAGTTTTTGATCTGATGTCCTTGCGGGTTTTTCCGGCCATAAAGGCCATGAAAAACGGCCGTCTTCCTGATTTTAACTCCCGCGGTCAAATGGTATGGCCGGATCCCGAAGTGTACGGTTCTGTTTCAGGCGGTGAATCTTCGGTGAACTCCGCTTTTGCTCAGCATATGGAGAAGGCGGTTTTTGTGATCCCCACGCCGCTGGTGCTGGATAAAATCATCAGGGGCCTAGATGATTTGTATGAGAGCGATCTTGCTGAGGGGCTGGATCTCCAGGGCGACCTATACGAGTACATGCTGGGCAAGCTGTCGTCAGCCGGGCAGAACGGTCAGTTCCGCACTCCCAAGCATATCCGGGAGATGATGGTGGAGCTTCTGAAACCGACGCCAGAGGACTCTGTCTGCGATCCCTCGTGCGGCACGGCGGGGTTCCTGATAAGTTCGGCTGAATTCATCCGCAGGCATTATGAAGACGACATGACCGAAGAGCAGTGGAAGCATTACGGAAGCACTATGTTTTCGGGATATGACATTGATTACACCATGCTCAGAATTTCAGCCATGAATCTGATGCTGCATTCCATCAGCAATCCTGAAATCGCCTATCTGGACAGCCTTTCCAAAAATAACGAAATCTGCGACAAATACACCATCTGCCTTGCCAATCCTCCCTTCAAGGGCACAGTGGACGCAGAAAGCATCAATGACAATCTTAAGGCGGTAACTAATACCAAGAAAACCGAACTCCTCTTTATCGCTCTCTTCCTGCGGATCCTGAAAAAGGGCGGACAGTGCGCCTGCATTGTGCCCGACGGAGTGCTGTTCGGTTCCTCCAAGGCTCATCAGTCCATAAGGCGGGAACTGGTGGAAAATCATCAGCTGAGAGCGGTGATCTCCATGCCGTCAGGAGTCTTTAAACCCTATGCCGGGGTGTCAACTGCCGTTCTGGTCTTCACCAAGACCGATGCGGGAGGAACAGACAAGGTCTGGTTTTTTGACATGAAGGCAGACGGATACAGCCTTGATGACAAGAGGTCGGAGATCAGCGATAACGACATTCCTGAGATTATCAGAAGGTTCCATGATTTGGATAACGAAGAAGGGCGAGCTCGCACGGAACAGAGCTTCCTTGTGCCCAAGCAGGAAATCGTTGATAACGGCTATGACCTCTCCATCAACAAGTACAAGAAAACAGAGTACCAGCCAGTGCAGTATCCTCCGACACAGGAAATTCTCAAAAACATCAGAGATCTTGAAAGTGAAATACACCAGAACTTTGCTGAACTTGAAAAGCTGCTGCAGAGCTGAACAAGAACTGAACCCCGAACCAAAACGGGAACTGAAAAACCGGCATTTTAGGAAGTGCAGGGGATAACTCAAAGGCGTGCGGTAACTCGAACGCGCGGTAACTCGAAGGAGCGGTGCATGACAATTGATCCGAAGGCAGACGATGTTCTGGATGATATACCCCGGAAGGAGCTTACCGCCTTTACCAGATGGATGCTTAGCAGGGTACCGGCAGATTTAAGGGAGGAGTTCATTACGAAGCTGGTAAGCCCGGCTGCTCTTGCCTTACTGGCTGAAGGTTCTGAAGAATCTCCGGAAGGCCTGGAACAGGAGGTTCAGAAGATCCTGCAGATTATCAAAAAGGGCGACAGAGTTCTTGACTCTGAATACAAGGAACAATGGAGGCGAGTTAGCCACGATGATCCGGGGTATGATTTTTATGATTGCGAAGGGCTCCTGTCAGACATCAAAAAGTCTATGATATTGCTTCTTGAGTGCGTTCATAACAAGGAGTTTGAGCTGGGGAAAGAGCTTTCGGAAATGCTTCTTTCACTGAACGTTATGGTTTTTGGTGCATGTTATGATGATTCTCCCCTGAATTTATATGACCTGTACACCTTCTATGTGCTTAAAGACTCAGGAACAACGGCAAAGAACATGGTTATTCCTGCTATGTTTCTCTGTTATTACATGTCAGCACCGGATACTGGATCACGCCTGGATGCGTTTCTGAATTTCAAGGACTTATTGAAAAAGACCCGTACTATTTATCCCAAAGAGATGATTTCTCTGAGCGGGTACAGTATTCCGGATTTTTATTTATTTCTGGGTGCCTGGATTGATTGTCTTGGCAAACAGATGGAAGGAAAAGCAGATGATCCGGAAATACCTCTTATTAAAGAGGCTTATTTGCTGTTGGAATCAGATGCAAGTAAACAGGTATCAAAGATGGCGAACATTGATCCAAGTACTTTGGAAAGAATTTTGAACTCATAATAATGAGTGGATATTGTTGTATAAACGCAGATTTGTTTATGATTTTGCCAAACTCTCTTTTAGTTGGCGGCTAGACAAATTAAGATTTGTAGGGATGAATGATGCGAGCAAAACTTGAGGATGTCTGTGAAAAAGACTCGTCAAATTTAAAACTATCAGATGTGGATGGCAAAAATGGAGATTTTCCGGTATTTGGTGCATCTGGTTATATAGGAAGTATTGATTTTTATCATCAAGAACAGACATATGTTGCTGTTGTAAAAGATGGTGCGGGGATTGGACGAACAACAATAAATCCACCAAAATCATCTGTTATTGGTACTATGCAATATTTAATACCTAAAGAGAATGTTTATCCGGAATATTTATATTACGTTGTGAGAAGCATGCATCTTGAAAAGTATTATTCAGGGGCTACTATCCCCCATATATACTTCAGGGATTATAAAAATGAAGAATTTAATTTTGTTGTTAAGGATGTGCAGAATGAAATAATTCAGATTCTTGGAAAATGCGAGAAAATAATTAAATTAAGGCAAGAAGAATTACAGTATTTAGACAACCTTACCAAAGCCCGATTTGTCGAGATGTTTGGGGATCCTGTTGCTAATCCTAAAGGTTGGGAAAAAAGTGAACTGTCAAATGAAGCGGAAATTAAGATTGGCCCATTTGGCACATTGTTACATAAAGAAGATTATATTATTGGTGGTCATGCATTAGTCAATCCATCACATATTATCGAAGGTGCAATTATCATTGATAATAATCTGACAATTTCTGACGATAAATATCGGGAACTGTCAGCATACCACCTTCAAATAGGCGATGTTGTTATGGGGCGACGTGGAGAGATGGGACGGTGTGCAGTCGTTGGAGAAAGTGGTTTGCTGTGCGGTACTGGTAGTTTGTTAATAAGAAGTAAAGGATATTTATGTGCGGATTTTATACAGAAAGTCATTTCCTTTCCTTCGTTTAAACGAATGATTGACGATATGTCTGTTGGGCAAACAATGCAGAATTTGAATGTTTCAATAGTATCAAAATTTCAGATTATCAAGCCTCCAAAGAGTGTACAGGAACAATACTATTCTTTGGTTGCACAGATCGACAAATCAAAAGTTGCAGTTCA
>DFFT01000162.1:24477-40957 GCA_002372325.1 Succinivibrionaceae bacterium UBA3769 | reverse complement strand
AGCCGAAGGCCGCGGGGAAATGTTCCGGGAAACCCAGAGCTTCCGTTCCTTCGCGGGATCATTTCCGGACTATTCCCGGGGAGAAGCGCCCCGGCGGCAGACCTCGGAGCTTTCCGACATCTTCTCGGCCGCCTTTGCGGGGCGAACCGACGCTCCTGTTTCTTCTCAGGGAAGTCCGGCCATGGAGGCACCCGCCCCGGCGGCGCCTCCCTCTGACGCCGCCGCCCGGGAGGAGATCATGAAGATCGCGGATACCCTAGTGGAAAAAATTCTGGTTTCCGATCCGCAGAGCACCGCCGGCAATCAGGTCATGATCAAGATGAGCGCCCAGAGTCAGCTCTCCGGCACGGAAATTCTCCTGACCCGCAGCAACGACGGCACTCTGGCCGTGGTTATCAATTCCGCCAATGACAATCAGTACCGGAAGCTGAACGAAGCCCGGGAACGGCTGGAGGCCTCTCTGAAAAAGCTGGAACGGGGCTCCTTCACCGTTACGGTAAATCCGCCGGAAACACAGGAATCCTGAGGGATCCGGAACGGAGCGGGATTATGACGCGGCCGGAAAACCCGGAAAAAACTCAGGGCACCAAAACCTGATTCCTGATAAAATTTCCGGAGTTATTCATTTTTTTTGCAGGAAACCGGATCTCCGGACTCCTGCTCCCCGGATAAGGCTTGAAAGTGATCAATATCAGCACACAGAAGGCAGCTCTGATTAATGCTCTGGTTCCCCGGATAAACCGGGACGTGATAGACCTGAACACCGGCGATGACAGCATTGAGATCCGCGCTGCCGGGACGCCTCTCATTATTTTTAACTCCGATCTGGCCGAATACGCTCTGGCTCCCCTGAACCTTGACTACATAAAAACGGAAATCAGCGATCCCGGCGTTATCGGCAATCTCCCTCCCGAAATTCTGGCCGCGGCGCTGGAAAGCCGGCTGAGCGACCTGATTGCAGCCCTGGGAACTCAGGTGAACAGCAGCATTTCCGTTACCGCCTACGATAAGGCGGAAAACGCCGCCCGCTTCCGGGATTATCTGGACTTTACCCTGAAGTTTCCCCCGGAATCCGGAGAACAGGATCTGCCCCTGAGACTGTTTTTTAAGAACGAATCCGGCATGAGCTCCTTTATCGACAAGATCCGCCAGCTTCCCGTCATCGCCCCGCTGGATCCCGATTCCGTGCTGCTTAAGCTGGAGGTTTGCGCGGGGTTTCAGACTCTCACCCTGGGAGAATTCCGCTCGCTGGAAGCCGGAGACGTGATTATTCTGGACTCCTGCTTTCTTAAGGATAAGAGAGTCACCCTTCTTTCGGATCTCATGCGCTGTTATGCTATACTGAACGAGGACGAAAGCGCCGTAACCGTATGCGAAGACGGCATCATCTGGGCAAACAGGGAGAGCCAAAAGGAGAATAATGCCATGGCTGACAATGAAAACGGCAGCATTGACGATCTGAAGCTCAGGGTTGACTTCACTCTGAAAACCCTGGATAAGAGCATTGCGGAGATCCGGGAGCTAAGCGCCGGCTCCGTCATTGATCTGGGCATGGAGGATCTGGACAGCATTGCCCTCCGGATTAACGGCCAGACCCTGGCCCGGGGACGGCTCATCCAGACCGGCGATCACTACGGCGTCCAGATCACCGATATCATCAGCATTCCCGGATCCTCCTGATCACCGGAATACGCCGGGATTCCGGCATCCCCGTGGGAACATGCTCGCAACGGAAGCTCTAACGGATATTCTTACATGATCGAAAACAGTTTTATCAACAGTCCCGTGAATCTCATCATGATCACCATGCTCATGGGACTTCTGCCGTTTTTCCTGACTCTGGCCACCTCGTATATCAAGGTGGTGGTGGTGACCTACCTCATCAGAAACGCCCTGGGCGTGCAGCAGGTGCCTCCCGGCATGGTGCTGTCTGGTCTGGCCATGATCCTCTCGGTGTTTATCATGGCTCCGGTGGGACAGCAGACCTACGCTCTTCTGGAAAAGCAGAACGTGAGTTCTCAGTTTACGCCCACAGAGTTTGCGAAGGTAATCTCCAGCTGTTCCGATCCCCTGAAAAATTTTCTGATAAAAAACACGGATCGCCGGATTTATAATTCCTTCACGTCCGTGGCCGTGCGCATCTGGCCGGATGAGGTAAAAAAGAACGTGGCCCAGGACAGTTTTGTGTTCGTAGTGCCGTCATTCGTGATCTCGGAGCTTACCAAGGCCTTCCAGATCGGATTTCTGCTCTACCTCCCCTTTATTGCCATTGACCTCATAATCTCGAATATTCTGCTGGCCATGGGCATGATGATGGTGTCGCCCATGACCATATCCCTGCCCTTCAAGCTCATGCTCTTCGTGGCGCTTGACGGCTGGCTCAAGGTGAGCCAGGGGCTGATGCTGAGCTACGTCTATACCTGACGCCCGGCATCCCTTTCGCCTGCGGGAGTAACCTTTAAAAATACAGGAGCTTTTTATGGATATAAACATAACCGAAAATGCCGATCACACCCTGATTATTATTACCGGCAGAATTGACGCCATAACCGCCCCGGTTCTTGATACCAGATTTGCCGAATACAATCAGGCAAAAGAGGAAAAGGTGCCGGTGATCATCGATCTTTCTCAGGCGGAATACATTTCCAGCGCCGGGCTGCGATCCGTGCTTAAAATGGCCAAGGTCTGCAACAGCCAGAAAGTCGCCTTCCTGGTCTGCGGCATCCAGCCGCCGGTGTACGAGGTATTCCGCATTTCCGGATTTACCAGCCTGCTGACCATCAAGAATACCCGGCAGGAAGCTCTGGACGCTCTCTGATCTTCAGGGATCGCCTCAGTTTGCCTAACACAGGAAAAAAACAGTTACAGGGGAATTTCATGATCACCATAAATATCCCGGCGTCCGTGGAACAGATTCTGGTACTGCAGCAGAATATCAGCGCCGCGCTTCCGGAAAAGTATCAGGAGCTCTCATTCAAGGCCGAACTTATCACCGAGGAGCTTCTGACCAATATCTGCAAATATGCCAGCAACGACGGCAAAACGGAGATCTCCTTTGCCTGCGGCATGTCCTTTATTGACAGTCATCCGGCCTTTCTTATCGAGCTCACCAACACCGGCGACGAATTCAACCCCTTCACCCATCTGAAACAGAGCGGCATCGAAGGATCCCTGGAGGAAAGATCCGTGGGCGGCGTGGGGCTCCACCTGGTACTGGAGATGGCCTCCCATTTCGTATATTCCTGGATTGATAACCGCAACAAGATTCAGATCTTCCTGAATGCCGAGTAGCCGGAAGTTTGCAGAACACAAAGTATGAAGCTGCGCACCAAATTTATAATACTTGCCATCCTGGTTGCTCTGCTGACAGGGCTGTCACTTCTGGTATATGTCGCTTACATATCCCGGACTACCATTCTGAGCCGGGAGCAGAACTTTACCCGCGTGACCAGCAGCATTGCCTTCAATGCCATCATGGAGCAGTATGACATTGCCATCACCCAGCAGATCATCGATGTCTACCACATCAAGAACAATCTCCGGGAATCTGCGGCCACGTTTACATATCTGCACAGCAAGCTCATCGGCCATAATCCTAACAGAGATCACTTTGCCAGCTTCCTTAAGACCAATCAGGAAGCCTACGAAGCGGAAGACACCTACCTTATCGCCTACTACAACGGCCAGTTCTGGGGATCTCAGAAGGCTTTGAGTCTTCTGGATGCCAACACCTTTAACAAGAACAATATCCGGGAGCTTCTGGTGGGGGAAATCCCGGCTCTGGGAACCTACGACATTGCCAAAAAGGATTCCCGCACCTACCTGACCTATATCTTTACGCCGCCCCGCCACCGGGAATTCAACTTCGCCTTTATCAAAAACGTTGACCGGCTGTTTTCCTCCTACGACAACGTGGAGACGGATATTCTCATGTTCACCCGGGAGCTTTTCAGTCACGTGCACCGGCAGGACGTGACCCCGCTTTATCTCCTGAACCAGAACTCCGAAATCCTGGAAACCAATGACGAAAACGCTGAAGCCGGCTCCCGCATCACGCCCCTTATCGGGGACATTATCAGCCGCCATGAAACCGGAAATTACGACCGGGACATCCAATGCGTAACCGACAGCGGGGATTATCTCTGCTTCGGCTACATCAAGCCCCTGAAGATGTACGTGCTGTCCCGCCAGACCCTCTTCGAAATTCTGAACACCGGCAATAAAATCATGTACGGCATGACCGCCATCACCCTGAGCGTGCTTTTTATCATCATCATCCTGTCGGTGGGCTATATCAGAAGAGTCACGGAATCACTGAACAATATCGCGCAAACCGCGCACACCATCGCCCGGGCGGATCTCTCGGATCCTGGCATCCTGAAAAGCCTCAACATTGTGAAATACAACTCCAATGACGAGGTGGGCAACCTCAGTCTGGCCATCAGCAACATGTCCAACTCCCTGATAACCAATATCAACGCGCTTCTGGACAGCACCGCCCGGGAAAACCGCATCAAGGGCGAGCTGGGGGTGGCCTATGATATTCAGATGGGCATGCTGCCGGGCAAGGAAAGCATTCCCAGAAGCAAATACTACGAGATCTCCGCTTTTATTCATCCCGCCAAGGAGGTGGGGGGCGACTTCTATGACGTCTTCCAGCTGAACGAGGATCATCTGGTGCTCACCATCGGCGACGTGTCCGACAAGGGCGTGCCCGCTGCCATGTTCATGAGCATCTGCGTTACCATGCTCCGGCAGATCTACAAGACCCGCAGCAATATCGAGGCAGTGCTCCGGGATGTGAACAACTGTCTCAGCGAAAGAAATCCCAATCTGATGTTCGTAACCCTGTTCACCATGATTGTGAACATCAAAACCGGAGATTTCTCCTTCTGCAACGCCGGCCACTGCCCGCCCCTGATTGTCAGAAAAACGGAGCTTTACGAGCTTTCTCATCTCTCCGGCCCGGCTCTGGGAGTAATGGGAAATGCCGAATACGTCTCCGGGGCGGATCACCTGGATCCTGACGATTACATCTTTATCTACACCGACGGCATCAGCGAAGCCCAGAACACGGAAAAGCAGTTCTACGGAGACGCCCGCATCCGCGAGGCCCTGGAAAAGCGCGATTACAACAGCGCCAAGTCTCAGGTATATTCCATTCTGGATGCGGTTATCGAATTCCGCGGCGCCGCCGAGCAGTCTGACGACATGACAGTGCTGAGCTTCCGCCGCAATTCCGTTGCCGCTGCCAAAAAACCGTCCCCCGAGGAGGCTTCCGCATGAATCCGGCCATAGTCGATCTCGTCACCCACTGCTTTTACCTTATCATGATGCTGTCGCTCCCGCCCATTATGGTAGCTTCGGTGGTGGGCGTGTCTCTGGCTCTTTTTCAGGCCATTACTCAGCTGCAGGAGCAAACCCTGACCTTCGGCATTAAGCTGATTGCCGTAGGCGTAACCCTGTTTCTTACCGCGGAATGGGTCAGCGGCGAGATCATGCACTACGGACAGGTTATCTTCAGCTATTTTTACACCTTTTAGGCTATGGAAGAGATTCAGGCGTTTCTGAACGAGAATTTATGGTGGACGCACGTTTCGGCGGTCATCCTGGGGATGATCCGCATTATGACGTTTATGGGGGTGTGTCCGATTTTCGGGCCCTCCATCAACATGGCCGTAAAGGGATCCATCGCCCTCGCCCTGTACATTCCCCTGCATCCCCTGATGCTGGAAACGGCAGGCACTATCCATCTGGCCACGGTAGGGGATTTCATCTCCCTGATGGTCATCACGGTGAAGGAGGTGTTTATCGGACTCCTCATCGGGTGGCTGACCGGACTGGTTTTTTACGTGGCAGTGTCCGCCGGCACCATTGTGGATAACCAGCGGGGAGCTTCCATGGCCCAGACTGCGGACATGCTCAGCGGCGCGGAATCCTCTCCTCTGGGCTCCATTCTCTTTATGTCGCTGATTACCCTGTTCTTCGTGTCCGGCAGCTTTACCCATTTCATGGAGCTTTTCTACAGCTCCTACCTGTACTGGCCGGTGCGGGACATTATTCCGGACTTCTCGGATCGGCGACTGGCGCTGTACTCCATTGACAGCCTGAACTGGATGATGAAGCAGACGGTGCTGGTGGCCGCGCCCTTTCTCCTGATCTCCCTGACCTGCGACGTATCTCTGGGACTTATCAACAGGTTTGCCCAGCAGCTGAACGTTTACGTGCTCTCCATGCCCATAAAAAGCGGGGTCTGCTCCTTCCTGATCATCTTCTACTATCCCTCGTTCCTGGAAAACGGCGGCGCCTCCTTCAGCATTATGCAGGAATCAGTACAGCATCTTTTCCGGCTGTTCGGGAAATAACAAGGCGGAGAGGATAAGAAACAGTCATACCGAAAGACCTGAAGGAGTAATAACGGGGGAGAGAGAAAGCCGGGCAAGGGAGAAATCAGGGTAAGGGAGAAAACCGGATAAAGAAAGCCTGCCCTGCCGTTCAGGAATCCCGGCGCGCTCTCAGCCGCATAAAAAGCAGCGCCAGGCCCGCCAGGAACATAATGGCGCAAAGCCCCTGCCCCCGGGTGAAGCCGCGCCACAGATAGCCGGTAACGGGATCCGGCTCCCGCAGAAATTCCGCCAGAAACCTCAGAAGAGCATACCCGATCCCGAAAAGAGCCGCCATAACCCCCGGAACCCGCCCCCTCTCCTTCAGAAAATGCCGGGAAATCAGGATCACAGCCAGCAGAACCGGCCCCTCCAGCATGGCCTCGTAAAGCTGCGCCGGGTGCCGGGGAAGGCCGTCCCCGGCCGCCTCGAAGATCACGCACCAGGGATAATCACAGGGAGTGCCCCAGAGTTCGCCGTTCAGAAAATTGGCAATCCGCCCCAGTGGCAGGATGAGACAGGCTAAAAACGCCATCCTGTCCAGGTTCGTCCAGAAGCCCCGGATATCGGCAAGAAGCACCGCCAGGAGAAGGCCCAGGAGACCGCCGTGAAAGGACATGCCCCCCAGGTAGAGCAGCGGGATTTCGGCGGGGTGCTCAAGATAATAGCCGGGCTCGTAGAAAAGCGCATAGCCCAGGCGCCCCCCGATAATGGCCCCCAGAGCCGCCAGCACCGCAATATAGAGGGTGTAGAGGGCGGTGTTTTCATAAGGAGGGAAGCGCTTCCGGCCCAGAAACGCCGCGACGAGAAAACCCAGAAGATAAACAAGTCCGTACATGTCAGAGAGCCTGTCTTAAAAGGGGCGCCTTAAGATTTGCCGGCAGGGATCGGGATCTGATTCTGCCTTCATCTTATGCTCAGGACATAGCCGATATCGTCATCAGCCGGCATGATGCGAAATCAGAGAATAAACGCAATTACCGAACCTGCGGTAAGAAAACCCACGAAGGCTCCCAGCAGTCTGGCGGCCAAAGCGGACTTGGGGATAAGCTTTGAAAAAACCTTCCCGCCGAGAAATACCCAGCCGAAGAAATAAATCCAGAGAACGGAAAGAACGGTGTAAACCCAGACCTGTCATAGTCAAATACCTCTTAAAACTGCACCCGCCTTCATCCCCTCTGACATTCCGGCGCGTTTTGTCCGAGGCTATGCGTCAGCAAGGATCCGGCGTTTTCGGACAAATAAAAAAGCCGCCCTGAAAAAGGCAGCTCTCGCCGGAGCCAGCCTCCGGAGACTTTGCAAATCCCTTAGCGGAAGGCGGATCCTGAAATCAGATGGCCATGCCTCTTCTTCTTCTGAAGGAAGACGCGGAGGACTTAGGCTGATTGCTGTACATTTCGTCCTGAAGAATAGCCATGCGCTGATTGTTCTCGTACTCATGATCCTTTTCATACTGATCGAGACGCTCTCTGGCCTTTTCTTCAACTTCCTCGCTGGGCTTGAAGCCTGATCTGTCAATGGCCTCCTGAACGGCGGCGATTTTTCTGTCAGCCTCTTCAAGCTCGCGCTCGGCTTTTTCAATAAAACGATCTACTTCATCTTCGTTTACCATTACGGCTTTCTCCTTAATTTTCAAATCCGCTGCCGGAATCCTGAGGGGGACGCTGCCGGAAACGTGACAATTCGCTGGCGATTGCGCCATGCCGACACTGAATAGCACGTTAGCAAAGGACGCAGGTTACAGCATTTTGCATAACCAGCGCGAAACTGCTCTGATTTTATCAGAAAAAAACAGTTCCGGCCCAAAAAGACGCCGCCAATTTTGGGGCCGGTAACAGATTTCTCACTGCGTCTGCGCATCGTGCCTTTATCCTGAAAATCCGGAAGACGCAGGCTCACTAAAATCAGGAATCCTCGAAGCTCTTCACAAAACGCAGCACCTCCGCAATCTGGAGAATCAGGTTATCCGGAACGTACTGATCCTCCTGCCCTTCCTCAAAAAGAGCCCGGGCCAGCGGCGCCTCACGCATGATGGGAATCTTTTCTTCCTTGGCCACCTCAATCATCCGGCGGGCCAGATCGCCCTCCCCCTTGGCCAGAATCACCGGGAGGGGATCCTTGTCCGGATCGTAATCCAATGCTACCGCATAGCGTATCGGTTCCTTGTTCTTCATCCTCTTATCTCCCCTTATCTCCCCTTTCCCTGGTTCTTGCCATTCTTCCGGACAGGTTTGCCGCTATTGCCGTTTTTTTCGAAGAACCAGCATCCGCAGTGCGGAATCGTCTTGTCTGAATATTGGTATCAGGTTTCGCACATTCATTTTAAGACATCACGGAATCATGGCAAGGCGGCTGTTGCATCCGTAACAGAGTGCGCACAAAAACAGGGATGACAAAAAGGTTGAACGCAATCAGCCTCAGCGCCTTTGCAAACAGACAGGCGCTGTCATAACGGCTGGCGGGGCAGTCCCTGTTAAATGCTCTTGTTCGGCACCTGGAAGTCCTCCAGCTCCTGGTCGGCCATTCTTTCGGCATAGACCTTCTCGTTGTAAGCCCAGATCTCCTCATGGCTTTCCAGCTTCTTCAGCTTTTTCATGCTCTGCCGCTCAAACTCCTGAGCCGCGTCAAACTCCTTCTGGGCCTTGGCCACTTCGTTTTCCGCCTTGCGCACCGCTTCCTGATACGTGAGTTCGTCTGTGTAAAGCTGCATGATGGAGGCGTTGAATTTCTGGATCTCGCTCACCGGATAACGGCCCTTCATCAGCTTTTCATAACGGCGCTTTTCCTCTTCGACGCGCCAGGCAATGTAGTCCTCCAGAGCCTGCTTCTTATTCTTAAGCTCCAGTTTGGTCTGATCCAGCTGCTTGGCTTTAAGAATGCGGGCGTTGGTGCTGTCATTAAGACGGCGTTCCCGGATGTCCTTGAGGCCCTTTAACGGATAGACAGCCATCAGCGCTTTTCCTCCAGACCGGAAACGAAGCGCAGCACCTCGGCCACCTGAACCAGCAGGTTATCCGGAATATACTGCCCCTCCTCTCCCTGAGCATAAAGAGCCCGGGCCAGAGGCGGCTCTCTCATAATGGGGATCTGCTCCTCCTTGGCCACGGCGATCATCCGGAGAGCCACTTCGCCTTCGCCCTTAGCCAGAATCACCGGCAAAGGCTGGGTCTCCCGGTCAAAGTCCAGGGCCACGGCATAGTGCGTGGGATTAACCACCAGCACTTTAGCCTTGCGGGTCTTGTTAACGGTGTTCTGATTAAGGAGTTCCCGGTGGAGCTGCTTGCGCTTGGATTTGATAAGGGGATCACCGTCCATTTCCTTGTATTCCCGCTTCACCTCGTCCTTGCTCATCATGTGATCCTTGGTGTATTTGTACTTGGTGTACAGGAAGTCCAGAGCGGCGATGGCGGAAAACGTCAGAATGGTATAGAGGAGCAGCACCTTCAGCATCTCGGCGGCCACCACGATAACCATGTCCTCATCGGCCCGGGGCAGCTTGAAAATGCTCTCGATGTTCTTGGTCACCGCCAGATAAACCGAAGTGGTAAGCACGGCCACCTTCAGGATGTTCTTCACAAACTCGAAGACGTTCTTGACGCTGAATACCTTTTTAAACCACTTGGAAGGACTTAGGTTGGAAAGCTTGGGCATGGCGGCCTTGGGGGCTACCAGAAAACCGATCTGGGCCATCAGAGACACAATGGTGCAGGACATGACAATGGCCACCATGGGGATCACCAGACTGACGCTGACATTGACAATGAGTCCCCCCATCCGGGGCAGCGCTTCCTCGAAGTCCATCAGAGGAGCGTTGATAAAAATATAGGACATGGCCATGTAAAGCCGGGAATAGATATCCGAGCCGAAGGAAATGAAGTAGACCAGGGCTCCGATAATGCCGGCGGCCGACACAATTTCCGTGCTTTTGGCCACGTCTCCCTTTTCCCGGGATTCCCTGAGCCGTTTGTCGGTGGGCTGTTCTGTCTTCTCTCCGCTCATAATCCGCCTTGTCCTTTCGGATGCGCTGTCCGGTTCTGTTAATTTTAAAGCTCATTCCGCCAAATTGAAACAGTTTCGCCCCGGGAACATGATCCCGGGACTCTGCTGTTTCCGCCGCGGCCCCGGCGCTATTTTCAGGGGGGAAGCCAGACTCCGAAATTCCCGCAAAATAACATAGCATATCTGATTCCGGGAATTTACCTTATAATGACATAAACGGCAATCACGCCCCGGAACAACCCGTTAAGTTCAGAAACCATGGAATACCTAGATTTAGCCGGCAACAAAATATTCAAAGACCTGGTAACCAGCTCAGCCGCCTATGTGGACAAAACCGCCAATATCGCCGAGCTTTATCAGGCCCGTTCCAAATTTGAAATGCTGACCCGGCCCTTCGGCTTCGGCAAGACCGTGTTTTTGGACACCCTGTACTACATGTTTTCCAAAAGACATCCGGAGTTTTTTGAAAACCTCGCCGTGAGCTCCATGAACATCACCATTCCGAAGCAGAGCGTGGTGAAGCTGGACTTTTCCGTTGCCCGCACCGAAAAGCCTGAGGATCTGGCGGACTTTCTGTTCAACTACTACCGGCAGACGGTATTCGAGTACGGACTGGACGGCTACATTAACAGCGAGGACACCACCTTCTGGCAGACCATGAACTTCATAAAGATTCTGGCCCGGAGCAGTCCCACCGGCAAGGCCGTGCTTCTTATTGACAATTATGATTCTCCCATCATCAGAGAATTCTTCAGCAAAAACAAAATCGCCGCCATCTGGAAGGTGCTTCTGGACTTCTACCGGGCCCTCTGGATGTCCCAGGATCTTATCGACTGGTGCGTGCTTACCGGGGAAATCAAGTTTTTTCTCAACCATCCCAAATACGAGGGGCTGCCCTATATCACTGACCTTACCTTTAACGAAAGGGCCAATGCGGTCTGCGGCTTCACTCCGGGAGACATGAAGAAGTACTATAACGACTTTATTCAGGACGAAGCGGAAATCGCCGGAGTCACGGAGGAGCAGTTTCTGTCCAACCTGGGAGACTGGTACGGGGGCTTCCGCTATACGGGGCATAAAATCAGCATGATGCGCCCCTCCAGCATCAAAAGCTTTCTCAGCCTTTCCAATCAGAATGTCTACCGGGAATACTATCCCTACAAACATGTGGAAAACTTTCTGCCCCGGCTCCTGAAGAAATACGGTCTCAATCATGAAAAGCTGCTGTCCCCGGCCAGCTGCGGCTATACCTTTGCCGAATGGAACTTCATCGACAAGGTTAATGTTTTTGCCATTCTCACCCAGATGGGCATCTTCAGCTTTTCGCATATCAATATCAGCCTTGATGACATGAGCCGCAAGTTTACCTATTTCAGCAAAATCACCAATGTGGAAATGCGGGATATTTACAAGCAGGCCAAACTGGCAGCCGAAAAACTGGAGGACAATCAGTGATATCACAGGAATCTCAGGAGAGACTGGCGGTTTTCGACATGGACGGCACCCTGCTTCAGGGGGACAGCGTTTCCGCTTATCTGAACTGCCTCGCCAGAAACGGCCTCATCACGGAGGACTTCCGGAAGGATGACGACTATCACCGGCAGGAATTTATGAACGGCACCCTGGATATCGGTTTTTTCTACCGCCACGTGCTCTCCCCTCTCCGGGGCTGGTCCCGGGAGCGCCTCCGGGACTTTATGAGCTCCATGACAGCCTCCGATATCCGCCCCCTGATTTACCGGGAAGCCCGGGATCTGGTAAAAAGGCTTAAGGACGAGGGCTTTCGGGTGATTATCGTCTCCGCGACCTTCGACCTCATTGTGGAGACCGTGGCCCGGGAGATCTTCTCAGTTACGGACATCATTGCCACCAAAACGGCCTTCCGGAACGGCATATTCACCGGGGAGCCCCTGGAGCCGTACAGCCATCAGAGCGGGAAGGCTCTTCTGCTTAACAGAATGCTTCAGGAAAACGGCTGGACGCTCCGGGGCAGCCTGGGCTTCGGGGATACCGTGAACGACATTGAAATGCTTACGGCAGTGGAGAAGGCTCATGCTGTAAACGCCCGGGGCAAATTCCGGGATTATGCCGTCTCCCGGGGCTGGAAGCTTCTGGAGTTCAGTGAGACGGAAGGAAGTCCGGCAGAGAATTAACCTGAATAATCGGGATGAGCGAAGGCTCTTCTCCGGGACAGCCGTTCTTCGATCCTGGCAAGAAGCTCCTCCAAACTTGCTGTGATCCTGGTCAGATCCACCGGAAACACCGAAACCGCGCAGCTGGTATTTCCGGCCGCGCCGACGCTTTCAAAACTGATTTCCCCGAAAAAGCGCATTTCCCGGCTCAGGGGATAGACAAGCCAGATTTCCGGAGTCTCGTATTTCTGCGCATAGGCAAACATCTGATACATATCTGCCTGGGAGATGCCGTAGTTTTTGCTGCGGTCATTAGTCAGTCTTTTCCATTTGGTATCAATTATGATCCTTTCCAGGCGGCGATGGCCAGTTCCGGAAGTACGGGTCAGCACGATATCCGGTCTCAGGGCAAATTTACGGCAATCCTCGCCGTTCAGCCGGTCAAAAAGATAGCAGCCCCTGTCCTGAACGGATATTTTAAGATCATAAGCGGCGCCGATCCTTTTCAGATTTGCGGCCACGTATGCTTCAAAAATCTTCTCCATGGGAAAGAGCAGCGATATCGCATTTTCCGATCCGGAAAACGGTGAAAAGCTTCTGTTCTGCAGAAATACCCGGGCCCATTTCAGCGGCGCTTCATAAGCATTGGTATGTCTGTCCAAAGAAACTCCGGAAAAATCCCGCGCAAAATTGCGGGAAGGCTCCACCAGCTCAAAGGCGGTCAGAAGCTTCCGGATTTCCTTTGCGGTATCATAGCTGGCAGTAAGCCTGAGAAGCCGGAGCAAGGCGGATTTAATAAGTCTGTTTTCCGGCCGGTTCAGCTGGTATTCGTCAAACGCCATGAAGAACCGTTCTTTGTGGGCGGCATTATGCATGATGTTATGGTTTGCGAGCAGCTTTCCCCGATATACGCTGATGTTCTCCTGCTTTTCAATATAGGCGGATTTAAGTCCCTGGCGCGTCAGCTTTGCGGTTTCGTCAAGAAACATGCGGATAAAGATTTCCCAGAGATCAAGCCGGTCAGCGCTGAGACTGGCCTCCGAAAGCCTTTTGCCGGGAAAATCCTTAAGACACTTAAGCATCCTGAGAAATACCCTTTTGGCAGAAACGCCGGCGGGTTCTTCCGCGGAACCGCAATCAATTTTGGGGAGGATCTGAACCTGACAGCCGTTTCCGAGCCGGATGACTCCGACATAATTCCTGACGCTGATAAATTCGCCGATATCTCTTCTGAAACCAGGCTTCATAAATTCCAGAACATCGGAGCCGGAATTCCGGGAGACTGATTCCAGGGCAAATTTCTTCAGGCTCTCGAAGAATTCGCAGTATCTGACTGCCGGATCATCTCTGAACGCGCTGTTACCGGAGATGATGTCAAACTCCCTGACCTCAAGAAGTCTCTTCATCAGTTCTCCGGCCGCATAATGCCAATGTAGCTTGCCAGTCTCAAAAATACCTCAGGATCCGGATTGACCCGGTATGTTGCTTCCGGAATGTCCTCCGGAAGATCGTCTGCCTGAAGACCTGCCGCTCCCCGGAATAATGAAGCGCTGACCGCCGGGGCATCCAGGATAAATTTATGGCGGGGATTATCCTTGCCATTATCTCCCAGAATAAGCTGGATCTTCCGGCAGTCATCATAAAAATACTCCTGGAGGAGCGGAATAATCCTGTCCTGAAAGATTTCCGCCAGAACCTCAAGCCGGGGATCGTCCCTTAACGGCATGAAAAAGGCATGACCGATGGCATGCTCCCGGTCATAGAGGCAGGAAATCCGCTGATTGATGACCCGGAGCATTTCCGCCGCATTAAGAGTCTTTTCTCCGTCTGAAATCACCACGTCATTCAGAAGATCGCAGTCAGGCATCATTTCCCGAAAGGAAAACCTTCTGCGAAGAGCGGTATCAATCAGGGCGATGGAACGATCCGCCGTGTTCATGGTGCCCAGAATATACACATTTCCCGGCACCCCGAACTCGTATCCCGAGCAGGGCAGCTTCACCCTGATTTCCTCCTTCTCCCCAAGTCTCTTGGCGGGCTCAATGAGGGTGATAAGCTCTCCGAAAATTTTGGAAATATTGCCGCGGTTGATTTCATCGATGATAAAAACGTAATTCCCTGAAGGTCTGGTTTCCTGAGGGGAGGAATATTTTCTGACAATTTCCATGACCTCGCTGGGCGGGATCCTCATTTTGTACACCGTGGAAAGCGTCATGCTGGCATCGCCGTTGATCCTGAGAATATTTTCCCTTATCCCCTTAACCAGCCATTTCACCTTCCGCATCCGCTTGTAATTCAGATAATCATCGCTCCATTCATAATCGCCGGTGATTACGCCTATGGCATCAGTTTCGGCGGAACTATAGCAGGACAGCACGAGATCGCCGATCCGCATTTTGTTAATGAAGGCATCCAGGATCTGCTTTCCGCCTTCGCCGCCTTTGCTGCGATCGAACACGGTAGCCTCGTTTATCAGTGGGCCGTAGTTATCCCAGCCGATTCTGATGTGCCCGTTCTCCAGACATTCCCTCCTGGTTTCATTGTCCCCGGTTCCTTCCAGAGAAACCTTCCAGACCGCAGGATTCTGATTTAAGCCGTAATTATCGCCCTGAGCGCTGTCCTGGGCTAATCTGGCATTGTCGCAGAACTGCTTAAAGATGCCGTCGTGGATTTGGTAGGAAATTTCGCTTACGGTATCATCCGTGCCGTCATTAAGCTCCTCGCGGCGCAGCACCGGCCTGATTCCTTCGATAAAATCCTCGTAGCCATAGGACTGATGAAAGGTGACAAAGGCAATTCTTCCTTTGTCCTTATAGTCATCAAAGCGCTTCTTCACGGCAGCGTAACCTGACTCTTCCGCTTCGCGAACAACCTCGGCTGCCGTTTTGTTTTCGATAATCGCCACGGCATAGATAACGGTATGGTAGGTCTTTCCGGTGCCCGGAGGTCCGAAGAGAATGGTGTTTTTGGCGATCCTTGCAGACATATGATGATTCCTCTTTCCTGAGCCGGCTTCAAAACAGACAGGCAGCAAAAAAAGAAAAGGATCCGTTTCCGCATCCTTTCCCTGTATTCTTTCTGAAAACAAGAACACTCAGTTTATCTCCAGGCTCCGCCCGTCTTAAAACCGCTGCTCTTAAAACAATGACCTTCCCGGCAATCCTTCCCGTCAGTCCTCTGAATTTCCGGTAATGTCAAAGAAATCGCTGTTAGCCGGACGAGCCCTTCTGAGATAGTCCTGAGTAACCGTAAAATAGGTGTTCCGGAACGCCATCCAGCCAGAGCTTACGCCGCTCCTTTCCGTGCCGTCCGAAAGCTTGCCGTCCAGCATCAGGTTCTTGAAAATCAGCGTTGCCGTATGAACATCCTTTGCAATTCTGAAGTCGCTTAGCACAATCAACATTTCCGCGCTTACCTCAAATCAAATCCCAAAACAAGGTGATTTTAGCACACTGATAAGCGCCATTTTGTGAACAATGAGCAACTTTTGTTCAAAAAACAACCAATTGCAAACAAGAAAACCCAAACACCAACAGCCCTTTATGGGAACATCCTCAAAAAGCCCTCTCCTGCAAAGCTCTCTTCTGCCCTGCCTCTTATCCCCGGCTCTTATTCCCTTCCCTCAGGAGAGCTAAAACTCAGCACTCCGCCGAGGACACGGTTCCGGAAAACAGCCGTTCCCGGGATCGGTTCCTGATGAAATCAAAATCATCCTCCAGCACATAGTAATGCTCCCGGGAATGATGCCGGTACAGCATGGCCGTGCCTGTGGGCATCTGAAAGTCCTTGCTGCGGCGATAGGGAGTGATGTAGAACTGGGGCTTTTTGGTGCCGGTCTCCTTGTAAACCACCGCCACCTGGGGCACACTGCCGGCAATAATGCTCCGCACCTTGGAAAGCTGCGCCGGAACCTCCTCCGGATTCCCCTTGAGCACCAGAGCCAGCGGCTCCACCGGCACCCCGCGG
>DFFT01000162.1:0-24434 GCA_002372325.1 Succinivibrionaceae bacterium UBA3769 | reverse complement strand
CCGGCACCCCGCGGCTTCCGGCCAGAAGCCGCTGCCGGATCCGGATAAGCCTGACCCAGCGGACAAAGCGGAAGGCCGCATCCAGGCACAGCAGAAAGCCCGCTATCCTGATCACCGTTACCGCTCCTTCCGAAAACCCCGTATAACAGGAGGCTCCCAGAGTCAGCACCGCCAGCACGGCGGTGATCCTGGCGGTCAGGGAGGGACCGTTCCGGGCCGCCGTGTCCAGCACCGGCGGCGGAAAGCGGATACCGCTCTCCGCCAGATTCTGCCTCGTGTACACATGCGGCGGCAAATCAATCTGCTGACGGGACATAACCTTTACTGCATTTCCTCATTATGATCCCGCCGGAGCGCTCTCCGGGGGGTGTCAGATAATCCTGCGCCGGAGATCAGCCGGCATCGGCTGCGGTTTTCCGGGACTTTTTGGCCGCGGACTTCTTCGGAGGGGCTTTGTCTCCGTCCTTGCCGGCCTTTCCGGCTGCGGTCTTCTTCGCCGCGGACTTCCGGGCGGGGGTCTCGGCCTCCCATTTGCCGTCGCGGTACCAGGCCACAAAGCCGGTAGGCTTTCCTTCCGGAGTTTCGCCATGCACGTACTGGGTCTTCAGCTTCCGGGAGAAGCGCACGGTAACCATGTTCCCGTCAGGATCGGTTTCCGGAGCGTCAGCCAGATAGAGGAACTTCTCCGGGAGGAGATCCCGGTACTTCCGAAGCTCGGCGACCAGAGGCGGCCGGGTCTCCCGCACCTTGGGGAAGGCGCTGGAGGCCAGGAAAATCCCCGCGGCGCCGTCCCGGAGCACAAAATGGGACTTGCCGTCGGAGCAGATGAGATCCGGCATGTCCACCGGCCTTTCCTTGGGGGGCGCGATTTCGCCGCTCTTCAGGATCTTGCGGGTATTGCCGCATTCGGCATTGGTGCAGGCCATGTAGCTCCCGAAACGGCCGGTTCTGAGCTCCATCTTGGAGCCGCAGCGCTCGCACTGGATCTCCGGGCCGTCATGCCCCTTCAGCTTGAACTCGCCGGTTTCCAGGAGGTACCCGGCGCAGTTGGGATTGTTGGAGCAGATATGGATCTTGCGCTTTTCGTCAATGATGTAGGAATCCATTACCGCCTGACAAATCGGACAGCGCTTCTTGGTGCGCAGGAAACGGCTCTCGGATTCCTCGTCTGAAAACATGGGAAGCTGGTTTTCCGGCACCAGGTTCATGGTCTTCCGGCAGGATTCATCCTTCTTCCGGCCGGTTTTGCCGCTGTAGCTGGAGCAGGCCAGGAACACGCCGGTGGCGGCGTTCTTGATCAGCATGGGCTTCCCGCAGTCGGGACACATAACGCTGGTCTCCACGGAAATGTTGTTCTCCATGCCGCCGTCCTCCGCCGGCTCCCGGGCCTTGTCCAGCTCCTGATGGAAGCCCCGGTAGAAGTCATCCAGACACTTGATCCAGTCCAGCCGGCTTTCGGCGATGTCGTCCAGATTCCGCTCCATGCCGCTGGTGAAATCATAATCAATAAGATCCGGAAAGCTCTTCCCCAGACGGTAGGTCACAATTTCGCCCATCTTTTCGGCAAAGAAGCGGCGCTGCTCCAGCTTCACATAGCCGCGATCCTGAATGGTGGAAATAATGGTGGCATAGGTGGAGGGCCGGCCGATGCCTCTCTTTTCCAGCTCCTTTACCAGCGTGGCTTCAGTGTAGCGGGGCTCGGGACGGGTAAAATGCTGGGCCGGAGTAAGCTCCTGAAGCGTCAGGGCATCACCCTTCTTCAGGTTCGGAATCAGAACATCGCGGCTGTAGCCGGCTACCTTCATCCAGCCGTCAAACTTCACCGTCTTGCCCTTAAGGGAAAGCACGTATTCTCCGGCGGCGATCTCCAGTTCGCTGGACACCACCTCGGCATCCGGCATCTGACAGGCCAGAGTCCGGTTCCGGATAAGCTCGTACAGTCTGCGGGCATCGGCATCCACTCCGGCGGGCTCCTCTCTTGCGATATCCGTGGGACGAATGGCCTCGTGAGCGTCCTGCGCCTTGTCTCCGGCTGCAAACACCCGGGGAGAAGCCAGCATATAGTCCTTGCCGTATGCTCCCTGAATATGGCCGCGGATGGCGGTGAGAGCATCCTCGGACAGGCGCGCGGAGTCGGTACGCATATAGGTGATCATGCCGGCCTCGTAAAGATCCTGAGCCAGGCGCATGGTCTTCTTCACGCTGAAGCCCAGCCGGGAGGAGGCATTCTGCTGCAGGGAGGCCGTGGTAAACGGCGGCGGCGGAGCCACCTTCCCGCTTTTGGAAATCACATCCGAAACCGCAGGGGCGGCAGCCTTGAGTCTCTCAAGATGCTCCCGGGTCTCGCTTTCGGAAACGGGACGGAATTCCTTCCCCTGAAAGCTTCTGACATCGCAGACCACATCACCGGCCGCGGAGGACAGAGAAGCGGTTACCTTCCAGTATTCCTCCGGCACAAAGGCCTTGATTTTCTTTTCCTTTTCCACGATAAGGCGCACGGCCACGGACTGCACTCTGCCGGCGGAAAGCCCGCGTCCCACCTTTTCCCACAGGAGCGGGGAAACCATGAAGCCCACCACTCTGTCCAGGAATCTCCGGGTCTGCTGGGCATTCACCATGGACATGTCCAGATTGCCCGGATGCTCAAAGGATTCCAGAATGGCCTTTTTGGTGATTTCGTTAAAAACCACCCGGCGGGCCTTGTCATCGGGAAGCTCCAGCACCTCCTTGAGATGCCAGGCGATAGCCTCCCCTTCCCGGTCAAGATCGGTTGCCAGATAGACATAATCTGCCTTGGCGGCGGCCTTCTTCAGGTCATTAACCACATCCTCCTTTCCCGGCAGGATTTCATAGGTGGGAATCCAGCCGTGTTCGGGATCGATGCCCATCCGCTGAAACAGCTTCTGATCCTTGCTGAGACCGGCGGTTCTGCCCCGGGCGCCGGTGCCTGCCGCCGGAAGATCTCTCACATGCCCGATACTGGATTTAACAATGTACTTTGATCCCAGAATGGCATTAATGGTATGAACCTTTCCCGGAGACTCTACAATAACTAATGACTTTCCCATATCTATAAGCCTCAGTTGGAATTATCCTGTATTAATAGCTGATTCAGCCTGCCGGAGACCAGTCTCCGCAGCATCCGAAAAAGAAGGCCGCCGCTGATGAGATCCTTCAGGGTGCGGGGCTTCTTCTCCAGGAAGGCCACCTTCACCACCACATCCATCTCCGCCAGCTTATCCATAATATATTCATCGGAGGTTTTTATCTCGTCCACCAGTCCCAGAGCCAGAGCATCCTGAGCCAGCCAGTGATCGCCGTTGGCAATTTTATCAATGTCAATATTGGGACGATGTTTTTTGACATGCTGCTTGAAGGCCTTCTGAATCATGGTCATCTGCTCCTTCACATGCTCCCGGGCCTCATCGGTGTTCTCGCCCCAGGTGCTGATGGTGCGCTTGTATTCGCCCACGGTAAGCTGCTCATATTCCACATCGTACTTTTTGAGCACCTTGTTGAAGTTGGGGAATTCCACCACCACGCCGATGGAACCGATGTAAGCAAAGGGAGCGGCGATGATTTTGTCGGCAACGCTGCCCATGAGATAGCCGCCGGAGGCGGCTATCTCATCCACCGCCACCGTAAGATGAATCTTCTTGGCCTTAAGACGCTCCAGCTCGGAGGCGCAGAGACCGTAGCCGTTCACCGTGCCGCCGGGGGATTCCAGTCTGATAAGAACCTCGTCGCTGCTTTCGGCGGTGGCGAGAATTAAATTAATGGCCTCCCGGAGGGTTTTGACCTCGGAGGCATCAAGAGAACCATTGAAATCCACCACATAGAGGCATTTCTTGTGAAAGGCGGCGGCATCCTGCAGCTTTTCCGCCATAAGAGTCTTTTTTCTGCTGCTCTCGCCGGCGTCTTTGGCATCATTGCCGCTGTCCTGAGCGCGGGAGACCTGAATCCCTGAGGACTGAGACTTGTCCGGCTCCGCATCCCCGGAGGATAAGGAAACAGCCGGGGCGGCTTCAGAGGCTGCTGCATCAGAGGAAGTCTTGTCAGGGGCTGCGCCGGCGGCTGTTTTATCAGCGCCTTCCTCAGCCTTCAGCTCCGCATCCACGCTTTCCTCTATTTCCTTCACAATCTTCTCGTATCTTTCCTTCACGGAGGGCTTGTCTTCGTCCGGGGAATACTGCCGGGCCTTTTTGGAAAGCTTCTCGGAAAGCTCGCTGTCATCCTCGAATGCCGACATGACAAAGCTGCTGAACTGCTCGTTCCGCTCCTTGTACTTTTCTGTAATATTCACCAGAGAAAGCGTCAGTTTGCTGTCATCCTTGTCGAAATCGGAAAGCTTTAAATGAGAAACCGACTTGTACAGCTTGAAGATAAGCAGGATCAGGAGCGCGGCAAACACGAACAGCACGCCAAACCCGATAATGAATTTGGCTGAAAACACAAACAGTTCTAACAAGATATTCATAAAAGTTAACAGGGAGCGGTTAGTGAAAAATTTTCAGTGTGCTAAATTACATAAATGAATGCGAAAAAGTCAAGGACAAATTTTGCGAACACCGGGTAAAAACCGGGATTTCCCCGCGCGCTCCTCCCTTCGCTGACTGAGTCGGGCCTTTACGGATAAGCATTCGCCTCTTTTCCGGGAGGCTCAGTCTTATAATTACGGGATCTCGGACTGATTTCCGGGCTCCGGAAAAGAAATCCGGGCCATTCCCTGCGGAAAGACCCGGATCCCGAAATGTTTGCTGTCCTTTTTTCTTCTTATCAGGCGGCAGCCGGCAGCGGGAGCTTTACCTCCAGGGCCTGCACCCAGGTGTTATAGAGCATCCGGGAGCCCAGATTCACATAGGAAATGTGATTTCTTTCCAGCCATCTCTGCATCTTCTGAAAGCGTTCATCCTGCTGCCCGAAGGTTACAAGGCCGTTATCTCTTTCTATCATCTCGCGAAAGCATTTGTCGTTAGCGGCAAAAAGCATTTCCTGAATTTCGGGATTCATGGCGGGGGTTCTTTCAGCGGTCATCAGCATGTTCATCTTCTTTTCTCCTGCGGTTTGCGATGCGTTTTGTTACACGCTCTTGTTAACTGCCGGGATAACGGAAGAAGGTGACCGAGGTTACACTTTTTTGCCGGTTTTTTGTTTTTTCCGGCGCGGAGAACTAAGGAACAGGGATTTCGGGAATAAGGAATGAGAATTGGGGGAACCGGCCGGATGGCATGGCTCCTAAGCGTAAATCCGGAGTCCTGCCCCGGATAAAGGAATCCGGATCCTCCCCTGAGGAAGATCCGGATCCGGGCATATTTCAGTTTTTACATGTTCATTTCATCAGGCGGCGGCCGGGAGCGGGAGCCTGACCTCCAGAGCCTGCACCCAGGTGTTATAGAGGACGCGGGAGCCCAGATTCACATAGGAAATCTTGTTTCTTTCCAGCCATTTCCGGGTTCTTTCAAAGCGTTCATCCTGCTGACCAAAGGTTAAGAGGCCGTTATCTCTTTCTATCATGTCGCGGATGCTTCTGTCATTGGCGGCAAAAAGCATTTCCTGAATTTCGGGATCCATGGCGGGAGTTTTTTCAGCGGTCATCAGCATGTTCATCTTCTGTTATCCTTCTTCTGTTCTCTGGGGGGTTTTGCGTCTTTCATAAGGCGCTTCAGTTAACTGCCGGGATAACGGAAGAAGGTGACAGAGGTTACACTTTTTTGCCAGCTTTTTCTGCTTCTGCCGGATTCTTCTCCGGCAGAATCTCCGGACGGGAGGGATCCCGCACAAAGATGAGCAGGATGGCGGCCAGCGCCGTCAGGAACATCAGAATGCCGAAGGCGGAACCGTAGTGGCCGGTAATTCCCGCCGCGACTGACAGCGCCGGCCCCGCCAGAATCGCTCCCGTGGCGGCGCAGTTGTTGAAAAGCGTGGTGGCCTGTCCGGGCACCCGGGGCAGAAGCTCCTGAAAATAGATCATCCCCATGCCCGCCAGGATGCCGATGTACACGGCATTGAAAACCTGCGCCAGAATGAAGCCGAGCTCCGAATCAGAGGGGAGCGCCAGAAGAGAGCCGTAAAAGAGAGTGCCGGCCAGTCCGGAAAGATACATGAGCCTTTTAATGCCGAAGCTCCGGGCCACCCGGCCGGAGATCAGCATCACCGGGATCTCCAGAAAAGCGGCGACGGCCATCATGTAGGACGGGAGATAGGGATTCAGCATGAGCTCGTTCTTCACGTATACCGGCATGCTGATAAGGTAGAGATTGTTGGTCAGCCACATGGCGGTGACTGACAGAAACAGAATCAGGGTATCCCGGTTAAAAACGGAGACGCCAGCCGCGGCGCCGTTTTTCAGGGCCTCGTCCTTGGTGTCGGGAAGAAAGAGTCCCGCCATGGTGATGGTGGTGAGAAAGATACCTGCGGTTCCGGCAAAGACATATTCATACCCGAAGGACGTGGCCAGCCAGTAGGAGAGCACCGGAGCCACCACCCAGGCCAGAGAAAAGAATGTCCGCATCACCGAGGTAAACATTACCGCGTCCCCGTAGCGGCTTATGCCGTACTCTCTTCCGGCGGCGAAGATCTGCGGGGTGCAGACAAAGGACACGCTCATGCATACGGGAGCCGTGCAGAGCAGAATCCAGTAATCCCGGACAAAAACCAGCGCGAGAGCGGCCAGAAGCCCGAAAAACGCCCCGGTCTGCACCAGCCGCACCCGGGAGAGCCGCCCGTCGGAAAACCGGGCCAGGAGCTGGGAAATCACAATCCCCAAAACCGCCTGAGCCGTAAAATAAAGTCCCACCTCGAAGGGTGCGGCATGAAGCCTTTCCGTCAGAAAAAGACTGAGAAGCGGGAGATAGGTTCCCGGGGCGCATCCCGTGAGAAAGGTAAGCAGCATGAAGATATATTTGCTCTGACTGGTCATGTGATTCTCTCCCCGGGGCCGGTCTGTCTAATCATGTGATCTCCGACACATTATTCTACACATTTATCACAGCTCCGGGGAAAAACCTCCCCTCTTTCGCGGCCAAAGAGAGAAAAAATCTGCCCCTTGCCCGGAATATTCCGGGTTTTTCCTGAAAACCAGGCTCCGGGACGGCGTTTTCGGCATTTTCCGGGAAGCATGATTCGTAACAGAGGTCAGGGAAAGTGTCAGTGAAAGGACAGGAAAATGCCCTGAGGATAATGCCGGAAAAATGCGAAGAAATAACAGTTTCCGGGCAATTCTGCATGATACCGCATATTCAGCGCCATTAAGCACGCAAAAAACCGGAACTTCCCGCCTAAGACGGATATAATGGCAGAGAAGCAATTACTCACTGTAACGAACGCCATACATTAAAACAGCAAATCACTATGTCTATTTTTACGCACTTTATTGACAGCAGCATGTCGGATATTCTCTGGTTTTGCCGGGGAAACTGCATTTATTCCCGCCGGCACGGAGCTAAAGAATGGACTCCGGTACGGGAATTTGACGCCCCGGTGGTTTCCATCGACTATACCGGAGAGATCCTGAAAATTCACGGTCCGGCCGCATTTGCGCTGCTGGAGAACGGCCAGGTGTGGTATTCCTTTGATCAGGGTCAGTCCTGGCAGCAGCTGGAGCTGGATGCGCCGGTAAAATCTCTGGCGGCCATGAAGCGCTACTGCGATGAACAGCACCACTACGACAAGATTACGCCGGAGACCCCGGAAACCACCCTCGGAGATATGCAGACCCTGTTTCTGCTTACGGATAACCGCATCAGATGCTATGCCATTTCCCCGGATCTCAGCTTTGTCTTCAAGGGAGCCATTAATCCGGTGGCAGCGGATAAAATCATCGGTTACCGGGATTATCTCATGTTTATTTCCGCCAAATCTCAGAGCGTGCCCATTCTCTATGTCTATAACGAGGAGACCGGAATAAAGAAGCATACCGTGTCCTGTCCCCTGAAAAAGGTCAAGGGCCTGGTGAACTTCAACAATTCTCCCGCCATGCTCCTGAACTGGGGCAAGATCATCGTGCTGACCAGACTGCCGGTCACCGGCACGCTGTATCCTTTCAAGAAGGGCAGCTCCGAAGACTTCCCCTGGCCCAACAAAATCGTTGACATGATATGCGTGGATACCCTACTTTACGCCCTTTTGGACAACGGAGAAATGCATATCGGGCACCCGGATCTGGGCTGGCGCAAGGTACGGCTGCCCGGAGATCCGGTGCCGGAAAACGCCCCGGACGATCTCGGGGACATGTACAATCAGGGGCAGACTCTGCTTTTTGAGATCTTTGCCCGGGAGCTCTTCTCCTGATCCGATTCTGAAAGTTCCTGATCCTGAAAAAAAACGCCCCGGAATCCTTCTCATTAAGATGGGGATTCCGGGGCATCCTGTCTCTCTTAAGGAGCTGATCAGGAGTTCTCCGGGAGCAGCGTAATCCCGTTATCATCCAGGAGAATCTGCTTGTTTTTGTAGAGAGAGCCGATCACCTTCTTGAACTTGCCCTTGCTCATGCCCAGATCCCTTTCAATATCCCGGGGATCTGATTTATCGCAGTACGGCAGATGTCCCCCAGCCTCCCGGAGCTTTGCCAGGATAAAGCCGCCGGCGCTGATGACGCCTTCCAGGCCGCCCTGATACAGGGACAGGTTTATCTTTCGATCCGGCCGCACGGACTGAATAAAGCCCTTCATCTTTATGCCGTAATGGACATCGTTATGAGCCGCCAGATGAGCCGGAAGCATGCCGAAATAGCTGTTATTCACCACCATCCGGATGCCCAGAGGGGTTTTGGCCACCGGCATCAGAGTTACCCGGTCTCCCGGCTTGAGATCCGCATCCTCGGGGAGATAGTCCGTGAAATAGCGATTGAACTTGCTGGTCCCGAAAAGCCGCCCTTCATTGTCGATATCCACATAAACCACATAGTACTCCCCCAGCTGGAATTCCGGATTCTGTTCTCTGAAGGGCACCATGAGATCCTTGCGAATTCCCCATTCCATATAGGCGGCTCCCGGAGTTACATCCCGCACCAAAAGACGCCCCAGTTCCCCCAGAAGCACCCGGGGTTTTTTGGCGGTAATGGTCAGCCGTCCGTCATCTATGTAGCAGAAAACACTGAGACTGCCATCCGGCTTCAGATCCTCAGGAATCTGAGATCTGGGAAGAAACACCTCCCCGTAGCCATCGGCATCGAAAAAACCGCCCTTATCGTCGGTTCTGACAAGCCGGAGGTTATTCATTCTTCCGATAGTGATGGTCATAATCCCCCCTGATACGGAAAAGGCACCCTTCTTGAGAGTGCCTTTGTCATAAAGTATAAACTGAAACGGAGTCTGTCCGTTATGCGCGCATGAAATCGATGTGGATCAGAGCGCCGTTTACCGGATGACGCTGAATGGCAACCGGCTTAACGGTTACTTCCTTGCCGTCAATGGTAAGAACGATGGGGTTAGCATAAAAAGCCGGGCTCTGCTGAGCGGTAAATACAGGGATATACTCGAGGCTGATGCTTACAGGAGCTTCATTTCCGCCGTAGATAATAGCCGGCAAACGGTTCGCACGACGAAGGCGGCGGCTCGCACCCTTCCCGAATACATTACGAACCTCAGCGGTAAACTTGTTAGTTTCTGCCATTTTGATTACTCTCAAAAAAATACACTAAAGAAAAGGAAACTGCCTTGCGACCAGGGCAGATCCATCAAAAACGTGCGGATTTTAGCATTGTTGTCAGGATTTAACAAGAAAATTATTACAGCATCAGATTCGCCAAAAACGGAGCTCTATGGCTGCTTCGCTGCCGGGATTTTGCGTGAGAGCAGCCAGTCAGCCACGTCAATAATCTGTATTCCTTCGTAATCCGTCATCCCGTGTCTGGTTCTGGCAAGGATGAGCTTCGGATAGGCATCTCTTATTTTTAGCAGAGGACTTGTTTCTCTTTCCAAAGTCTTTTCATCGGTTATGTTATCGGAGACTTGGATATACAGCTTCTCACTGCGTTTCATGGCCACAAAATCGATTTCCTCATGATACAGCATGCCGGCGTAAACCCGATATCCCCGGCGCATCAGTTCTATGGCTGCAATATTCTCAAGCGCCCTGACGCCATCCATAGTTCCGGCGCCGGACTTCGCATAACGGAACGCATGATCGCAGAGGTAATACTTGTCATGGGAGGCCAGATGTTTCTTTTGGCGGATGTCATATCTGGGCACCCGGCAAAATGCAAAGGCCTGGCAGAGATACTCGAGATAAGCGCTCACAGTCCTGTGATTGACGTTATCCTTATTTCCGGAAGAGCGCCCCGGCAATGCTTCTTGCGGATAAAGGATGCGAAATGTTATCCCTCAGGTATTCCGCTATCCTGCCAAGCAGCGGAATATTCCGGATTTTATATCTTTGTCTGATATCCCTGACAATCAGCGTATCAAAGACAGCGGCAATGCAGTCGTGCCGCGCATTCTGCCCGCAATGCAGGTAAGACCCCGGCATGCCTCCTTCGGCAAGGTATTTCCCAAATGCCTCGTAAGCATTATCGAGTTCAAAGTATTTCGCAAACTCGGCTAATGAAAAGGGATAGAGCTTTATCTCAAAGATCCGGCCCGTAAGCAAAGCGGCCAGGTCGGAACTCTGTAAAAACGCATTTGAGCCGGAAACATAGATATCGTATCGTTCCTCCGCATGCAACCAGTTAAGGGCTTTACAAAGCTCTCGCACATCTGAACTTCGTCAATCATCACATAGTTGGCCGTGCCCTTCCGGTACCTGCCGGAAACATAATCATAAAGAGCACGGCAGGTCAGGAGATGTTCATACTCCGGAAGACTGAAATTCACATGAATGATGTTTGCGTCCGGGTCGTTCTTCTGAGCATAGGATATGAAGGCTTCCGGCAGCGTGGCTTTCCCGCAGCGTCTTACCCCGGTTATGACCTTTATGTCAGGCGTGCCCTTGGCAGCGATAAGCTGTTCCAAATAATGCTTCCGTTCAATAAGCCTCATTTATCATCACCTCGCCGTCTTCAGCGCTTTGCCGCTATTGCATCCTTTCCATTTCCCGTTTTTGATAATTTTGCGATTTTGGGAAATAGAATTTGCTTCTGTTTCCCAAAAACATATTTTGCTGGCATCGGGGCGGTAGCTGGCCCTTTTGATAGGCCAGGCGCTGTTTGCGGGAAACGCTCCGGACAGGTCTGAATAATGCCGGGACCATAAAAAACGCCTCCCCGCAGACAACGGAGAAGCGTTTCTCTTCCTGGCCTTTCAGGGGCCATTTATCAGCTTAGCTATTTTCCGGCCGGCTTCTCGCCCTTGCCGTAAAGCTGCCGGAGATTGCGGTGCAGCATGATCACGGACAGCGCCACCAGAAGAAGCGCCATAACAATGAGGAAGCCTGCAGCGCCGGCCAGCATCAGGTTCTTGTCGACAAAAGCCTTAATAATGTCTGAAAGCCCCCAGATGCTCATGAGCATCATAAGCGCGGTGGGAATCAGTGTTACCCAGAAATTAAGCTTTTTGGTCATAAGATACATGCTGACGCCCAGCAGAGTCAGAGCGGCCAGAAGCTGGTTGGAGGCTCCGAATATCGGCCAAATGGAATTGGCGCTTCCGGTGGAAGCCATAAGACCAGCCAAAAACACTGCCAGTATGGAGGCAACCCAGATATTGGTAATGAAGCTCAGAACCGGGCTCTTCTTCGCGGTAATGCCTTCGTTCTGCATCTTTTCCCGGGTTTCCCAGGAGGGCGTGAACAGCTCCTGCCAGACAAAACGGGTCAGTCTGGTGGCGGTATCCAGCGTGGTCAGCATAAAGGCCGAAATGGCCAGGCTGATAAAATTGGACGCCAGAGTGCCGGAAAGCCCCATCTTTGACATAAAGACACCGATGCCGGAGGCAAAGGCATGAACCGGATTTGCCGCAATTTCCGCAAAATCAGCCTGGCTGAGGTAGGCCACGGAAATCAGGCTCATAACGCCCAGAATGCCCTCCACAATCATGCCGCCGTAGCCGATGGTCCGGATGTGGCTTTCCCGGCGGATCTGCTTGGAGGTGGTGCCGGAGGCTACCAGCGAGTGGAAGCCGGAGCAGGCGCCGCAGGCCACCAGAATAAAGAGCGCGGGGATCATGTCAGTGGGCTGGCCGTTTCCGATGGGAACGTTGTAACCGGTGAAGACCGGGAACTTGAGATCCGGAGCATAGCAGCAGATGCCCAGAACACCGCCCAGAATCATGGCATAAAGCAGGAAGGAGCTCAGATAGTCCCGGGGCTGGAGCAGCCATTTTACCGAAATCACCGAAGCCAGCATCACATAGACGCCCAGAACTCCCATCCAGCTCCAGAGAGCGGCGCTTTTGGCAGCTTCCGCATCCATGCCCCTTTCGATGAACAGGGATACCAGATCAATGGGAATCATGCCGGAGAACCAGACCGTCAGGAATGACAGGGGCACAAAAATCAGCGAGGCCAATTTAAGACCGCACACATTCCGGGAGACGTAGCCGAACACCGGAGCCATGAGAATGAAAATAACCGAGGCGGTGGCCACGGCCGGGGTCTTCACGAAGGTTCCGGCCACCATGAGTCCGAAAATCGCCACCACCAGAATCAGGGACACCCAGCAGAAAATCAGAAACATCTGGCGTCCGGCATAGCCCATAAGCCGTTCGATAACATAGCCGATGGAGCGGCCGCCGTGTCTTACCGAAAGAAACAGGGAAGCAAAATCATGCACCGCGCCGATAAAGACGCAGCCCAGAAGGATCCACAGGAGCGCGGGCAGCCAGCCAAAGTAGGCAGCGGCAATAGGCCCTACAATAGGGCCGGCGCCGGCAATGGAGGAAAAGTGATGCCCGAACAGCACGAAGCTGCTGGTGGGCACGTAATCCACTCCGTCATTTTTGGTTTCGGACGGCGTGGATCTCCGATCGTCGATCCCGAAAAGACGGTTCAGATATCCGCCGTAAAAAGCATAGCCGGCCGCAAAATACGCCAGGGCTATGGTCAGAAGCAATAAACCGTTCATACTTGTTCTGTCTGAGACTCTCCTTTATTTGTTAGTTTGAGAAATCGTAAAAAAATCTTTTCCGAATCAATAGCAAAAAACTGTCAGCCCGAAAATGCGGAAACGGGAGCGGACAAAACAGGATCCTGTCCCCTGTGGTCTTAAAACCGCTCCCGGCAGAAAAACCAAAAATCCCGGTGTTTCCGGGACTCTCTTCGCAATCGTTCCTCCGGGGCGACCGTCAGATCCGGACGCCGGCCCGTACCATCTCCTCCACGGAGCCGTGCTTTTTCAGGGCCTGATTAAAGTCCAGCATGCGCTGCACCGGCAAAAGGGCCTTCTTGCGGATATTCTCGGGCACCTCGATATTGTGTCCCTGAGAGCTTTCCAGAGCGGCTAAAAGCTTCGGCAGCGCGCTCATCCGCATCCAGGGGCAGTGCGCGCAGCTCTGGCAGGTAGCGCCGTGTCCGCCGGTAGGAGCCGGAATCAGAACCTTGTCAGGACAGGCCTGGGATATCTTGTAGAAAATGCCGGTTTCCGTGGCGATGATGAACTCCTTGCGATCCATTTCCCGCACCTTGTTCAGGATCTGGGAGGTGGAGCCGGCAAAATCAGCCATGGCTGTTACCGCAGCCGGAGCCTCCGGATGCACCATCACGGCGGCATCGGGATGCTCGGCCTTGAGATCCCGGAGGGCATCCTCCTTGAAGGAATCATGCACCACGCAATGGGCCTGCCATCTCAGCATATCCGCTCCGGTTTCCTGAGCCACGTAGGCTCCCAGATGGCGATCCGGGGCCCAGAGAATCTTTTTGCCCTGAAGATCCAGGTAATGAATAAGGTCAATGGCGCAGGAGCTGGTGGCCACATAGTCGGAAAGAGCCTTCACCGCAGCGGAGGTATTGGCATACACCACGGCAACGCGATCCGGCTCTTCTTCCCGGAGCTTCTGAAACTCGGGAGCCGGACAGCCCAGATCCAGAGAGCACTCCGCTCCGAGATCCGGCATGAGGACGGTCTTTTCGGGGGAAAGAATTTTAGCGGTCTCCCCCATAAAGCGCACTCCGGCCACCAGCAGGGTCTCCGCCGGAGCGTTCTTGCCCCAGCGGGCCATTTCCAGGGAGTCTCCGATAAAGCCGCCGGTCTTATCCGCCAGCTCCTGCACCTCGGGGGCGGTGTAATAGTGGGCAATGAGAACGGCGTTACGCTCCCGAAGCTTCAGGGCGATCTGATCCTGAAGGGACTTCTTTTCTGCTTCGGAAAGTTCAGGTTCCGGCTCCGGATAAGCAATACCGGACATATCTGGCATATACATTTGTTAAGCCTCCGCTGTTCTCTGTTATTCCGCGTTTTCTGTTATTTGCTGACTCCGCTATGAGGATTCGCAGAGCATTTTCCGTCTATTATACACCATTGCCGCCCTGCCCTCGCCATGACAGGAGGGATTTTAAAATGTGGCAATTTTAAGCCCGGAGCCTCCCTTAAAGCATCCGCAAACCCCCCGGAAAAGCACCGGAGATGGTCAGATGGGCGGGAATTTCCATATTTTCCGGAGAAATCCAGACAAAGAGAGCATCCTGAACTCTGACTTTCAAAGGCGAAAAGCGCGGGGCGGCGTGCCGGCATTAATTTCGGGCAAATAGGAGTGGCCTAAGAAGACAGCCAGATTTAACAGCCGCAGGACAGCATATGACCCAGGTCTTACTCCCGACTGCAAGCTTAATGAAATTCTAACCGTATCATTGCCGGAATAATGACTGAATCCTTGCCCTGCCGCTTCATGTTGCAACTGAAGCTACCTTCAGAAATTGCGAAAGGGAATGAAGGGAAAGAGCTCCGCAGAGATGAGAGAAGGTTAAAAAGCCCAAGCAGCTTTAATGCTGACAAGACGGCTTAATCTTCTCGGCAGAGCGATGGCGAGGATGTCATAAGCTATCAGGGAACCCCGGACGCTTTAGAGGAACCTAATGGGAACGCATAAAGCATAACGAGAACCTTCTTCTCATGCGCCGATCTCCAGGTATTGATCTCATCCTTGCGAAAAGACCTTATTACGAAGCTCCAGGGCTCGAAATACCGGGGTTATCGATGCCTGCTGACAAGTTGTCAGGCCTGCAGATGTCCTCAAACTCTCACACGCTCAGCAATGGAAAAACACCGGCCGGGAGTTCCCTCATAATTACCGGTAAATCATTGAGTCAGCAGGCGCTGGAAGGCGATATGCCGCTTAAGTCATGCTCAAGGCCTTCCTGCATAAAAGTTTCGTAAAGATCTGTCAGGACAGGCTCCCGGTAACATCCACAATGAATACGCCTTGCTCCCCGGATGCAGCATGCGTCAGCTGCGACACCGGATCCAGACAAAGAAACCGCCGGCAGCTCCCTCACAAAGTGGCTGTTCCGCAGAAGCCCGCGCCGTAGACAGCCGAAGATGCTGC
Source organism: Succinivibrionaceae bacterium UBA3769 (assembly GCA_002372325.1). Classification (GTDB taxonomy): domain Bacteria; phylum Pseudomonadota; class Gammaproteobacteria; order Enterobacterales; family Succinivibrionaceae; genus Succinimonas. Next base: position 9,021 of record DFFT01000162.1, on the reverse strand, counting down.
CATGCTCAGGATTACTACCGGAATGGGCATGAAACTGAAATACTGTACACCATCATATTCAGAACAAAAACCTGTCTGATTACTGCTGTGTAACTGACATCTGTCCTTAGTAAACTGATCAGTTTCCGCTCTCATATCAGAAACATCCCTGAACTCAATCTGTGATGATTTGTTCAAGAAGCCGGAACTTCCTTAAAACGCAGCTTGCCGATTTAAGGCAATCTCAGTTATAACTGTCCTGCGCGCGATTACTACAGGAAAAAATATGACCGAAGCTCCCCTGCCTTCTCCGGCTTTCCCTGCCGGCAATTCCCCCCGGACGCTGTTTCTTCTGTCCTTAATTCCTAGCGGCGGGGAGACTTCCGGAGATCTCCGCCGTCCGCGGCACGAGGATGCCCACAACGCGGCCATCCTGACCCTGCGGCGGGGACTAAGGATCTTCTCTTCGCCGGAATTTCAAAAAAAGGGTGCTCTTTCCCGGGAGGAGTTTGAAAAAACTCTTAAAGAGCCCCTGCCGGATCTTCCGGAAATCGTGACGGAACCTCTGGGAAAGCCGAACTTCCGGGATCCCTCACTCCCCTGCTTCAGCTTTGCTCATTCCGGAAATCTGGTTTTTCTGGGAATCGCTGACTGTCCTTTGGGGGTGGATGCGGAAAGGGTTACTGCGGGGCGGAATCTTGATGGCATTTCCAAACGCTTTTACTCTCCGGAGGAGCAAAATTACCTCAAGGAGGCGGAGACTCCCTCCGTCATGACGGAACGGTTCTTTGAGCTCTGGACGCTCCGGGAGGCGGCCGGAAAGCTCACTGGAGCCGGGATTCAGGATTTTGAGAAAACCCGGGTGATCCCGGGTTCGGGTCGGCTTTCCGTGGCGGGAAAAGAAATGCGGGCATTTTCCGGAAAAGTCCTCCTTTGCGATGACATCTGGTATCTCGCAGCCGCCCTGTCAGCCGGGAAGCCTTCTAGCATTTGTCCTCCGCCGGAGCTTATAACCGCATCCTCTGAGAGCTTTTCATTGGTTTCCTGGAAATTATGGACAAAGGATAGCTGACCGTGCCCGGACAGGAACTGTCGGCATTTCCGCCGCCACTGACCTGCACTCCCTTACTTCTGCATTTCGCAGATCTTGCAGTCAGATCCGGCAAAGACCATGGCGTAGGCCTTGACCTGTTTCCCCCGGAACTCCAGGGCTGACTTGTACTTAAGAACCTGATCTCTGGCTTCATTGGTCAAAGTCCGAATTCTGGCTTCTGTGGCTTCGTTCTTAGCGGCATACTTAAGCTCAATAAGGTAAATGCACTCATTATCCTTATCTGCATTTACAGTTATCACCAAATCAGCAAATTTCTCGCCGTCTCCGACCACCCTGAGGGACTTCTGCATCTCGGCAAAAATTCCCCGCATGGAATCAAGTTTAGTGTAAAGCGTCAGATTAAGAGCCATTTCGCTCATATGCGTCAGTACCTGGTTGGTAAAAATTCCGCTCAGGAATTCCGTGCAGGATGCAGCAAACGATGAGATATCATCCTTAATATCATGTAACGCCGATATGTCCAGAACTGAATCTGTAAACACCTTGCTAGGTCTTAGTCGCGTATCAGCGGTGCACTGAGCAAACAGCTTTGACATAAAAAGATTCGGAATTTTAAGCGCCAGTCTGTCATTAGACGTCGGATTGGTATCAACTGTGAGATAGCCAAGGTAGTAAAGCATGGACAAAAGCTGTATGCGGTTATACCTGGCGTCTTCGTTCAGATTGATATTTTCAGCAAGTTCCTTCAGTAAAAATCTGTCTCCGCTCAGATATGTATCAATAATTTCATCAGCAAGACCTTCTTCGGCAATGCCGAACAGCTGCTGAAGCTTAGAACCGTCATGGTCTGAAGCCGGATCCAGATAATCTTCCGGAGGAAGAAATTTGCATTTTTTTCGAACTGTTCTCAAATAGTACAAACACATGGATGAATTAAACACCGTGTGTTTTGCTTCCTGACTGAAGCAGTAACCATCGTACACTGGTTTCATGCGGGCAACAATTTCTTCCGCGCTGACTCCCAGCTGTTTGATATCTACCAGATGGGGTATCAATTTAGCAAGCTCCGCTTCAGTAAAGCCGGCATATTCGTTAAAACATGCGTCTGATGTAACATTAAGCGCAATATTGAATCCGGAAGTAAGAGAATCCAAAGATACTGATGACACGCCGGTAATAAAGGTTTTTGCTATGCAGTCCGCTTCTGACGCCGCTGATTTTATGGCCGCATAAAATGCTTTCAGAAAACCTTTGTCTCCGGTAATGGAAAGAAACAGCGCTAAGTCCTGTGAAAGGATCTGATTGGCGAAATTATCATATTCATCAATCATTACATAAAGTCTGCCGCGTTTTTTGTTTTTAGAGTTATCAGGACTTGGAAGCGTCAGAACGTAATCAGAGTAAGCTGATGCAAAATTGTTGAATAGGGTGACAGAGTCTGATTTATCAAGATCCTGATAATCAAAAGCAAAATCAGGATATCTTCTTTTGAAATTTTTGATACCATTTGCCACCGCAGAAAAAAAGCTGTTCAGCATGGCAGAGACGCTTTGGGTACTGACTTTGGAAAAATCAAAATTTATAACATGGTAGGTGTTATGGCTGGGAAGATTCTCCCTATAGATATCCGTTCCGGAAAAGAGTTCCTCATATCTGTCCTTGTATGACAGGTCATAGAAGCATTTCAGCATCTGGATAAAGGTGCTTTTGCCAAAACGTCTCGGGCGGAGCAAAATCGGGTAAAGAGGGGTATCTGCATCATCCAGCGCATTGATTACCGAGCTTTTATCGACAAAGGCCCTGCCTAATTCACGAAAGGTTTCATAAACAACTTCGCCATATGGAATGCTTAACAAGGCAACTTTCTCTTCGCTCATAGTGAATCCTTTATTCCGATATGTCTGATATTTTTTGACAGCATTATATTCACTGCCGGCTCGCAAATGATGTCTGTGATTTGATAAAACTGCAAGTCAAATGTTATATGGGTTTACCATAATTATCAACATGAACTGCGGCCATGAAGAGCGGTTTTGCGGCGCTGATAACCCGGCATTGATGACTTTCTGGGAAAACTGCTGATGGCTGCAAGCTCCAAGGCCCGGGGACGGCGGCTCTCATGAATCGTAATCACCCCAGGAAAGCTTGATTTATAAGGCCTGGCAAGAGAGATACAGGTCATGCGACGATTCCCGGCCGTCTCATCCTCCCAAAAACCTGTGTATAATGAAGCGGAGTCTCCTGACCGCCGTTTTCGTTATCCTGCTTCCGGGCACGGATATCAGGAGTACGGCTGGAGACAGCTCAGTTTGTTATGGGGGAGCTTATGAAATTTCAGTTACCGACCAAAACTCTGGCAGCACTGGCTCTGACATTTGTTCTGGCCCCGGTGCCGGGATCTGCCGCACAGAACCGTTCCGGCGCCGTCGTCATCCCGCCGGGCTATGCGGAAAAGTTTATCGCCGGGACTCCTGAGGCGCCGGCGGCTGTGGAGTTTATCCACGGCAAAAGCGGCGGCCACACCCGGGCGCTCCTCCTGAAAATGCCGGACAAAACCCTTAACGACTACGCTCTGGAGGAATACAAAAAGCTGGGCTGCAAAACCGCCATCATCGATCTCCGGAAAACCCCTCAGGGAGAAGCCCGGATCGGGGAATGCCAGGTTTCGGACAAATATGAAACCGTGGACATTGCCCTGGTTCTGGAAAGCGGCGGGCTTCTTTATTTTGTAAGCAACGGCAAGATAAAGGAGCGGGATCTCCCAGTCCTCCGGGAGCTCTCCCGGAAGAAGCTCCGGGAAAACCAGGCCCCTCCGGAGACAGCAAAATAACAGCCGGCCGCTCCGGCGTTTTTCCTGACCTGCACCGGGGTCTGCCTTAAGACCTGTCTTCATTATTCTGCTCAAAGATCCCGGGTTCCTTTTTGCGGAATACCCTGGGATCTTTTCCGGAACTTCCGGCAGGAACCCCCGGGATGTCGCCGTGCTATATACAAATTTCTAGTTTTTTTACAGAAATTACCTTCAATTTCGTGATCCGCTCCCATTATTCGGGAATTAATCCCCACATAAGCCCTGCATTTTTATATATTGTCCCATAATTGCGGGGAGGTGTATCCGGGCTGCATTCTTCTGTCACTGGAAGCTTTCTCAGCCTCGGCAAAAAAATCTCTCCGGTGTTTTTTTCTGACTTTTTTTATGGAGAAACATAATGGGATTAATCAAAGCCGCTCTTGGAGCCATGGGAGGAACCCTCGCCGATCAGTGGAAGGAATTCTTCACCTGCGATGCCCTGGATAATGATACCCTGATGGTTAAGGGACAGAAGGTCGTTAACGGCAGATCCTCAAATACCGGTGGCAGCGACAATGTTATTTCCAACGGTTCCGGCATTGTGGTGGCCGACGGTCAGTGCGCCATTGTAGTTGATAACGGCATCGTCATGGAAGTAGCCGCCGAGCCCGGCAAATTCACCTATGACAAGGGCGGCGAGCCTTCCATTTTCAGCGGCAAGCTCAACATGGACAAGCTCAAGAGCGTTATGGGCACTGCCTGGCAGCGTTTCCAGCAGGGCGGCGTTCAGGGCTCCGATCAGAGAGTTTACTACTTCAATGTCAAGGAAATCATCGACAACAAGTTCGGCACCGCCACCCCGATTCCGTTCCGCATTGTGGATCAGAGAATGAACATTGATATGGACGTGTCAGTGCGCTGCAACGGCATGTTCACCTTCAAGATCACCGATCCGGTTTCCTTCTACAAGCAGCTGGGCGGCAACGTGCCTGATGTTTACGAGCGCGATACCATCGTCCCCACTCTGAAGCAGGAATTCGTAGGCGGCCTTAACCGGGCTCTGGGCGCTCTTTCCGACCTCAGCATCAGACCTTATGCCCTGCCGCAGCACGTGGACGAACTCTGCGACAGCATGAACAAGGTGCTGAATGACAAGTGGTCAAGACGCGGCATCGAAGTATTCTCCATTGCTCTCAACTCCGTAAGCATGCCTGAAGAAGATCAGAAGATGCTCAAGGAAATCCAGAAAGCTGCCGCATACGCCACCCCTGGCATGGCGGCTGCTCAGATGGCCAGAGCTCAGGCTGATGCCATGGTAACCGCTGCCGGCAACGCCAACGGCGCCATGAACGGCTTTATGGGCATGGGCATGGCTCAGGGCGCCGGCGGCATCAATGCAGCCAACCTGTTCGCCATGCAACAGCAGCAGCCTCAGCAACCGCAAATGCAGCAGCCTCAGGCTCCTCAGGGCGGCTGGACCTGCGCCTGCGGCACTCAGAACACCGGAAAGTTCTGCATGAACTGCGGTCAGCAGAAGCCTGAGCCTCAGGGCAGCTGGACCTGCGCCTGCGGCACCCAGAACACCGGCAAGTTCTGCATGAACTGCGGTCAGCAGAAGCCCCAGGCCGGCGGCGCCTGCCCTGAATGCGGCGCCAAGTACGAGGGCCCTACCCCTAAGTTCTGCCCGCAGTGCGGTCACAAGTTTTAAGGACTGAATCAAGCAATGACCAGCAATTCAGAACGCTACAAATGCCCCTGCGGCGGCACCTACGAGTTCGATATCAAGACTCAGATGCTGAAGTGCCCCTTCTGCGATTCCGTCATCTCCCAGGAGGAGTATGACGCCATGGCAGCGCAGAAGCTGGCTGAGAGCAATATCGACATCAAGAACGGCGCCACCCGCATGGACACTGATCCCGAAACCGGGGAAATGATCCAGGAGGGCCAGCAGGAAACCTACGTCTGTAATTCCTGCGGCGGTGAAATCACCCCGGCTCTGACCTCCATTTCTGAAAAGTGCCCTTTCTGCGACAGTCCCATTGTCCTTTCCGGCAAGATCTCCGATGCCCAGCCTGACATCATTATTCCGTTCAAGTTTGATCAGAAGAAGGTGCAGGAGGCTTACTCAAAGCACATTGCCACCAAGCATTTTGTGCCCCGGAGCTTCAATGCCGAAGCCCGCAAGAAGGAGATCCAGGGCATCTACGTGCCCTTCTGGCTCCTGAGCTGCAAGGCCGACGGCGATGTTAATCTCGACTGCCAGAAGATCACCAGAAGAAGGAACGGCGATCAGGAAATCACCGAACATGAGCACTACGACGTTTACCGCAAGAGCCACATGGAGTTCAATGATCTTCCCGCCGATGCCTCCAAGGAAATGGACGATGATCTCATGGATTCCATCGAGCCCTTCAATACCAAGGAAGCTCTGGCCTTCAAGACCGCGTATGTTTCCGGATTTTCCGCCACCAAATACGATGTAGGCGTGGAGGAAAGCTATCCGCGTTTTGAGAAGCGCATGCGGGAGACCTTCGTTAAGACCATTATCGATAAGTCAGTTAAGGGCTATGATAAGGTTGATGTGATTGATTCCCATGTGGATTTCTCGGACAGATCCATCAAGTACGCCATGTTCCCGGTATGGATCATTCGGAACAAGTGGGACGGCAAGGACTTCATCTTCGCTGTGAACGGTCAGACCGGAAAGCTGGTAGGCAATCTCCCCACCGACTGGGGCAGAATGTTCACCTCCGCCGGTATCTGGTCAGTAGCCGCCTCCGCGCTCTGCGTTCCGGGCGCGAAGTTCCTGATGGAGAACAGCGACTGGACCTCTGCCGGCATTATCGGCTTCCTGGTAGGCCTGGTACTCTCCTTTATCGTTCACTTCGTCATGGTGTCCGGAAACACCTCTGTTGCCGATGCCACCGAAGCTGACGGTTATCTGGAGCAGGAATCCTTCTCTAACTCCGTGGAAAACGATAAGTACAGCCGCACCGAGAGACAGGTGAGAACCATCAGCACCTCGGCGAAATAGAGCTTAACGCACCTTAAGGGCTTAGCCTTAAGAAGTGAAAAGGAGTCTTCGGACTCCTTTTTTATTTCGGTGTGAAGGCTGGAAAGTTACGGAGGCTGCGTTTTTCGTAAGTTTCCCAGATATCCCGGGATTGCCATTCAAAGAGAAAAATTCTAAACCTGAGGCGGGGATGGCAGTGTAATTCCACTGATTTATTGATATATCTCTCTTCTGTGCCTTACCTGCAAAACCAGGATTATAATTTCTTCATCCTTGATTTCCGCAAGTATCCGATAATCGCCAACCCGATACCTCCATTGGCCTGCCTTATTTGTTACCAAAGGCTTGCCATGAATCCCGGGATTTTCGCACCCGTCCAGATTTTTCTTCAGCCAGGCAGCGATCAGTTTGGCTGTGCTTTTGTCTAATTTCGATAACTGCTTTTTGGCTTTTTTAGTTAAAAGAACTGTATACACGCTCATGCCAGATCCAATTCCTTAATAACATCGTCAAGAGTAAAAGTTTCGGGATCTTTCTTATATTCGGCATAGGCCTTTTCGTATTCTTTCAGGTCAAATTTTTCTTCTATATGATCCATGACAATTCTGCGAATCAGTTCTGAAACAGTCGTTCCCTGCATTTTCGCATAGGCTTTGATGATGTCTGTATCTGTTTCGCTCAGTCTTAGAGATAATGTCATATCGTCTCCTTATTAAGGCTCATTCTCATTTGCAATACATTGTAATACAATCAAGCTATGTCTGCAATGAATGGTTTAGTGATGTGTGACAGAGTTATTTTTTTGCAGATTCGAAAGAAGTTCGTTAACGGCAGATCCTCAAATACCGGCGGCAGCTTTTCCGGAATTCCAAAGCACCAAAGCTCTGCTGAAAAAGGCGCTTTGGAAAGGGAAATGAAGGAAACGCCCCCGCAAACATGATGAATTCATGGTAACATTTTCATACAGGGCAGCGCTGATATGTCAGCAGTAAACAAGAGGGAGATAATCCCGGATACAATGTCCGGCTGACTTATGAGAGAGGATATAAATGGAACTGGAATTTGACGTTCAGGGAAATACCAAAGCCACCATAGAGGATATCTCGCCTGTTCTGCTCGAAGCCCATCTGAAAGCGACCGGGAGCAAACTCGCAAAACAGATCGGAAAACTGGGAGTGAAAGAAGTCCTTGCGCAGATGGAGCTTCTGGAAGGCCCGCCGGAAAGACAGCGCATTAAAAACGTGGCCCTCATGATGTTCTGCGACTATCCGGATAAGTTTTTCCCGTATATGCAGGTGGAAATAACCCGCTTCCCGAACGGGAGCATCAGGGATCCGAAGAATTTTGTGGAAATACCGCCTATCAAAGGAACTGTTCCTCAAATCATCCGCCGGACAATGGAAAAATTACAGGATATCGCCATCGCGGTATACGTGCAGAAGGTTTCGGACAAGATGGAGGCAAACCGTTTTCTCAGCTATCCTTATGAGGTGCTGGAGGAAGCCATCGTTAATGCGTTTTATCACCGGGATTACATGTGCTATGAACCGGTTCAGGTGGAAATCGAGCCTGACTGCATAAGAATTATCAGTTATCCCGGCATTGATCGCTCTGTCCCAATCAAAGTCGTCGAAAAGGGAGAACGCTTCAAAACAAGAATGTACCGGAACAGGCGGCTGGGGGAATTTCTTAAGGAACTTGATCTTACAGAAGGAAGATGCACCGGCATTCCTGCAATTCAGGAGGGACTGGAAAAGAACGGCTCTCCCCGGGCAGTCTTTGAGACTGATGATGACAGAAAGGCGGTGTGCGTGACGATTCCGATCCAGCCTGAGTATTTGAAAAACCTGGAACTTAACGCCGGCAGCAAAACGCCAAAGCCCCGGAAAACCGCTGAATACAGGGGCGATAAAGACGGCGCTTTCGAAGATGAGATGGCTCTTAGGGTCATTAAAACATTTAAAAAACATCCTGAAATATCACAGGAGGAGCTGGGAGAGCGTTTAGGCATGTCTCGCCGTACAGTACAAAAATACATCAAGACGTTAAAAGAGACCGGCCGGATAGAGCGGGTTGGCGGCAGACGCTATGGCCATTGGAAAGTAAACTGAGAAACCGGAAACGGCGGACGCCCCGGGATAAAGGTGCCCGTCTGGGAGCACAAGAATCCCCAAAGCACCAAGG
>DFFT01000022.1:16469-22782 GCA_002372325.1 Succinivibrionaceae bacterium UBA3769 | reverse complement strand
TTCAGTGAAGTCATCCGAAAGTCTCTTAAGGAGATCCTTGGGAAAGTCCATATCCTTGAAGATCCGCTCAAAGCTCACCTTGCGGCTCCGGGGCATGCTGCTCTGCTCCGAAAACAGATCCTCCTCCGCCTCGGCGGGGGACGGCTGAGCCTCATGTTTCTTCACGGCCCGGTCATACTCGGCATTGTTCTTGCGAATATACTTCCGGATAAACTCCAGCGCCGCTGCCGCCACCTGCATCACATCATCAGATGTCTGCCGGAATGCCACCCGGTAAATGATGTGATTCAGCATCCCGATAACGGCTTCCGGAAGCAGGGACAGGAGAGCCACGTGGGAAAATCTGAGGAGATGACGGACGCCCCGGCCGGTAAATCCGGCTTCCCAGTGGGAACGGTAGTTGCAATAGAGAATCAGAAGCGTGGTGAGATCCCCGGCATCCCGGAGCTGTCTTAAAAACTCGCAGGATTCCCGCTTCAGGGTGTCATACTGAAAATTAAAGGTCTTAAGGAGTCCCGGCCAGGAGCGGGTTTGCAGGAAATTTACCCGGGCATCCTCCAGGGCATTAAACATCCCGAAATCAGCGGAGTCCTGCCGCAAATCCTTAAAGCAGCCGAAATCGGTGAACACCAGATGTCCGCACTCATGGGCAACGTAGCCGTAGGCCATTTCCTGGCCGGCGCTGTCGCTTAAGTCCAGTCTGGGGATAGTGATCTGTTTTCCGTTTGTGTAGGCCGTGTGACCGTACATCATAAGTTCAACTCCGTACCGTTTGGCGTAGGAGCCGATCAAAAGAGGCAAAACACCGCTGCTAATCTTCATAAATCTTACCTTTCTAACTGACAATAAACGTTTCGTGCAAATCTTTGGCTTTCGAATAATGTGTTCGCCTTTGCGGGAACGGCGCTATTCTAACAGCAATTATTCGGGAACGTAAACAATTATTATGTTTGGTGTGCAAGATATTATGATTTTTGGTTATTTTTTAATCACTTTGGCTATTTTTTATACAAAAACTCCGGAAAACCGGGGTCTTTTATGGTGTCAGCCCGCAAAAATGAGCTGCCGGAGATCCAAATAACGTTTTGAGAGCATTTTGAGGGTATTCCGGCCGATTTCCGATTGTTCAGCGGGATTCCCCGCCGCTTTCCTTCCGCTTTTCATTCCTCCTGCTTTTCCTTCCTTTCTCTCGTTATCTTTCCTCCGCCCCGCCGGATCGCGACAGGCCTCAGGATGGAAAAGCAACCCCATGCAATCAATACCGGCAAAAACAAAGGTTAAAGTCCCAAGGAATAATAACTAAGAAGGAAGACGCCTCCGGCGCTTCCCGGTTAATAACTAAAGGGGCTCCGCCCCTTTACCTGATACTGCCTCGCGCTGCAAAAATTGAGGCGTATGGCTGCCTCCTGAGGCCTGAACAGGTGGATGGGTATATACGGCAGCTTGACGGATACGCCTCCGGCATGGGCAAAACGCCGCCCCGCGGGGAGTGTTCATTTTAGTTCATACTTTGATTGGGGAAATGCGGGTGGCGCTCCCTGCCGAGACTGCCAGAATGATGAGAACTTCCCTGATCTCTTAAAGCCTCTTCCCGGATGTCAAAGAAAATTCTCAGGGTGTCAGAATGACTTCCCGGACTGTCAGAAAAAGAGTACTTGAAAATGGAAGCCGTGTATTCCTCCTGCCCTTCCTTCCCGATTCGGAGGCCGCAGCAGCTTTTAAGCACCAGCTAAGAGCAGGGATGGACAGCTCTGATAACGGGAACCTCTGCATCCCTGACGTTCTCCTGCTCCTGATTCTTTTTTCGGCCATGACCCAAAATTTCGCCATGTTTTTTTCAGCGCATAATGACATTCAGAAACCGGAACATTTTGCCCCCGGACAGAACTTGAGAAGGAGCTCGCTATGGAACTGCACGTTGATTTGATAAAAACCGTTTTAAGCGTAACCGGCGGAATTTTTTGTTATCTTCTGCTGTGGAAGCTGATGTTCATTTTATTCGGTGTCAGCGAGGCTTTTCTCATGATTCTTGTAAGCTGCATCATCGGGGCCTTCGTTCTCGCCGCATACGGCGTCCAGAGAGTGGAATGGTCTGTAGATTCCAGCTGGTCGCTGTTTGGCATTGCCTTTAAAACCACCACAACAGTCTATTCTCAGTACAAGCTGTTCGGAATATACGGAATTTCAGAACCGCAAATCGAATCAACCGAAGTTTTCTATTTTAAAAATGTCCCCCTGAAAGAGGTTGCCAGAGTGGCGTATTCCTTAAAAAGCATGCTGCCCTTTGGAGGAATGCTCCCTCCCGCAACGTTCAAGCGGGACAGGTGAGCCCGGAACAGGCGAGCTCGGAAGCGGCAGCCAGAGTCCCGGAGACCGTCTTTAGGTTCCCGGAATGACACCCTGAACTCCTGCTTCCTGGTTCATTTTTCGGTCATGACCCAAATTTTCGCCATGGATCTTTCGGAGCATAATGATATTCAGAAACCGTAACATTTTGGCCCGGACAGAACTTAGAGGAGCTTGCTATGGAACTGCACGTTGATTTAAGAAAAACCGTTTTAAGCGTTATCGGCGGAGTATTCTGTTATCTTCTTCTGTGGAAGCTCTTGTTCCTTTTCTTCAGTGTCGGCGAAGCTTTCCTCATGATTCTTGCAAGCTGCATCATCGGGGCCTTCGTGCTCGCCGCATACGGCGTCCAGAGAGTGGAATGGTCTGTGGATTCCAGCTGGTCGGTGTTTGGCTTTATCATGAGAAGCGAAACCACCGTCTATTATCAGTACAAGCTGTTCGGAATTTACGGGATCTCTGAACCGGAAATCGCATCAAGGAACATCGTCTATTTGGATAATTTCCCCGTGAGAGAATTTCTCAATTTGGTGTTTTCCATGAAAAGCATGCTGCCCTTTGGCGGATGCCTTCCAAACCTAACGTTCACTCGGAGCAAGTGAGTCCGAAGGATGCGGCGAAAATCCCGGAGACCGTCCTTAGGTTCCCGGGATGACGCCCTGAGCTCCTGCTTCCTGTTTTTTTCAGCCATGACCCAAAATTTCGCCATGGATCTTTCGGCGCATAATGATATTCAGAAACCGGAACATTCTGGCCCGGAGAGAACTTAGAAGGAGCTCGCTATGGAACTGCACGTTGATCTGAGAAAAACCGTTTTGAGCGTTATCGGCGGAGTATTCTGTTATTTTCTGCTGTGGAAGCTGTTACTCCTTTTCGTCAATATCAGCGAGACTATCCCCATGATTCTTGCAAACTGCATCATTGGGGCCTTCGTGCTCGCCGCATACGGCGTCCAGAGAGTGGAATGGCCTGTATATTATTCCAGCTGGTCGCTGTTTGGCTGTATTCTGAGAAGCGAAGCCACTGTCTATGCTCAGTACAAGCTGTTCGGACTATACGGGATCTCAGAACCGCAAATCGAATCAAGGGAAATCTTCTATCCGGATAATTTCCCCCTGAGAAAGGTTCTTAATTTGGCGTCTTCCCTGAAAAGCCTGCTGCCCTTTGGAGGATGCCTCCCCGACACGTTCATCCGAAACATGTGAGTCCGGAGGCCGCAACGAAAATCCCGGAGACCGTCCTTAGGTTCCCGGGATGACGCCCTGTTCTCCTGCCCCTGGTTATTTTTTCAGCCATGACCAAAAATTTTACCCTGGTTCTTTCGGCGCATAATGATATTCAGAAACCGGAACATTCTGGCCCGGAGAGAACTTAGAAGGAGCTCGCTATGGAACTGCACGTTGATCTGAGAAAAACAGTTTTGAGCGTTATCGGCGGAGTATTCTGTTATTTTCTGATGTGGAAGCTGTTACTCCTTTTCGTCAATATCAGCGAGACTATCCCCATGATTCTTGCAAACTGCATCATTGGGGCCTTCGTGCTCGCCGCATACGGCGTCCAGAGAGTGGAATGGTCTGTGAATTCCAGTTGGGCACTGTCTGAGTTTATCCAAAGAAACGAAACCACTGTCTATTCTCAGTACAAGCTGTTCGGACTTTACGGAATCTCGGAACCGGAAATCGAATCAAGGGTGCTGTTCTCGGAATCGGAAATCATATTGGGGAAAATCATTCATATGGAATTCCCTTCCCTGGTAGATGTTTTCAGTTTGGCGTCTTCCATAAAAAGCCTGCTGCCCTTTGGAGGATACTTCCGCGACCTGTAACGTTCACTCGGAACAGGTAAGTTCGGAGGCTGCTGCGAAAATCCCGGAGACCGTCATTAGGTTCCCGGGATTAACCCCCTGTCATAGAAAAATGACGCTGTTTAGCGCAAAAATAAGGAGAGACATATGACTGCCGTCATTATCATCATAGCGCTTGATCTCTTGTGCTTTGCGATCAGGTAATGCCATAAGCGCAGGGACTGCGCAATTTTCAGAAACCTGTTCCGGCGAAACAGGGACGCCGATTAGCGGCAAAAAACGCCAGAGACGCCATGATCCCGAACAGCCAGATCCGGGATCTGAGCCGGACTTCCGGAAATGAAAGATCTGGCATAAACACAATGAAACAAATCTTAACGGAGAACCATTATGAATCCCGACAAAAAGTACATCCTTCTTGCAGTATCCGGAGAAACCCCGCAAATCATTACCGAAACCTTCTTCAAGCTTAAGGAAACCGGATACGACATTCAGGAAATCCACGTCATCACCACTGTCCGCGGCAAAAACAACCTGATGGGGCTTTTGTCAGACAATCCCGACGAAAATGTCTTTTTAAAAATGTGCCGGGAATACGATTGGGAACCTCTGACCGTGAAAGAGCAGAATATTCATGTGTTTTCAGATCAGAAAGGCGGCTTTCTGGAAGACATCCGGACAGACGAGGAGGAGCGGTGCGCAGCGGACTTTATTTTCAAGACCACCCGGGATCTCATGGAGCTCCCCTGCGGCGAAGATGACGGCGAAGGCTATGCCATCGTGGCGTCCATTGCCGGCGGCAGAAAGACGATGAGCTATCTTATGGGTTCCACCATGTCCATTTTGGGCCGCGATGACGATGAGCTTACCCATGTTCTGGTAGATCCCCGTTACGAAAGGCTGGACAGATCCTCTCCCAAATTCTTCTACCCCACCCGGGAATCCCTGCTCCTCTTAAATGCGGATCGGGAAGAAATCGATGCCCGGGATGCCAAAATTGATCTTTCGTTTATCCCCTTCATCAAGCTGGGACACATCCTGAAGGATTCCGAAAAAGGAAAGCTGCTGATAGGAAACAGTGCCGCGACCGCTTACTCCGATGCGGTTTCCGCCATCAATTACGAACTTTCTGTAAACCCCGATGACATTCAGCTCTGGGCAGATTACCGAAAACTGAATCTCAGTGTCCGCAATACCCGAACGGGGGAGCATTTTGATATTCATCTTGACGCTCTGGAAATGGCGTTCTACAGAATGCTGCTGGACAATCTGAAAAACCCCGGCAGAGTGACAAAGCCTTCCAAAGACAGCACGATTCAGGAGCTGTTCCGCTACTGGCTCAGGCTGTACTCCTTCACGCCCCTGCCTCACGAGACGGAAACAGCCGTAGATATGGTTTCACGCATCAACAACGTTATCACTAAAATCCGCGAAAGAAAATGCCTGGCCGACAGCGAGGATGGCAAAACAGACCCGAAAACCGCCTTCTTTGACATTTATGAAACCGTAGTAGAAATCTGGAAGGACTATGCCTCGAATCGGGACAAGCACGGCATCAACTCCTGCGGCATGGGCCAGGAATGCAACCTTAAGGACAAAAACAACAACGATAAAATCCCCAAGAAGGATAATCTGCTGAACTACATCGGCAATGAGACTGCTTTTAAAAAGGCCCATATGAACAACTGGAAAAAAATCCAGGACAAGGTAAACGACAAGATAGGCAAATCGGACTGTCCGGATGCCATTCAGGAGCTCCTTAAGATTAAATGCTGCGCAATCCCCGGCACGATCCCAGGCACGAAGATACAAAACTACTCCATAGCTTTGAAATGCGATCAGGTGGCCATGCCGGGCTATGATCCTCTGCCGTTTGCCGAGCTTAACGTGCCGGATGAGCAGCTGGATCTGCGACATCGTATCAGATAAGTTTTCCCGGGAACCGGCATACGCTGTCAGGATGGCATTTCTTCATTAGATGCCATCCCCTGATAATCGAGCTTTTCCGGGGAGTTTTTCAGGTGACAGGGTCAGAAAGGAGAGCGAGGGAAACGCTTTCAAAAACGGCAGCAGCAACTTTTTGAAAATTTTTCTTGCCAAACCCTGAATTCTTGCTACAATAGCCACGTTTTCAGACGCGGGGTGGAGCAGTCTGGTAGCTCG
>DFFT01000022.1:11794-16385 GCA_002372325.1 Succinivibrionaceae bacterium UBA3769 | reverse complement strand
GGTTCAAATCCGGCCCCCGCAACCAAGTTTCCTTTCATAGTTTCTTCTGTTTGTCTCCTCAATCTCTTTTCTCTTAAGTTCTCGCTTTATTTGTCAGTCATAAGCTTTTGTGCTGCTGCAATTCCTTCACTGTCGTTTCCATGGCCATCTTCTCCATCCTCCCGGCATAATTTATCAGGTCTGCTGCACGGCCAGACTGACTGTTTTCCGATTTCCAGCGAAAAACTAATGAAGTTAAGCAAGCATTTCTGCCCTGCCGCTTCAGGAAAAGCACAAAAATGACGAACCTCTGAAAAAAAAGACAGCGTGTTGCGGAGCCGAAAGCGCAAGGAAAAAAAACCGGCACCAAAAGGCACCGGCAAAAGTCTTTCAATATGAAAGAACACGGGATTAACTGATTACGTCCTTGTGTAAGCAATTTGCGTGCCAACAACTGACTAAAAACATATTTTTGAATAAAAAAAACTGCCCGTGGGCCTGAAATCAAATACCGGCGGGCAGCAGTTCCCCTGCGCGCTAACCGCTCCGGGTGTGATTCCGATGTCCTGAAAACCTAGCATAAAGCTCATTTTAAGAAAATATTTGCAATATGCAATACCCCCTCTAAAACTCCTGCAAAATGCAACAGTTTACACCATAGCCTTAGCGGGGCTGCCCGGATTTCTGCCTGCTCTCAATATCTTTACTTTCCCAGAAGATCTTCCCATCGGAAGGTTCCGGACTTGTCCCACAAAGTCCTGAGAAATGTTCCCGCAATACCGCTCTTCCGATTTTGCCAGTAACAGGATGCGAATTTCCGCTGGCACGGCGCAAAAAAAAACCGGTATCCAAAAGAGATACCGGCAAAGTCTTTCAATACGAAAGAACACGGGATTAACTGATTACGCTTCAGTATTAGCAATCTTCGTGCCATCGTGCGAAAAATGATTAAAAAATTTTTAAGCAAAACTGCGCAACGCCTGAAATAAAGG
The DNA here is from genome assembly GCA_002372325.1 of Succinivibrionaceae bacterium UBA3769. Taxonomy (GTDB): domain Bacteria; phylum Pseudomonadota; class Gammaproteobacteria; order Enterobacterales; family Succinivibrionaceae; genus Succinimonas. The sequence goes on along the minus strand of DFFT01000022.1, from coordinate 15,414 downwards.
CCTGGTACGGTTTTATTTCCCCGGCAAGGATATTTGTCCGGAAGCGCTATTAAGGAAATAATGCGAGGAACTGGTCAGGAGAGCATCCTGCTTTTTATCATTTTGCAAGAAAACAGGCATCATCAAATTCGTATTTGCAAAATTTATTGCATTTTGCAAAAAACATACCCCTGCTGTAAGTGATTGCTCCCGCAGTGAGTCGCCGGATGGATAATGCAACGTATGGTTAGCTCGATCTGCATGGAGACAGGGGATAACCCTGCTGCGAGTTTCAGGTCTGAGCCGTCCCGGACGGTAACGGCAACGATAATAAGACACGGAAATAGCCCGAGAACACCGGGCCGGAAGCGCATTCCCGGCATTGAACCCTGTTTTTAACCGGTATCTTTGCCTGACTCCTATCAGTCATTTTTCAGCGGCAGATCGGCTTTCCTCCAGGCGGCGTAGGAACGATTAAAACGGTAGATCACCTGGTTGCTGCTGCCCCGAAATTCCAAAGAGGGATCCTTTTTATCCTGCTCAAATTTGCCGTCAATAAGGACATCAATAAGGTTTACCACCTCCAGCTGCTCCGGGGTAAGCTCATCCTTGCGGTATCCGGTCCAAACCCAGATGTCCTTGTCCAGGGAGCATTCCCGCCGCACTCTTTCGCAGATAGCCTTAACTGCGGGAACGTTGGCCGGCAGCAAAGGGTCTCCTCCGGTCAAAGTAAGCCCCCGCCGGCGGATTCTGGTGTCATTAAGATCCTGAATGATCTGGTCACACATCTCATCGGTGAACGGGAACCCCGCATTAACATTCCAGGTGGACTGATTGTAGCAGCCCGGACAGTGGTGCTCGCAGCCGGCAACAAAAAGAGTGCATCTGGTTCCCAGTCCGTTCAGAACATCGATAGGGATATATTTACAGTAATTCATCTGAAACTGCCTCTTCTTGTTGTTTAACGAGTCATCTGAAAACGGATCATGGCAAGCTTTAAGAGCCTTCATGAGGTCTCGCAAATCCGTCCGTCCATTATAACGGCTCCGTCTTTCTCTTCCTTGACGGCTGCCTGTTTTTTTTGAAGAAAGCCGCAGGAAAAACGGCAGGACAATTCTAGTAAATTTCCACGAAATTTTCCACATGTCCGGAGCCGTCCTGATCCGGAGACTCCGATTCAGGGGAAGAGTTCAAAGACTTTTCATCACGTTTTCGCACTCCCGCATCAGATCCCGGAAATGAGCCGCCTCCTCAAATTTCAGATTGCGGGCTGCCTCTTTCATCTTTCCTTCATATTCCTTCATAAGCTCCAGAATCTCCTTATCCGATTTTATTCGGGAGAGATCCTTCTTAAGGTCGCCGGAAAGCCCCTGCTCCGCCGGGATCTCCGCACCCTTCCCGTAAGGAGCCGCAATGTCCAGAATATCATTTACCGGCTTCACCAGCGGTGTCGGCTTCTGATGATGCTCCTTATTAAATTTTTCCTGCTTGAAACGGCGGCGGCGGGTTTCGTTCATCGCTGCCTTCATGGCCGGGGTTTCCGTATCGGCATAGAGAATGGCCCGGCCGTAAATATTGCGGGCTGCTCTTCCCATGGTCTGAATAAGCGCCATTTCCGATCTCAGAAAGCCCTGCTTGTCCGCATCCAGAATAGCCACCAGTGCCACCTCAGGCATGTCCAGACCTTCCCGCAAAAGGTTAATCCCCACCAGGGCGTCAAACTTCCCCAGCCGGAGATCCCTGATGATTTCCATGCGTTCCACAGTGTCCACATCGGAATGCAGATAGCGTACCCGAATCTGGTGCTCCTCCAGGTATTCCGTCAGGTTTTCCGCCATTCTCTTGGTCAGGGTGGTAACCAGAGCCCGCTGGTTTTTCTGAGCGCAGGCACGGATTTCGCTCATCACGTCGTCCACCTGACTGGCCACCGGCCGTACCTCGATTTCCGGATCCAAAAGTCCCGTGGGCCGCACCACCTGCTCTGCCGACACTCCCCCGGCCTCTTCCAGCTCGTAATCCCGGGGGGTGGCCGAAACATAGATGGTTTGCGGCTGAATCTTCTGAAATTCTTCAAACCTGAGCGGGCGGTTATCCAGAGCCGAGGGCAGCCGGAAGCCAAAATCCACCAGGGTCTGCTTCCGGGACAGATTCCCCTTGTACATGGCGCCAATCTGCGGGACGGTCTCATGAGACTCGTCTATTATCAGCAGACTGTCCTCCGGAAGATAGTCAAAGAGACAGGGAGGAGGTTCTCCGGGCTTCTTTCCGGAGAGATAACGGGTATAGTTTTCAATACCGGAGCAGTACCCCAGCTCCTGCATCATTTCAATGTCATTCATGGTTCTTTCGTAAAGCCGCTGCTCCTCCACCAGCTTTCCGGCCTCATGGAGCTCCTGACAGCGGGCCTGAAGATCCGTCTTGATTTCCCCGAGAGCCCGGTTAATAACCTCCTGAGTGGTGGCATACTGATTTTTGGGATAGATGGTAACCCGGGGCAGATTGTCATGAAGGTGTCCGGTCAGAGGATCGAAGGTGGAAATTCTTTCCACCTCGTCATCAAAAAGCTCAATGCGCACCGCCAGGGAATCAGACTCGGCCGGAAAGACATCAATAACATCGCCGTGAACTCTGAAGGCGGTTCTCTGAAAATCCAGCTCATTCCGGGTGTAAAGCATTTCCGAAAGCCTGTCCATGATCTTCTTCGGCGTTATGGGCTCCCCCACTGACAAATTGAGCAGCATCTCCATGTATTCCCGGGGCTCCCCCAAACCGTAAATGGCGCTTACCGATGCCACGATGATCACGTCCCGTCTCTCCAGAAGAGCCTTGGTGGCGGAAAGCCGCATCTGCTCGATATGCTCGTTGATATCGGCATCCTTTTCGATATAGGTATCGGAGGCCGGGACATAAGCCTCAGGCTGGTAATAGTCGTAATAGGAAACAAAGTACTCCACGGCATTGTCCGGAAAGAAGCCCTTCATCTCTCCGTAAAGCTGAGCGGCCAGAGTTTTGTTGTGGGCCATGATGATGGTGGGCTTCTGCACATTCTGAATCACATTGGCCATGGTGAAGGTTTTGCCGGAGCCGGTCACGCCCAGAAGCACCTGACGCGGCTTCCCCTCCTTGATGCCCGCTGTAAGAACTCTGATGGCTTCGGGCTGATCCCCGGCCGGGCTGTAGGATGAACATAGCCTGAAGGATCTGCCCCCGTCTTCCTGATGCATAAAAGCCTCCCGAAAAACTGTGATCTCAAAAAAAAGCTGCTTTCTCCGGCTCCGGAAGCCCCGGACAGGAACCCCGCAGCTCCTGAAATTGTAACAGCAAAACTGAATCCGGGCCCCGGAGAAGGCAAAAAATCAGCAAAATCCGCCCCGAAGCCGGAAAAACGGCAGAAAAACAACCAAAAAAGGGCTGACTCAGGGAAAAATACAATAATTATTTGACAAGCAGCACTGAAATCCGTATCATTACGCCCATGCAAAAGCTCCGGCTTCCGGGCCGGGTGATGTTTTGAGTTCCTCCTTAGTTCAGTCGGTAGAACGGCGGACTGTTAATCCGTATGTCGCTGGTTCAAGTCCAGTAGGAGGAGCCAAAAATGCATGACTGTTGATTTGCGATTCCTCCTTAGTTCAGTCGGTAGA
>DFFT01000022.1:0-11604 GCA_002372325.1 Succinivibrionaceae bacterium UBA3769 | reverse complement strand
GGTTCAAGTCCAGTAGGAGGAGCCACGAAAATCTCAGCTTCTTTCTTTCACCTCTCTTTTAAGTTCCCTGCGAAACACCTTTATTTTGCTAACTGCAGTTTCGACGATAAATTCACCAAGCCTATTGCTGTCAGTGTTTGACAAAAAAATCGTGCACACAACCTTTTCCGTCTAATCATGATCGATGATTACGCGCATCCCTGACGCATCTTTCCGGGATTGCGGGAAGCCCCGGATATAGCCATCCCTCAATCAATGCAGGAAGGAACAGAATGAAGTTCCAAGGAATAATAATTAAGACGGGAAGACGCCTGCGGCGCTTCCTGTTTAATGATTAAAGGGGCTTCCGCCCCTTTACCCCATGAAACTGCCTCGTATTGCAAAAATTGAAGCATATACGGCAGTCTCCCGAGGCCGGCTTTGTCGGCAATCTGGCACTTTTGGTACCGCTTATGATTTACTGAACGCGGAATACAGGACATCAATCATTTTCGAGATGCAACGCTGATTTTTTCCCGTTAAGCCTTATGGAAACTGGCTTTGCAGACTTCTTCGTTTTCAAATTAGCGGGTGCGAAACTTGGGTTTTGAGATGATTTCTGTGAACCTCTGCAGACCTGCCTAATCCGTAAACAGGATACTCGGCGGCGGAAAAAGATCGGCCCCGGGACTCCTTGACGCATTAAAAAACCCCCCGGGAAGTTATGCCGGAGGGTTTTAAGAGCGTGCTTTATTCGTTCAGAGCATCAGTCTATCAGAATGTCCCGGGAGCCGTTGCCGCCGGTGGCCGGAGATACCACTCCGTTCTGCTCCAGGGCAGTTACGAAGTTGGCTGCGCGGTTGTAGCCGATGCTGAACTGCCGCTGTATGAGCGAAATGCTTACGCCCTTGTTCCGGAGCTTGAGATCCCGGCAGAAATCCACAATCTTGGCATACAGGGGATCGTTTTCCAAAGAGTTTCCGCCGCTGGGGATATCCACGGCGTCCGCATCCTGTTCCACGAACATCTCGGTAACCTTGTCCACGTACTCCGGCTTGCCTCTGGCCCGCCAGGCTTCGGTGAACATATTGATTTCATCATCGGAGGCAAAGGCGCCGTGCAGCCGGCGGATGTCCGCCGTATCGCCGTTAAGCTTGGCCAGCATGTCACCCCGGCCCAGAAGACCTTCGGCTCCCTTAACTCCCAGCACCAGCTGCGACTCAATGTTGCTTCTTACCTTGAAGGCGATCTGAGTCGGCAGATTGGCCTTAATCTGTCCGGTAATGAACTCCTTGCGGGGAGACTGGGTAGCCAAAAGAAGATGAATGCCCACGGCGCGGGCCTTGGCCGCAATACGGGAAATCGCGCTTTCAAAATCGCTCTTCTGCTTCTTCAGGCTGAGCATGATATCGGCAAATTCGTCCACCACCACAAAGATGAAGGGCAGCGGCTGAATATACGGGGCCTCAGGCTCCATGCTGTCCTGCGGATTCCAGGTAGGATCCTTGCGGGGCTGGCCCTCGCTGTTCCACTGGCGTACCTTTTCATTAAAGACCTCCAGCTTGCGCACCTCGAAGTGAGACAGGAGGGTGTAACGGCGTTCCATTTCATCGCAGGCCCACTTAAGAGCGCTGAGAGCCTTGTGCATATCGGTGATTACCGGAGTCAGCAGATGAGGCACGTCCTTGTAAACCGCAAATTCCACCTGCTTCGGATCGATAAGAATCAGTCGCAGGGTTTCCGGAGTATGACGCATCATCAGGGAAACCAGAATCACGTTAATACCCACGGACTTACCGGAACCGGTGGTACCGGCAATCAGGAGATGCGGAGCCTGGGCAACGTCATAGACAAAGGGCTTGCCTGACACATCCCGGCCCAGAATAGCCGGGAGAGCGGCCTTGGAATTCACAAACTCCGGTGATTCCAGAAGCTCTCTCATGGTGATGGTCTGTCTCTTCTTGTTGGGAATATCCACGCCCACGTAAGAGGAACCGCTGATCTGAGACTGAATCATGATCTCGCCCCCGGCCTGAAGCGCCCGGCCGATGTCGGTGGTGATCTTGAACAGCTTGCCGGAAGGCTGCCCCGGCTCCAGATCCAAATAGTAGCGGGTAATTATAGGACCGCAGTCGTACAGCTTCTGGGTGATAAGATTCCCCTCGGAGTCATAGGTCTGATTGCCGTCTGCGTCAAGCACCGGCTCATAGGCCACATGAGCCTTGAAACGGTAGTCCTTAAGAACCTGATCCAGATTGTCCGCCATCTCATCCATATCTGCTCTGTCAACAGTGCTGACTGCGGTGCTGGACTTGAATATGGAAGACGGCGGGAATTCCCCGTGCACCTCCACATCATAGTAGCCGTCATGGTAATTGATGGAAGAGGGAATATCCGGATCCCGGACACGTGTAATGACATCCTCTCTGGCGGACTCTCTTGCTTCAGGATAAACCTGTCTTTCCGGAGCAAAGCCGGAGGCGGGAGCGAATCCGGAGGATGCGGCATCATCGCTGTCCTGGGACGCTTCCTCTGTTTCATCTATACGAGAAAACCCCGAAGGGAGATCGCCGAAAGGAGTGTCAAAATCCGGCCCCCGGAGCTCAGCCTCCCGCTGCTCCCTGACATCGCTGAAATTAATGACATTGAAATTGTCCGGCTGCGGGTCTTTGAAGCCGTCGTCACCGCTGTCCGGAGCGGAAAGATCGGCGACGGAGCTCCGGCTGTCATTATCATGATAACCGGGCTTGTCCTGATAGACAGAGCCTGCGGGCTGTTCCCTGCCTCCGGCAACGGTATCGGCAAAGGCGCTCTGATGGCGAACGCCCGGATCCGGAGCGCGGTTTTCAGCGGCGCGGGATGCGGCCGTCCGATCCTGAAGAGCCGGCTCATAAACCCGGCTGTCCGGACGCAAAGGCTCCTGATTCCGGTTCATGCGATCCTGGCCGGGATGCTGCAAAGCTGCCCCGGAACGGTTATCGGGATATACCCGGGGGGCCGGCTCCGGCTGCCGCGGCCATGACGGAGCTTCAGGCTCCCGGAAAGAGGAAGCGGCGGAAACGGCCTGAGACGCCTGAGGAGCTCTGGCCGGAGTATTAACAGAAGACTCCGCCCGAAGATTGTTCTCCGGAGCAGCGAAGGACTGCGGAGCTGACATCGGAGCGCTGTCCCTAGTCATGGCAGAAGCCGGAGCCGTATCATCCCCGTCCAAATTAAACAAGCTGTCAGGATCCTGAGCCAGATCCTGAGCTTTCTGATGCGGCTCGGCTGCGGGAGACTGAGCCGGGTTTTTTGCACTTTCCGAAAAAGACGGCGCCGGATCGGCTTTGGCAGGAAAAGCCGGATCCTTCACAGCCGCTGCAGCCGGTCTTGACGGCTCTGCCGGTTTCGTTTCAAAAGCGGGCATGGCCTGCTCCGCCGGTTTCTCAGCGGGCTTTTCCGGAGCTTTTACCGCCTTGCTCTCCGTATCCTGTTCCTCGTCATCGCTGACCCGGGGGCGGGGAGGCAGCACATTGGTGTGCCGGTGTCCGGTGACTGCGGGGATTACCTTTTCCTCTTCAGGCTCGGTTTCCGCAAAGGAGCGTTCCATTTCCCCAAAATCAATGGAAGGCCCGGCGCCGTCGGATAAATCATCAGCCGTATCCTCAGGAACAGCCGGTTCCGGATCCTTTTCCCGCGCCTTATCAGGATCGGCGGCTCCCAATCCGGGAATATACAAATCTTCCTCGGCCTCGCCGCCCAGATTGGGTCTGCCGTATTCCGGCACCGGAGAAAATCCGCTCATGGCAGAAGAAGCCTTTTCAGGAGCAGCGGGAGTCTCCGGCTTTGTCCTGAAAGCGGATTTCCCGGCTTTGGCAGGCTTTGCGGCAGGAGTGTCAGCATCTATCGCCGGTTCAGGAGCAGGCTCAGGCTTCCGGGCTGCGGCGGAGACGTCCTCTGCGGCTAAGGCTGATTCCGCTTTTTCAGTAACTCTGACCACCACGCCGGCGTCAGCTGACGGATCTGCCGCCTTGCTTTCCGGAACCGGCTCCGTCTCAGGGGACTTCAGCACCTTGATGCCGAAATCAGCGCTGTCAGCCTGCGCGTCATTAAGCTCCTTGCTGTCATCTCTGTCGGCGTTTTCACCCCGGAGCCAATTGATAAATCTTTTGATGGTGGTGTGGGGCATCAGCACAGCCAGTATCACGCCTCCCACTGCCTCGCAGATCACAATGATGGAGAGGTCGGTAAACAGATAAAAGCCCATGATGAACAGGATAAGCATGACCATGACGGCGCCGTCATATCCCAGAAGCGGTTTGGCATTCTCGAAGGTCAGATGTCCCAGATGACCGCCCTTGCTGAAATTAAAAGAGGTTTCCAGTCCTTCCATGAAGGGAATGTTCGCTACGGCAGCCAGAGCGCACAGGGAGAGCAAAAGCAGTGTAAAGCCGATGATTCTTATGGCTATAACATCATAGCGGATTCTCAGCCAGGAGACGTTGCTCCAGAGGAAGGCGTAGCCGATATAGACGAGGAATATCAGGATCCCGTAGGCGCAGAACCCGAACAGAGCAAACAGCACATCAGAAATCTTAGCGCCTACCTTGCCTATGGAATTGGTAATTCTCTCGCTGCCCATGGGATCGTTGACCAGCTGACTGTCAGCGGGATTGTAGGTCACCAGGGAAATCGCAATAATCAGTACCACGCCAAGCCAGAGAATGAACATTATCTCCTTAAAGCGTCTCAGTCCCATATTGGGTTTATAGCTATCAGCCAACAAAGTTACACCAGCCTCTAAACACAAACAGAAAAACCCCGGAAAACGGGGGATTTTGCACCTTATTTTTCACGGCCCTAATTATAAAAGATCGACATTCAAAACACAAAAAAGGTTTTCAGGTAAACCGGGGGAATTGCCCTTCTCCGGAGCATTCTCTAACTGCCATGATGCAAGCGTAATCCGCCCACGGATCAGCAGGCATCCTGAGCTTCCTGAAAAAGTCCCCCCTTTGTATCAAAAATCAGCCGGCGGGCTTGGAAACGCCCTCCCCTCTCTTGACAATAATGTCCGCAGTGCATTTAACCTCCTCCATTACCACATAGGTATGAGTGTCGTTAACGCAGGGCAGACGCAGAATGGTATCGCTGAGCAGCTTGCGGTAGGCGGTCATGTCGGAAACCCGGGCCTTCAGCAGATAATCAAAATTTCCCGACACCAGATGACATTCCTGGAGATCCGGCAGATTCTGCACCGCCTTGTTGAACTGCTCAAAAACATCCGGCTGGTTCTTGTTAAGGGTGATTTCCACAAACACCAGAAGTCCGGCCCCCAGCTTTGCGGGATTCAGAATCGCCTTGTATCCCGTGATGTACCCCTCCCGCTCCAGCCGGCGCACTCTCTCCAGGCAGGGGGTGGCGCTGAGGCCGACTCTCTTGGAAAGATCCGCATTTGAAATCCGGCCGTCCTTCTGAAGTTCGGAAAGAATATTCTTGTCAATCTTGTCCAGAATTCTCTGGGAACCTGCGACATCATCGTTTTTCATGTAAGCTCCCTCCTGACAGCAGCATCTCCCGCCGGCGGCGGGAGATAATCGGGTTATCCCCGCAGGGATATTAATGCATGCCGCCCCGGGAAACAATTACGAGAACTCTTTCGAGGGCAAAACTTCCCCCCCTATTCACAAGTTTGCCCCGGAACGGGGTCAGTCTCCCGAAAAAAACTCCGTCTTCGGAAACATTTTGAAACACTTTCTGAAAAATTGATAAATTTCAGACGCCGGGAACGGTTACAATAACACCATCTGGAAGGCCTGGCTTCCCCCGGAACCCCGCCGTTCCGCAAACAAACAATTCCGCAAACCAAAACAAAGGAGCTCATCATGAAAAAAGCAGCCCTAGCAGTTATTGCCGTAATTGCCGCCTCCGCTGCCGGTCTGGCCCTGGCGCATCCCGTTTTCCCCGGACACAAGGGCCCCTTCGGCCCCGGCTTCATCTGCGCCGCGAACTATCACGGGGCATTCCGCCATGCCGATGCCGATCATTCCAAGGCCCTGTCTCAGGACGAACTTAACGAGGCCGTAAAGCAGCTTAATGCCGATATCGCCAAGCAGAAGAGCCTCCTCAAGGACTTCAAAACAGCAGATACTGACAAGAACGGCTTCATCACCCTGGACGAGCTGGCTCAGGTGCTGCCTCCTCCTCCGCCGCCTCCGCTTCCTCCCGAAGCAGATCGCCGCGGAAAGCATGAAAGGCCGGACGGACATAAAGGCCCCCGTCATGGCAAGCCCGGAGAGCATCGCGGCCCCAGACACGGACATCATCCCGGACCGGGCCCGCGCCACGGCTTCAAGCCCGGCATGGGCATGCCTCCCGGAAATCCGGTCATGGATGTGCTGTTCCACTATGACGAAGACAGGAATATGAAGCTCAGTCAGAAGGAATATGAAAGCTTCCTGGCCGATGCCGGAAAATGCGCTGATCTGCATGCCAAGGTGATAGCCGCCCTGCCCAAGTCGGATCTCAACGGCGACGGCGTGGTTACCTTCATGGAATACAATGCGGTGATCTCCACGGAGATGCTGAAAAACGCCCCGAAGTGGGAACCTCGCAAAGGAAAACCGGCTCCCGACGCCCAGACTGAAAACGATGAGGACGAAGAAGAAGAGTTTCCTGAAGAGGATTAAGGCCGCAGTTTGAAAGCCTGACAGCGACAGAGACTCCGGAGGTTACCCCTCCGGAGTTTTTTTGTGGCTCTCGGGATCGCAGGATCCGGAGATCTCGTTCCTTGATCCCGCTTTTGTCAGCCGTAAGCTTAATCCCGATCCCGCGGCCGGATAAGAGGATCTTCATTCAGAATCTCTATGGCCCGATCCGCATGCTCCCGGGTAAGACCGTCAATAAAATCATAGCCGCTGAAGTTCGCCTCCCCGGCCCGGGGATTCGGCGTAATGGTGGTAATCACATTCCGGCGGAGCCAGCCCCATCTCCAGAACTCATCATCCTCCAAAATCACGTAGGAAAACGCAAATGGGCAGCGGGAGAGGCAGGCGCGGATCTCGCAGGGACGGGCATCTTCGCCGCCGTTTATGGGAGTTCGGGGGGTTACCCCGCTCACGGAGAGACCGTATGACTCAAAAACATTAATGAGTTCAATGCAGTCCCCGTAAAGCTCCTTTCTTCCGGCGGCGCCGGCCCCGGCCCGGAAATAACGGTCAAAGCCCCATTTCCAGGAGCTGGAAAGCACAATGTCCGCCCCGGTTCGGGAAACTATCTGACTTAGTCTGGCCACCATTTCAGGATCCACGGCGGGCCCTCTTTCCGGGACAGTGCCATCGTCATTCAGCACGCCGTCAATATCAAGAAAGATGATTTTCCAGAAGGGAGCGTAAATCCGATGGCGGTAATCATCCTCATCAAAAATGGTATCCCAGTCATAAAAGTATGAAGGCTTGTAGAAAAGGCGCCGGTTAAGACTGCAATGAAGCCGCTTCATCATGTTTTTCTGCTGGTCGGTGAGATCTTCTCCCGGAAGGGGCATGGGCTCGGTGATAACGTTCCGATCCCCGAACTCCGCCATAAGGTTGGCGCTGCTGATAACCGCAAAGGAAGGTTTTTCAGAAAACTGCGCCAGGTAACCGCTGACCTTGGCCTCAAGATCCTGGCGATCCTCATAGTAAATGGCAGTCTCAATGCCTGAGACGCAGGTTTGCAAAAGAGCATTGGCCCCTGCCGTCATCTCCGGAGTTATCCTGCCGGAAAACAGAAATACCGGAACGGTACGGAGATCGGAACCCTTTTCGTCGGCGTTTCTCCATTTGTGACTCCGGACGTCCCAGATTATCCGCGTAAGTCCCAGATAGGAACAGGCAAAGGCGGATTCCCGAGGGCCCATGGTCTTAATGATTTCGTTTGCGGCGGCGGTAACCTTCTCGCAGTCTCCCCAGTGTACCGATATGCGGATTACCCGGGCAGCCGCATCCTCAAGTCTGCTCTTAATCTCCCCATCCGGAAGAGTCAGCAGCGAGGGAAGATCCTGCATCAGGGATCCGGCGTCAATAAAAACCGTCTTGTTCGGCGTGAAGTCAAAAGCCTCATCGTTATTTTTACGTTTCATTGTTTATCTCCCGTTCTTAAACACTAAGTATAATTTAGATTCTGATTATTTAGTTGTCAACACAATCAATTGAAACGCGCTGAAAAAATACCAGAAAGGAGAAAGAAACGAGAACGGGGAAACGAAAATGAGATAACAGGAATGCTGAAACTGAGAGCATGCCAGAGCATCAGACTTAGCGCATGGCGGAGGAGATGTCTTCAGCGAAAGAGAGTCTTTAGCAGCAAAAGAACTCCCTCAGCAGGGAAGAAAGTAATAATTAACCGAATGCCTGGGAGTTCCATCTGTTCATTTTTAATTGCAGTTCTGTACCAGTGAACTGCTGTCTGCTTAAACAATGCTGCTGTTTTTCGTATGGCGCATGTCCGGAGATTTGCCGGGAACGTCACAGCTGGGGGAGATATTTTGCGTAGCGTCCCTTGTTGACCAGGATTAAATCCCCGCTCGCCACAAGCTTCCGGAGCAGGGTATAGGCCTCTGCTTCGGCTACCCCAAGAAGCTTAACCGTATCAGCGCGGGTAACCTGGCCATGGCTTTTGGCAAAACTGATAATCAGGTCTGACATCTCAGCAGTGTTTGCCTTTGGAGAGAGAACCTCGGCGGGGGTTTTCTGGTAGAGTTCAGGAGAGAGATGGTATCTGTTGTATTTTCCGGTTCGGTACGGTTCGGCAATGCCTGCCGAGACAGCATTATCAATGATTGTTTTTACCACTGCTTCGGTCAGATGAAGCTCTTGCGACATCTGCTGAATATTGCAGTCTGGCTTGTTCTTCAGCATGTTTAAAACCATAAGCGATCTGATGCCCAAAGGCCGTCCCAGTCGTTTTTGCTCGTTTGCTATTATTTTTGCAAACTGAACATCGGGGCTGCACCGCGGAATGAACAGTGAAACAAGCTGCTCATTTGATCCTGAATAGTCCGGCAGTGCTTTTCCATAGATCAGAGATCCCTCAAAAATTCGGTCTATGCCGCGCCCGGTTTTTTCCGCAAGACCAATACGTTTCAAAGCATCCGCAAGAAGCATGTTTCTGCCGCAGGGTTCGGCTGTCAGCAGCGTTTCCACGGTTACTCCGTCAATAAAACCGCCGGGGCTGGCAATCGTAATGCCTTCATCATCTACGGCGATCCTGATGCGGCCCATTTTTGAATAGTCTCGATGGGAAAAGGCATTAACAATGGCTTCGCGAAGAGCCCTTTTACTGAACACCGGGGCAGGCATGCGAAACATTCCTATTTCGATTTCCTGTTCCGAATTCTGCGCATCGGTGTAATCCAGTATTTTTTCAATAGCAGCCAGTACCGGAAGACAAAATTCATCATTTACGCGTACCGAGGTTCCGTCTAGCACCTGAAATGCAATTTTATGTGTTGGAACGTATTTTTGAATGCCTTCAATTTTTCCGGCAATTAAGAGGCCTGTCACGGTTGGATATCTGATGCCGTTCTGATTTCTGATGAAACCGAGAGCAAGCATAAGCTCTTCGTTACTGAGTTTCAGCAGCGATGATTCACCGTCATATAAAGCCACTATTTTGCGGAGACGTTCTATTTCCAAAGGGTCAAGATCATCTTCACTTGCTTCCATCACCATCATGGCAGACATGTCCAGCAGGCGAATATCGGAAAGACGGGTGGCAATCTCAGTCGGATACATGGGGATGTTTTCCGGAGAGCCATCGCTTTTTAGTCTTCGGCGCATTATTTTTCCCGAAACTGTAGCCCTTATTCCACCGTAAGATTTGGGAACGGATATTCTGATAACAGGTTTCTCCGCCATAATCATTTCCGTGCGAACAAGAACCGGAGGAATTGTATTATTGGCAATATAAGCACTGAGTACCACGGTATTTTTGTGATCTTTATGAACTCCGGTAATTTCTCCGCTGTCTTCAACCCCAAGATACAAATCACCTCCCTCAGTGTTTGCAAATGCAATTACATCTTCGAAAATGCGGGAGTCATCATATTTTTTGAGATCGCTTTTAAATTCTACGGTAAGACTCTCCTTTAGGGGAATAATGCGTTCCATACAAGACACCTCATACAGTTGTATCAACGTGACGATCTGCATTCTAACACAAAACCCTGCGTTAAAATTAATTTTAATGCATTTTAATGCGTTAGAATGCGTTAGAATGCGTTAGAATGCGTTAGGATGCGTTAGGACAATACGGTTTTCTGCACGAATATTGTGATCAGAACACATATGTCTACCCCTTGATTTCTGTTGTCTGCTGACTGATCTATATAGATTGATGTTTTCTTACAATCTCTCATAAGGCAGGCACGGTGTTTCAAAACAGTCTGAACAAATGCGGAGTCATTGAGATCGCTTCTGCATTCTACTGCGAGACCTTTGCTAACAAAGATAAGGCATTTCATACAAGACATCTCGAATAGTTGTGCCAACGTCACAATTCGCATTTTTAACACAAATATTTGCGTTAGAACCAAATTTAATGCATTTTAATGCGTTAGAATGCGTTAAAACGTGTTCTAATTGCAATGAAAGCACCTAGTCCCGCAATGTTTTGGTAATCTTTACGAACTCCGGTAATTTCTCCGCTGTCTTCAACACCGAAATACAACTCACCTCCTGCAGTGTTTGCAAATGCAATATCATCTTCGATAATGAGGTAGTCATCGTAATTTTTTCGAGCGTTCTTAACTCTGCGGTGAGACTTTCCTTCATAGGCATAAGGCGTCCCCTCCAAGTTTCTCTCGAATAGTGCCCTCTAATAGATGTGTCATCGCAACAGAACCAACGAGATATCCTAACGCAATAATCTGCGTTAAAAATAATTTCTAACGCTGTTAATGCATTGGAATGCGTTAAAAGGTGCGTTAAACGTGTTAAGTTACAAAATGACCTCTTTCCGTGGGTAGGATCGGGCTCGTTTTAACTGCAAACCAGTTTGGGGGCTCTTTCGGTTCCCGCTCTTTTACCTTAGCCCTTCTGCTCGCTTCCGGTTTTCCGGAAAACGTAATCAAGCGCCGCCGAAACCGTGTCCCGGACAGCCGCTTCTTCATTTTCATCAAGGTATTGACTGATGACGTTCCGTATTTCATCGGTAACAGTAACTTTCATTGACAGGAGAAGCTGTTCTGCCATACCGGCAAGCAATAATTTCTGGTCTGGTTCTTCATACATGGAATCATCGCAGTTTTCATTGATTATGGAACTTTCCTGCTTCATGGCATTTTCGAAGGCCTTATCGAAGGCGGCATAATCCAAAGACATATCGGCAATCTTTGCCATGCATCCGCTGTCGCCGGATCGCAGGATTTCTGTCATGGGCTTTACAGCTCCAAAGCAGTCATCATGCACGTCCTGTCTAGTATCCCGGTACATGAGAACCGGCCTGCCCTGTTCAGTCAGTTCTGATGCTACAGCCAGCGTTCGCATCTGGGTAAGAATGAAGAGCTTTACCAGAATGTCAGGAATTCCCTGAGAAAGGTCATACAGCGTCTCTTCAATTTCCTCAGGTATCACAGGTACCTCTGGAAAGAAAGTGAGATAGTGACCA
>DFFT01000145.1:3744-9865 GCA_002372325.1 Succinivibrionaceae bacterium UBA3769 | reverse complement strand
TCGCAAAGCCTTTGGGCTTAACCGGACACCGTGGCGGCAGCAGGACGGGCAAACGACAGAACAGCGGAGAACACAGTAACAAGATGGGCATGTATCTTAATTCCGGCAATGAGGGCTTTCAGGAGGTTCTCAACAGCTTCTGCTACGTTGACAAGACCGGCATTCTGTCTTTGATTAACGACAGCATTAACACCAGGGACAGACTGATTTGCGTCACCCGTCCCAGGCGTTTCGGAAAATCCATTGCCGCAAAAACCATCTCTGCCTATTATGACTGCTCCTGCGATTCCGGAGCCCTTTTTGCCGGCAGGGAAATCAGCAAATCCCCCGCATACGAAACGCATCTTAACAAATACAACGTCATTTTCCTTGATATGACAAACATCATGGGGAATACCGATCCTCGGAACATGATTTCCTTTATCACGGAGAATATCACTCATGAACTACTCTCAGCATATCCGCGCGCAGTCAGGGGATCTTCATTTGACGGCACGCTCTTAAACGCTATCGAAGCCGGAAGTCCTAAGTTCATCATGGTAATTGACGAATGGGATGCGCCCATGCGGGAAAGGCCTGAAACAGCAAAGGATTACCTCAGCTTTTTACGGACGCTGTTCAAAGGGGGATCCGTCACGGCAAAAATCTTTGCCGCAGCCTATATGACCGGCATTCTCCCCATCAAAAGGGATAACTCCCTGTCTGCGGTGTCCGGCTTTTGCGAATACTCTGTTATCAGCCCTGATGCTTCTGCAGGGTGCCTGGGATTTACCGAAGACGAGGTACAAAGGCTGTGCCGGGAACGCGGCCTTGATTTCAGCGCAGCAAAAGAGTGGTACGCCGGCTATTCCCTGGACGGGATCATGATATACAACCCGTATTCGGTCATCAGGGCCCTGAAAAGAAGAAAATTCGCCGCTTACTGGAGGGAGACCGCCGCCATTGATAATCTCCTGAGCCATGTCAGCAGGGATTTTGCAGGGCTGGCGTCAGCTATTTCCAGGCTCGCCGCAGGTGATGAGATCCCGGCGGATGTCTCCAGGTTCCAGAATGACATCCATGCCACAAATTCCCGGGACGATGTTCTGGCCCTCCTGATCCATCTCGGGTATCTCACCTATGACAGCGCTGCCGGTACCGCATACATTCCCAATAAGGAACTTCGCGCCGAGTTTGCCGGCCTTCTTAAGAATCCCCGTTATCATCCCGGCCGGTAACCGCAGGCCTTAAATGCGGCCTTCCTACCGGCTCAGAAATTTCCCTCCGAAGATGAAAAGCTGTTACAATGGGGCAGTTTTTTGCAGCATGCATTCCCTGTTTTAGGAAAAAATAATGGAAATTAAAACTACCGAAGAAATCGTAAGCTATGGTCTGGGGGTTCAGGTAGCCTCCCGGCTCAGCTTTTTCCCGGGCTTCAGCTTTGAGGCTCTTCTGGAAGGCATCAAGGACGGCGCTCAGGGCTCTCTCAGACTTGATGATGCGGTAATATCCGCCGCCTTCAAGGCCATTAACGAAAAGCTCAAAAAGGAGCAGGAGGAGCTTGCCAAGGCTTCTCAGGCTGCCAGCGAGAAGTATCTTAAGGAAAATGCCCAGAAGGAGGGCGTTACCGTAACCGCCTCCGGACTCCAGTATGAGGTGCTTAAGGAAGGCTCCGGCAAGATCCCTTCCCGCAGCGACAAGGTGAAGGTGCATTATCACGGCACCTTCACCGACGGCCGGGTGTTTGATTCCTCCGTGGAACGCGGCGAACCTGCCGTATTCGGCGTCACTCAGGTGATCAAGGGCTGGACCGAGGCTCTCCAGCTCATGAAGACCGGCTCCAAATACCGTCTTACCATCCCTTCAGATCTGGCCTACGGGGACAGCGGTGCCGGCACCATTCCGCCTAAGGCCGCCCTGATTTTTGATGTGGAACTTCTTGAAATTCTCTGATTATTAAGGAAATACAGACATGGCTATTAAAATTGCTGTGGCCGGCGTTAACGGACGCATGGGACGCTGCCTGGTTCAGGCTATAAGCGCTCCGGATTCCGGCTGCGTTCTTTCCGCTGCCACCGAGGCTCCCGATTCCTCCGTGATCGGAGCTGATGCCGGGGAAATCGCCGGCGTGGGCAAAAACGGCGTTACCGTTGCCGCATCTCTTGCTGAAGCAGGGGACTTTGACATTCTTATCGAATTTACCCGTCCGGCTCCTTCTTTAAGCGACCTCGCCTTCTGCGCCGCCCGGAAAAAAGCCGTGGTGCTGGGCACTACCGGGTTTTCCGACGAAGAGAAGAAGGTGATTTCCGAAACCGCCAAGACCGTTCCGGTGGTATTTGCCTCCAACTTCAGCGTCGGGGTTAATTTGGTATTCAAGCTTTTGGATATGGCCACCCGGGTCATGGGCAATACCGCTGACATTGAAATCATCGAAGCCCACCACCGCCATAAGGTTGACGCTCCCTCCGGCACTGCTCTCAGCATGGGGGAGGCCGTGGCTCACGCTCTGGGAAAGAATCTCAGCGATATCTCCGTGCGGGGCCGTGACGGCATTACCGGGGAAAGACCCCACGGAGTGATCGGCTTCTCCGCTATCCGGGGCGGCGACATTGTGGGAGATCATACCGTGCTCTTTGCCCAGGACGGCGAAAGGGTGGAGATCACTCATAAGGCCTCCAGCAGAATGACCTTTGCCAACGGAGCGGTCAGGGCTGCCGCATGGCTGTCCGGCAAGGCTCCCGCTCTTTATGACATGCAGGACGTGCTGAATCTCCGCTGATAATTAAAAGCCTCTCAGAGATCCCCGGACTCCGGGGATTTTTTTATCTGCCCCAAAAAGGGGCGTAAGCCGTTTTCAGAAAGGGGTTTTATCCCTGTGGCAATCATCTCCTTCGGAGTGCTATAATTAGCATCGTTTGATTTGTTTGTATATTTCTGTGACACAGACCCGGAAAACAGTTATGACCAACCCCGGCAAAAATGGCGTTTCCCTGAGAAACCTGAACTTCTGTCTCATCCTGGCAGCCTCGGCAGTTTCTGCTCTCATGATCTATTCGACGTTTTCATTGTCATCGTCGTTTACTGCGCTGTCCGAAGCCGTAACCAAGCATCACAGCCTCGAAAATGACGCCGCCAGCCTCATAGAGGCCTCGGATTATCTTACGGAAAACGTCCAGCGGTATGTCATCTCCGGAAACCGCCGTTATCTGGAAAATTACCTTACCGAAGCCAATGAGACCCGAAGAAGGGAGAAGGCGGTGGATCACATGTCGGAAATCACCGAAGCCTCCAAGGCTCTCATGAAGCTCAGAGAAGCCTTGGGGATTTCCAAAAAGCTGATGTATCAGGAATACTACGCCATGCTGCTGGTGCTGAGCACCAGGCCCGGCGAGCCCGTGCCCGACAGCCTGAGTTCCATGACTGTCAGAGCTGAGGATCAGGCGCTTTCCGTTCCCGAAAAGCTCCGTCTGGCCCAGTCCTACGTTTTCAGCGAGAACTACTATCACCAGAAGGAACAGATCAGAAACAGCATGTCAGAAAGCCTTGCCGAAATCCACCTCATCACTGACCGGGCGGAAAAGGCCTCCGCGGACAGCCATTTTTCGGAGATCTCCCGGGAGCGCTGGGTAATCTCCATTCAGGTGCTGGCCATTATGGGCATGATCCTCCTGACCTCCTATCTCGGCATCACTCCGGTATTGCGGGCCGCCGAGAAGATCAAATCCGACAGTCCCCTGCAGGAGTCGGGCAGCAACGAGTTCCGCTTCCTGGCCCGCGCCTATAACCAGATGTTCCGCAAGAACAACCACCGACTGGCCCGGCTTAATTACAAGGCTTCTATGGATGAGCTTACCGGACTCTACAACCGCTCTGCCTGCGAGCTTATTCTGTCCGCCATGGATATTAAATCCTCCTGGCTCGTCCTGATAACTGCCGACTTCCCGGGCAGCGAGGAGATCCCCGCTCAGGAAAACGGCGGAGAGGAAGGCGCCACCGCCGCATCCCTTAAGAAAGTCGCCCGGGCGCTTATCAATGCTTTCAGAACCGATGACTATATCTGCCGCGTCGGCTCCCGGGATTTTTTGGTGTTTATGTTCAATGCCGACAAAACCAAGAAGCTCATGGTTAATAAGAAGGCCGAGATTATCCGGAGTCAGCTCAGCGATGATCGCGACGGCGTCCCGGAAGTGCCGGTAACCATAAGCTGCGCCCATGGCTCTGATATTCCGGATTCTGCGGCGCTCATGGAACCGGTGTCCCGGGATCCCAACGCGCCCCGGCGGTTCTCCCGGGCCGGCAGGGCGTTTTTCCATAAGATCGCCTGACAGATTCCGGAGGCTTTGCGGCGGATTGCTGTCTCCTGACCCTTCCCGAAAAGCGATCCCGGACGTCACGGATCCGGAAGGGCTCCCTTGTACAACCGCCGGAATTTGTTTTAAAATCCCCCTGAATTTTTCCGCTTCCGGGATTTCCTCCGGCCCGTCCTGAGAGATGCGGCCTTTTGTTCCGGAGCGCTCAGTGATATGAGAAGCGACCCATGTTTAATACCTCCCTCCTGATTGTTTTTGCCGCTTTGGCCGCGCTGCTGGCAGCAGCTCTGGCAGCGCGCTATCTCCGCAGCAAAAACAGACGGGGACGGGATAACAGACAGCGCCCGGACAAAGAGTCCGGATCCGGCTCCCGCCGGAAGCGCCCGGGCCGCCGGCTCCTGTCTTTTTTGCTCCGGCGCCGGAGGAAAGATGCCGTATCCGGCACCGTGCACAACACCCACGCCCCCCAGAAGCTCCCTGATGCCCGCAAGTTCGAGGAATGGAAAATGCGGATCTCCTCGGGGGTAGATGAAAAGATGCTCCTGGACTATATGGAGTTTCTCCGGCTTTATCCCGGATCCCGGGTGCGGCACCGGGGCCGCAAGAAGGTGATCTACTCCTATACCGGGAAGGAACTGGGCACTCTCAAGGGCATGTTTCTGAATGTCATTGTGCCCACCCCCAGACTCTACACCACTTCCAAGGAACAGTTCCGGGAATTTCTGATAAATCTCGGGGTGTCCGGACTCACCGAGCGTCCCAATTACGAGGAGCGCAGCGGCAAGCTTCGGGTGGATCGCCATCTCTCCGAAACCGACCGCCGCATCAAGGCCGCCGGCAATATCGGCGAAAAGGCGGTGCGGGACGCGCTGGAAAAGCTGCCTCCCGAGTACAAATCAGTCAGCGGCATCTACCTGGAAATCGAGGGAAGTCTCCGGCTGGAGCTGGATCATGTGGTCATCGGCCCCACCGGCATGTTTATTCTGGAAACCAAGGCTTTCGGCATCACTCCCGAGGGAGTAAATAACCGTCTGGTGCTTTTTATCAATAAGGACGGCGACTGGAGCAAGACCGAGCACGGGAGAAGGGTGCCCCTGAATTCTCCCGAGGAACAGATCACCCGGCAGCAGCAGGTCATGCAGGATTTTTTCCGGCCCATTAATATCACCCCCCGGGTAATTCTGGTCCTGGCCAACCGCAAAGCCGCTCTGGGCCGGATCGAAAGACGTCCCCCCTTTGTTATTTCCAGACTGGAGGATCTTCCGGATCACATTCTTAAACCTGTTTCAGGACAGGATCTTTCTCCGGAAATGATTTCCAGCGCGCTTTCTCTGCTGGATATGCATCGGCTTAACTGAGACGCTCGTTTTTGTTTCTTCAATCTGTATTCAGCATTCGAGGAATGCAATATGCCAAATTCATTAAACACCGCGCCGGGTTCCGCCGCCAAGGAAGGCTCGGTCTTTGTGTTTTTCAAACGGCTTTCCGATCATGTCGGGCGTTTCATGGCTCTTTATGCCGTTCTGGTAACCCTGCTGGCCTATTTTGTCCGGGGGAGCTTCACCTCCTTCATGGGGAATCCGGATTTTCTGGGAGGACAGCTGAACGTAACCAATCTCCTGATGGTGATTATGTTCGGCATGGGCATGACCCTCCGCTTTGAGGATTTCAAGGTGGTGTTCACCAGACCGCGGGATATGCTGGCGGGGGAAGCGGCGCAGTTTCTGGTAATGCCCCTTACCGGCTTCCTCTTGTGCCTGGCATTTCAGCTGCCGCCGGAGCTGGCGGTAGGGGTGATCCTCACCGGCTGCTGCCCCGGCGGCACCGCCTCC
>DFFT01000145.1:0-3693 GCA_002372325.1 Succinivibrionaceae bacterium UBA3769 | reverse complement strand
CCGCCTCCAACGTCATGACCTACATGGCCCGGGGCGATGTGGCGCTGTCCGTGGGCATGACCGCCACTGCCACCGTGCTGGCGCCCGTACTGACTCCGCTCCTTACCATGTTTTATACCGGACTCTATTCGGACAGCATCGGGGGATCGGATATCCACGTGGACGCCCTGGGCATGTTTGCGGGGATCATTAAGATCGTCATTATTCCAATTGCTCTCGGCATGCTCCTGAACCGCTTCTTCCGGAAGTTCACCGCCAGACTCACTGCCGGGCTCCCCCTGATCTCCTGCATCGGCATCTGTCTTATTATCGGGTTTGTCATTGACAAGAGCGGGGAGAGACTGCTGGAGAACGGCCTTGTTATTATTCTCGCGGTGATCCTTCATAACCTTATCGGCTACCTCATGGGCTTCTTGGCGGGCTGGGCTCTCCGGCTTCCGGCTCCCAGACGGAATGCCATCACCATCGAGGTGGGCATGCAGAATTCCGGTCTCGCCACGGCTCTGGCCGCTTCCTGCTTCCCGGCAATGATCCTGGCTCAGGTGCCGGGAGCCATCTTCAGCGCCTGGCATAACATTTCCGGAGCCATTGCCGCCGGCCTTATGGCCAGAAGCGTTTCTCCGGAAAACGCGGCTCCCGCAGAATCCGCTGCTTCTGAAAACAGCCTGAATGAATAGCATAAGGAGATCCCTGTGGAAACCATAAGACTTGATAAATGCGTGGCTCAGAATTACGGCTGTTCCCGCCGGGAAGCCGGGATCCTGATAAGAAAAGGTCTGGTTACCGTTAACGGCGTGCCTGTCCGGGATGCCGCCCTGAAGGTGTCGGGAGCGGATCAGGTTCGGAATGCCGAGCAGGATCTGGAGGTGGTTACCCGGGAGGCTCCCCGCTACTTTATGCTGAATAAGCCCCGGGGCTTAATTACCGCCACGGATGACAGCGAGCATTCCACGGTGATGTCCTGTTTCTGGAACGAAGCCGGGGGACTTTTTCCGGTAGGAAGGCTGGATCTGGATACGGAAGGGCTTCTTTTTATCACCGATGACGGTGCCTGGGCCCACCGGGTTACCGCTCCGTCCCGGAAGTGTCCCAAGGTATACGAGGCCGAACTGGAGAAGCCGGCGGATACCGCATTAAAGGAGATATTTGCCGCCGGGGTGCTCCTTCTGGGCGAAAAGACTCCCACGCTCCCCGCGGATCTCGTGATTGTGGCGCCAAATCTTGTCCGGCTCACCATTTACGAGGGGCGCTACCATCAGGTAAAGAGAATGTTCGCTTCCCAGGGTAATCATGTAATCTCCCTGAAAAGGATCGCCATCGGCGGCATTGCTCTTCCGGAAGATCTCGCTCCGGGGGAATACCGCCCGCTGACGCCCGAGGAGGCGGCGCTCTTTTAGAAAGCCTGCTTTTAAAAGGGGAAGCCATACTGAGATTCTTTCTGAAACTCCCGCTCGCCAAAACCTGAAACGCAAAGACTCTCGGCTGCCCCGGGAGTTTTTTTGGCTTTCAGAAATCACTATGTTGAGGGAATACGCCTGGGATAATCGTGTTTTCCGGCAGGGGCGCCCCGGTCGCATTCATCTTGTCTTTTCACCACATTACTGCTGTTAGCGTTCTTAAGACCTTGGCATCCCCTGTATTTGACGTGAATAAGGAAACAACCGGATGCACTGTCTAATCAGGTTCGGACGGCGCTCATAAAGCATAATTTGTGACATATTACACAACCTTATGCATATTATTAACGCCTTCAGTCATGCTATACACGAATACATATCCATTGTGTTAGAATTTCACCGCTAGGTTAATTATATTCAATATTCTGCCGGAGGAACTCCCGGGATTATGACCGGGAACATTGTATCCGGCAGTAATTCAGGAAAACATGGTATGACAAAAGATATGACCAAAGAATCCTCATGGCCGGACAGAGTAAGTCCGAAGCTCCTCTTTCTGGACTGCGACACCCTAACTGAAACCGGCCCTGTGCCTCCCGAGTTTTCCAGGGAGGAGTGCATTACGTTTCTTAAAAGCAAGGAAGCTTTCAGCTATTACGTAAGAAGCCAGGCCAGAAAGACCGCGGAAGATAAGGATCTTTCGGAGGATGAGAAGGCGGCCCGGGAAGCCGCAAGAGCCGCCCGGGAGCATGAGGATACGGAATGCCTTAACGCTCTCGGAAATGAGGCGCTCTTCTTTCTTCGCAGGCTCTCAGAAGACAGCGCGGTGCGGTATCTAACCGAGTTCTGCGCCGAGCACGATGCCTCCAAAAAGGAGCTCGCTCACTCTGCGCTCCTTGCTTCCGCAAAATCGGAGGATGAGGCCGCAAAGCTTACCGTCCTTTTGAAATCCCGTCTTGCCAGAGTCCAGGATGTGGTGTTTATGGCGGATCGCGCGGAGCTGGTGTCCCGTGTTAACGACATTCTGAAAGGTCAGAAGAAGCCGCCGCGTTATGCCATGGTGAGCAGGGAGGATTTAAGCGGAGATTTCTGGGGCCGGTTTGTATTATTTGACGAGAAGAGGCGCGTGCCCAATCAGAACTCCCCCATATGCGCCGGGGAAGTCCGCATCCTCAATCTGGTATTCTATGATTTGGAGTACACCTTCGGCTGGACATTCTGGTGGGAGAAACCCTATCATCAGGAGGCCTCTCCGTTTAACAAGGTGATATTTCTGGATGTGGACGGGGTGCTCAATAACGATGAATACCATTACAACGATCCCAAGATAGACCCGGCGTTTGTAGCCAATCTCAAGTATATCGTGGCTGAAACCGATGCCGACATCATTCTTTCCAGCTCCTGGAAGGGCGGCTACTACTATTACGCCAAGGAGGGCTTTGTTAAGTGCAGCGATGCCACCGCTGAGCTCTGCGCCGCCTTGAAAGCGGAAGGACTTCAGATAAGCGGGGTTACTCCGGAGGGCGGTCTCTCCGGCCGCGAAGCTCGGCCGGCGGAAATCAGAAACTGGCTGAGCCGCTTTCCTCATGTGGAATCCTATGTGATTCTGGATGATGACACCTTCTGGCACTGGGGGTACCTCAAGAGGAATGTGGTAACCACCATTACGATTAAGCCGGATCCAGAATACAGCAATCGGGTAAGGTATCATGACGGCCTTACCCGGGAGATGGCCGAGAAAGCTATTGCAATCCTTAACGATGACCCCGTGAAGCTGTTCCGGAGAGAACGGTAAATAAAGGTCAAAACATTGCTGAGACTTTAATGAAATGGCGGAATCAGCGCCAGAGACATTCCGCTTGTGTTATTATGAACATCTTATGAATATCAGCTGGTGTGTTTACTTTGTATGCATCCTGACCTTGACAATAAGAGACAGAATTTATCTGGGGACATAACTAAACTGGAAGCTAACCATTAGCTAAAGAAGTTCTTTAGAATTTTTCTGTGCCATTTGAATCATTGCAACCATTTGATACGCACGTAAGCTCTAAATAACGCCATTTTGAACACAAACAACATAGGAACAACATAGGTATCAATAAATCAATTCTCATTGGGATTGCATTTGGCGTCTTTTTTACCAGCCGTTTATATCCTGCACTTATGTGCGATTCTCCGGAAAAGAAACGCAGCATAACTCGGTATAAAATAGAAAATTAACGATATAAGTAAACAGTTAAGGGACTGTTAAAGGGACTGTTAAAGGGGCAGTTAAAGGGACAGTTAAGGGACA
>DFFT01000186.1:33847-37632 GCA_002372325.1 Succinivibrionaceae bacterium UBA3769 | reverse complement strand
AATATGGCATTCCTCCGCAAAAAAGCCCTCTGCGGCCGTCTCCTCCGCTCCTCAGTTCTGACTCTGCTTTACAATGACATCGGCAATCCCGGAGGCCAGCTCCTGCACCAGAGCGGCATCATAGCCTTCCGCCATCACCCGCACCAGGGGCTCGGTGCCGGATTTCCGGAGCAGAATCCGCCCCTGATCTCCCAGCCGGGCTTCGGCGGCGCGGACGGTTTCCTGCACCTTTTCATCGCTGAGCGCATCAAAGCCGGCAATCAGCCTGACATTGATCAGCACCTGGGGATAGAGCTCGATATCCTTGTGCATGTCGCTGAGATCCTTCTGATCCTCGCACATGGCTCTCAGCACCTGGAGAGCGCTAATAATGCCGTCGCCGGTGGTGGTGTGCCGGAGACTGATAATGTGTCCGGAGTTCTCGCCCCCCAGCTTCCAGCCCCTTTCCAGAAGCTGTTCCATCACATAGCGATCCCCCACCTTGGCCCGGGCAAAGGGAATATCCAGCCGCTTCAGGGCATGCTCGAAGCCAAGGTTTGACATCTGGGTGCCCACAACGCCGCCCTCAAGCCGCCCGGTCTTCTGCTGGTAGCGGGCAATAATATAGAGCAGCACATCGCCGTCCAGAAGATGACCGTGAGCATCCACCATCATCACCCGATCCCCGTCGCCGTCAAAGGCAATGCCCAGATTGGCCCGGTACTTCAGCACGTTCAGGATCAGGTTCTCCGGATGGGTGGAGCCGTAGCCGTCGTTAATGTTCAGGCCGTCCGGAGCATTGCCGATGGCAATAACCTCCGCTCCCAGCTCCCGGAACACATCCGGAGCCACCTGATAGGTGGCGCCGTTGGCGCAGTCCACCACGATGCGAATGCCGGCCAGAGAATAGAAGTTGGGGAAGGTGCTCTTGCAGAATTCAATGTAGCGGCCCGGAGCGTCCTCCTTCCGGGAGGCCTTGCCCAGATTCCGGGACTCGGCCACCGTCATGGCATGATCCATGAGAGACTCGATCTTAAGCTCGGTTTCATCGGGCAGCTTGGTGCCGTCCTTGGAAAAGAACTTAATGCCGTTATCATAGAAGGGATTGTGGGAAGCGGAGATCACCACGCCGGCCTCGGCCCGGAAGGCCTTGGTAAGATAGGCCACGGCCGGAGTCGGCATGGGGCCTAACAGCACGGAATCCACCCCGGCGGCGCTGAAGCCGGATTCCAGAGCGGCCTCCAGCATGTATCCGGAAATTCTGGTGTCCTTGCCGATAACCACCTTCTTGGTGCCGGTTTCCGAAAGCACCTTTCCGGCCGCCCAGCCCAGCTTCATAACAAAATCCGGGACTATGGGATACTCCCCGACTTTACCTCTGACGCCGTCAGTGCCAAAATACTGTCTCTGCATTTTTTAATCCCCTTTTAACCTGTTTTCCCGGGAAACTGCGTTCTCCCGGACCGTCCTAATTCTTCTTCCCCAGCTTGAAAATCTGCTTGAGCCGGGGGGCCTTGTGTGAAAACACATTGGCATACTCCCAGCACTTCAGAGCGTCAAACGTGGCCCGAACATCATGAACCCGGAGAATATGAGCCCCCTTGTGCACGGCGTAAAGAGCCAGCCCCACGGAGCCGAACACTCTCTCGTCCACCGGCACCCGCAGGAGATTGCCGATCATGGACTTCCGGGACACCCCCACCAGAAGAGGCAGTCCGAAGGAGGCAAAGGTATCCAGCCGGCCCATGAGCTCATAGTTCTGATCCAGGGTTTTGCCAAAGCCGAAGCCGGGATCGATGATAATGTTGCTTCTCTTGATGCCCGCATTCAGGCAGACGTCTATTCTTTCATAGAAAAACTGATTGATGTCTCCCAGAAGATCCTTGTAGGAAGGATTTTCCTGCATGTTCCGGGGATCTCCCTGCATATGCATGAGACAGACGGGACAGCCGGTTTTGGCCACAATCTCCAGAGCGCCAGGCACCTTAAGAGCCCGGATGTCGTTCACAAAATGCGCCCCGGCGTTAAGCCCCTCGCTGATGACCTCCGGCTTGGAGGTATCCAGGGAGATCATCACGTCCAGCTCCCGGGCGATCTTCTCCACCACCGGCACTACCCGGGAAAGCTCTTCGTCCGCCGAAACCTCTCCGGCGCCGGGCCGCGTGGATTCTCCCCCCACGTCGATGATCTGGGCGCCCTCCTTTACCATCTTTTCGGCATAGCGCACGGCATCGTCCAGCTTGTTATGCGTGCCTCCGTCTGAAAACGAATCCGGAGTCACGTTCAATATTCCCATGATTTTCGGAGCGGTAAGATCCAGCTCCCGGTTTCTGAATGACAGTTTCATCTTTGCCTCGGCTTTTCTCGGAATTCCGGCTGACCCTCCGGACTTGGCAAGGCGGCGGGCCTTCTAAAAACAAACCCCCTTTCCTGCTGGGAAAAGGGGCTCTCGCAATAATCAGACTCGCGGGCTGTTATCCGCGGAATCGGTCTTCTCAGCCTTTTCCCCTTCCGGAGAAACCGCTTTGGCCGGTTCCGCTTCAGGCTTGCCGTCCCCCGGCTTGCCCGCCCCGGCGTCCCCGGCAGCAGCAATATCCCGCACCGGTCTTCTGGCCATGAGATCCTCTATCTGATCCGCATCAATGGTTTCATATTTCATCAGAGCATCCTTCATGGCATGAAGAATGTCCATGTTTTCCTCCAGAATCGTCCGGGCCCGGTTGTAATTGCGGGTCAGGATATCCCGGATCTCGGAATCGATAAGCTCCCGGGTGGATTCGCTCATGCCCTGAAGCTGAGAGGAGCCGCCGCCGTAGTAGGATTCCAGCTGATCGTTTTCCAGAAGCTGGGCTCCCAGCTTGGAGCTGAAGCCCCAGCGCAGCACCATGTTTCTGGCAATGCCGGTGGCCTTTTCAATATCATTGGCGGCGCCGGTGGTGGCCAGTTCATTGCCGAAGATCAGCTCCTCGGCGATTCTTCCGGCATAAAGAGAGGCGATCATGGATTCCAGATACTGCCGGCTGTGACTGAATCTGTCGTTTTCCGGGAGATACATGGTAACGCCGAGAGCCCGGCCTCTGGGAATAATGGAAACCTTGTAAACCGGGTCATGATCCGGAACCAGCTTGCCCACAATGGCATGACCGGACTCATGATAGGCGGTATTTTCCTTTTCGTGCTCGTTCATGGCCATGGAACGGCGGGCAGTGCCCATAAGGAGCTTGTCCTTGGCAAAATCAAAGTCCGCCATGGTAACCATTCTCTTGTCAGTGCGAGCCGCATTAAGAGCCGCCTCGTTAACCAGATTGGCCAGCTCCGCTCCGGAAAACCCCGGAGTGCCCCGGGCAATAAGAGCCACGTTCACATCGCCGGAGGTGGGCACCTTTCTCATATGCACCGCCAGAATCTGCTCGCGGCCCTTGATATCGGGCAGAGCCACGGTAACCTGACGGTCAAAACGGCCCGGACGCAGAAGCGCCGAGTCCAGCACATCGGGACGGTTGGTAGCGGCAATGACGATCACCGCCTCATGTCCTTCAAAGCCGTCCATTTCCACCAGGAGCTGATTCAGAGTCTGCTCTCTTTCATCCTGTCCGCCCACAAAGCCCGCGGATCTCTTGCGGCCCACGGCATCGATTTCATCAATGAAGATAATGCAGGGAGCATGCTTCTTTGCCGTGGCAAACATGTCCCGGACGCGGGAGGCGCCCACGCCCACGAACATTTCCACAAAGTCGGAACCGGAAATGGAATAGAAGGGCACCTTGGCCTCGCCGGAAATAGCCTTGGCCAGCAGGGTCTTGCCG
>DFFT01000186.1:0-33799 GCA_002372325.1 Succinivibrionaceae bacterium UBA3769 | reverse complement strand
CAGCAGGGTCTTGCCGGTGCCGGGCTGTCCTACCAGAAGCACGCCCCGGGGGATCTTGCCTCCCAGCTTGCGGTACTTGCTGGGATCCCGGAGATAGTCCACCACCTCCTTGACCTCCTCCTTGGCTTCATCGCAGCCGGCCACATCGGCAAAGGTGGTCTTGACATCGGATTCGCTCATGAGCTTGGCCTTGCTTTTGGAAAAACCCAGAGCTCCGTGTCCGCCGCCCTGCGCCGCCCGGAGATAGAACACCCAGACGCCGATAAGGAGCAGCATGGGGAACCAGGAAATCAGGATGGACATGAGAATGCTGGGCTCCTGAGGCTTCACCCCGGTAGTCTCCACATTCATTTCCTCAAGCTTGGGGAGAAGCTCCGGATCCGTCAGGGGCAGCACCACGCTGAACTGCCGGCCGTCCCGGCGCATTCCGGTGATCACCTTGCCGTCAATCTTAACGGAGCTGATATCGCCGCCGGCAAGCTGCTTCTTGAATGCCACGTAATTGTTTTCCTGAGAGACTGAATCAGCTTCGTTCACGGCTTCCACGGCGTAAATAATCACCAGAGCTATAATCAGCCAGAGAAAAAGATTTTTAACCATTAAAAAACTTCCTTAAAAAATGTCAGCGGAAGAATTCCTGTTCTTCGGCGCCCTTAAAACCCATTCCCACATAATAGACCTCCCGGGAACGCGACCTGGAGGCATCGGGCTTTCTCACCTTCACCGTGGCGAACGAATCCCGGAGCAGCTTCAGGTATTCCTGACTGCCCTGACCGTTAAACACCTTCACCACGAAGGAGCCGCCCTTCCGGAGAATCTGCCGGCACATGTCAAAGGCCAGCTCCACAAGATACATGGCCCGGGGCTGATCCACTCCGGGGTTTCCGGACATGTTAGGAGCCATGTCCGACAGGATCACGTCAACCTTGGTGTCGCCCACGGTTTCCAGGAGCCGATCCAGCACCTCCTGCTCCCGAAAATCTCCCTGAATGAAATCCACGCCGTTAATCGGGGTCATGGGCAGGATATCGCAGGCCACCACCCGGCCGGTTTCTCCCACGCAGGTTACGGCAAACTCCGACCAGCCTCCGGGAGCAGCGCCGAGATCCACCACCTTAAAACCGGGTCTTATAAGACGATCCCGGCTCTGGATCTCATCAAGCTTGAAGCTGGCCCGGGATCTTAAGCCCTGCTTATGGGCTTCCTGCACATAGACGTCATCAAAATGCTCTTTCAGCCAGCGGGCCTGACTGGCGGTTCTCTTCTTTTTTGTCATATCGCGGAAACAAAGGCAAAACGGCCTCTGCTCTTAAAAAACGCTCTAAAAAATTTCACAAAACTGTCAGGTAATTCTAGCTTAATAATGCCATTCCCACAAATAAAAACATGCTCGCAGGATCCCGGCAATCACCCGGAAATCCCCCCGCGATCACACAAAAAACCGCTTTTGAAAAACTCCGCGACATCGGCTATAATCCCCGCGATTTAATCAGAGGAAAACACCCCATGGAACTTACTGTAAAACAGAAGCTTTTTCTGAAATCCCGGGCTCACCAGCTGAAGCCGGTGGTGATGGCGGGACAGAAGGGAATCACCGAAAGCCTTATTAAGGAAACCCTGGCCGCTCTCGAGGCTCATGAGCTCATTAAGATCAAGATCGCCGGAGAACGCGAGGCCCGGGAGGCCGCGGCTCAGGAGATCTCCGAAAAAACCGGCGCCGCCCTGGTGCAGATTGTGGGCGGGAATGCCACCCTGTTTAAAAAGCGGAAGGAAAAATCCCAGTTTCAGCTGCCCCGGGAATAAACTCTCTCCTGTGCCGGTACCCCGGAATGCCGGGGTTTCTCTCCGGTACCGCCCTTGCTAAGCCCCGGTGATGTCCGGGAAATCCGCTGTTCCAAACCGGCTGGCTTGTGCACAACCCTGTTTATAACTTTGTTAACAATTCTGTGAATACTGTTCCGGATAACTCTTCCGGTTAACCTGACACTGCTCCCCGAAAAGAAAAAATCCCGGAGATCTTCCGGGATTAGCGCCTCAGTCGGACTCAGAAAAAGCCCGGGGCAAATCAGATATAGGAAACTTCCTTGATGTAGAATTCCATTCTGCCCTTGGGGATGTCCACCACCACGTCATCGTCGGGGAACTTGCCCATAAGAGCTTTGGCAATGGGGGTCTTGTAGCTGATATAGCCCTTGGTCACATCCGCCTCGTAGTCCCCCACGATCTTGTAGGTAACCTCTTCCCCGGTATCATCCCTTTCCAGCTTTACCGTGGCTCCGAATACCACCTTGCGTTCGCTGTCAGGAACCTTCTTCATTCTGGTAACATCAATGATTTCAGCGGTGGCCAGCTGAGTCTCCATATTCTTGATCTTGGCCTCGCAGATGCCCTGCTCCTCGCGGGCTGCGGCATACTCGGCATTTTCGCTCAAATCGCCATGCTCGCGGGCTTCGGCAATAGCATTGCTGATACGGGGTCTTTCCACCGACTTCAAAAATTCCAGGTCTTTGCGCAGCTTCTCGGCGCCTGCTACTGTCATTGGAGTCTTTTCCATTTACTCCGTCTCCCTAAAAAATAATAAAAAAAACGAGCCCCGCCGCTAAGCAGGACTCCTTTATGCTGACCATCACCGGGATCTTTGCCTTCTCCAAAGCCTGATTACGGCCCGGAACGGCTGGCATTCTAACATAATTAGCACCTGAAAATGCCAACCTGAGTCACATTAACGGGGAATAAACCGGCAAAGCGCAATTCCCGGCGGCTGTTACCCCTTCAGGTCATCAAAGAACTTTCTCACCTTTTGCAGGAAGCTTTCCCTGTTTGGCTCATGGCTGCCCGAGTTCTTGCTGTCTCCCAGGGAGGACTCGAAGCTGCGGAGAATGCTCTTCTGTTCATCGCTGAGCTTAACCGGGGTTTCCACCACGATATGGCAGTAGAGATCACCCGTGCGGGTGCCCTGAACGCTCTTGATACCCTTTCCGGGAACCCGCAGCCTGGTGCCGGTCTGAGTTCCTTCGGCAATGGTGAGACTGATTCTGCCGGAGAGAGTGGGAACCTCCACCTTGCCGCCCAGAGCCGCCGTGCAGAAGCTGATAGGAACCTCCACATGAAGATCATTGCCGTCCCGCTCAAAGATCTTGTGCGGTCTGACCCTGATAACAACGTAAAGATCTCCGGAAGGAGCGCCGTTAAGACCGGCCTCGCCCTTGCCGCTGAGGCGCAGTCTGTTGCCGGTGGAAACTCCTGCCGGAATGGTAACCTCTTCCCGGATCTTCTTGACCACGCGGCCGGTGCCGTGACAGCTGCCGCAGGGATTGGTAATCTCCTTGCCGGAGCCGTGGCAGTACGGACAGGTCTGCTCTACCGCAAAGAAGCCCTGACGCATCTGCACCCGGCCGGTGCCGTGACAGTGGGAGCAGGTCTGAGGCTTGGAGCCGTCCTTGCAGCCCGTGCTGTGGCAGGTATCGCAGGGAACATAAGTGCTGATCTCAATCTGCTTCTTGCAGCCGCTGGCAGCTTCCTCAAGAGTAATGTCGACAATCTTTTCAACATCATCTCCCGGCTGCTCTCTGGGAGCTCCGCCGCCGCGTCTGTTTCCGAAAATATCCCCGAACATGCTGCCGAAGATATCCCCGAAATCAGCGCCGCCGCCAAAGCCGCCGAAGCCGCCGGCACCGTTAGGATCAACGCCGGCAAAACCAAACTGGTCATAGGCACGCTTCTTGTCAGGATCGCTCAGGACTGAGTAAGCCTCATTGATTTCCTCAAATTTCTGAGCAGCGCCTGCCTCATGATTCCTGTCCGGATGATATTTCATTGCCAGGCGTCTGAATGCCTTTTTAATAGTCTGAGCATCAGCGCCTTTGTCGACGCCCAAGACTTCGTAATAATCACGCTTTTCGGCCATAATAGGGACACCTTTAAATCATATTCAAACAACAACGGATACCGCACAGTTCGCGGTATCCGTCTCAGCCGTTAAAAGGATCCGGCTCTGCCGGATCCTGAAACCGCAGGTTTACTTTTCATCCTTCACGTCTTCGAATTCGGCATCCATGGTGTTGCCGTCATCCTTGGCGGAAGAGGAAGCGGAATCCTGAGCAGGCTGCTCGGAAGCCGGCTGGCCCTGAGAACCCTGCTGAGTGTACTGAGGCAGAGTGCCGCAGATATCCATCAGCTTCTTCTGAGCAGCCTCGATGGCTTCCTTGCTGTCGCCCTTGGCAGCGGCCTCCAGTTCCTGAATGGCATCATCGATGTTCTTCTTCAGGTCTGCGGGAACCTTGTCGCCGGCTTCGCTGAGCTGAGTCTTCACGGAGGAGATCAGCTGGTCTGCGGAATTGCGGGCGGTAGCCAGCTCGGCAAACTTCTTGTCTTCTTCAGCGTGAGCCTCGGCATCTCTTACCATTCTCTGAATTTCATCCTCGGAAAGTCCGGAGGAAGACTGAATGGTGATCTTCTGTTCCTTGCCGGTGTTCTTGTCCTTGGCGCTTACATGGATACAGCCGTCGGCATCGATGTCGAAGGTAACCTCAATCTGCGGCACACCGCGGCGGGCCGGAGCAATGCCGGTGAGGTCGAAGTTGCCCAGAAGCTTGTTATCGGCAGCGCGCTTGCGTTCGCCCTGAAGCACTCTGATGGTTACCGCAGGCTGATTGTCCTCGGCAGTGGAGAAGATCTGGCTCTTCTTAGTAGGAATAGTAGTGTTCTTCTCAATAAGCGGGGTCATTACGCCGCCCATGGTTTCAATGCCCAGGGAAAGCGGAGTTACGTCCAGGAGGAGCACGTCCTTCTTGTCGCCTGACAGCACGGCGCCCTGAATGGCAGCGCCCACGGCAACGGCTTCATCCGGGTTAACATCCTTGCGGGGTTCCTTGCCGAAGAACTCGCGTACCACCTGCTGAATGAGAGGCATGCGGGTCTGACCGCCTACCAGAAGCACGTCATCGATTTCGCTCTTCTGGAGATTGGCATCGCTGAGAGCAATTCTTACCGGTTCCAGAGAGGAGTTAACCAGATCCTGAACCAAGGCCTCCAGCTTAGCGCGGGTCATGGTTACATTCATGTGCTTGGGGCCGGTGGCGTCAGCAGTGATGTAAGGCAGATTGATGTCAGTCTGCATGGCGGAGGAAAGCTCAATCTTGGCCTTTTCGGCAGCTTCCTTGAGACGGGAAAGAGCCAGAATGTCCTTGCTGAGATCAACGCCGCTGGTCTTCTTGAAGTCCTCGATAAGGAAGTCAATCACTCTCTTGTCAATGTCTTCGCCGCCCAGATGGGTGTTGCCGTTGGTGGAAAGCACTTCAAAGGTCTTGCCGCCGTCGCCGTCCTCATCGATGTCAATGATGGAGATATCGAAGGTACCGCCGCCGAAGTCGTATACGGCAATCTTCTTCTCGCCCTTTACCTTGTCTTCGCCGTAAGCCATGGCTGCGGCAGTAGGCTCGTTGATAATGCGCTTAACCTCAAGACCGGCGATTCTGCCTGCATCCTTGGTAGCCTGACGCTGCTGGTCGTTGAAGTAGGCCGGAACGGTGATTACGGCTTCGGTTACCTTCTCGCCGAGAATGTCCTCTGCGGTCTTCTTCATCTTCTTCAGCACTTCAGCGGAAACCTGAGGAGGGGCCATCTTCTTGCCGTCCTTCAGAGCAACCCAGGCATCGCCGTTATCAGCTCTTACAATCTTATAAGGCATTACGGAAACGTCTCTCTGCACTTCGGCATCATCGAAACGACGGCCGATGAGACGCTTAACCGCATAAAGAGTATTTTCAGGATTGGTTACCGCCTGCCGCTTGGCAACATCGCCCACCAGAATTTCGCCCTTGTCGGTATAGCCGATGGTGGAAGGAGTGGTGCGCTTTCCTTCGGAATTCTCAAGAACTCTCTGCTGACCGTTTTCCAGTACTGCAACGCATGAATTGGTAGTACCCAGGTCGATACCGATAATCTTACCCATAGTGTGTATTTCTCCAGTTATCAAATCTTTGCGACAGGCTTTGATATTTGCTGTTCCTGTCTCGTTCTGACTTTAACATGGTGCTTAGTTGCATCTTTTCAAGGGGGGAGGCAAAAATTTTTCATTTTCCCGCCCCGAAAAAGATTTCCGGCCGCTCCGGAAACAGCGGTCAGACATCAGCTGTCCCGAAGGCTCTGTTTTTGCTCCTGCTGCGGCTCCGGATCACCGGCACCGTCATTATCATCGTCTTCTTCGCTGTCTTCTTCATCTTCCTCCGGAACGCTTTCCGGCTTAGTTCCGGAAATGCCCTTGTAGCAGTAAAGATCCCGCATCTTAACCGTTATCATAAGAGCGCCCAGGGCCGCCACAAGAAATGCTCCGGCAACCATAATACCGCTCCCCAGAAGGAGAGCCGCCATCAGGACTGCCACCGCAGCCATAAACAGCATCACGAAGATCCGGAGCTGTTTCTCGGCCCCGGATTTGTCATCAGCCATACATAATCTCCCGCAGCAAAAAAATCCCCGCTGACGCAAAGCCACCGGGGACGCTCATACTGAAAAACGGACGCTTTTCTGTCCGCCTCAATCAGGCTTCGGTATTCACCGAGCCCCCGTTGCCGGCAGAAACCACTACCTGGGCAGCCCTGATGGTTCTGCCGTTCAGGGAATAACCGGTGCGGAAGGTTTCAATAACATGGTTTGCCGGGATGGCCGGGTTCGGCACAAAGGTCATGGCCTCATGAAGCTCCGGATCAAACTCGTCGCCGTTACCGGGCCGGATAGCCTTGAGTCCGTTATTCTCCATGGCCTTGAGGAGCACGGTCATGGTGCTCTTTACGCCCTCTACCACCTGAGAGATCATTTCCGGGTTGTCGGGAGTGATCTTGCCGGAATATTCCACCGCCTTTTCCATGGCCTCCAGGGGCGGCACCAAATCCTGAGCAAATCCGGTGATGGCATAATCCTTGGCCTTCTTCATATCCTGATCGCAGCGCTTTCTCATATTCTGCGTCTCGGCCCGGGCCC
The DNA here is from genome assembly GCA_002372325.1 of Succinivibrionaceae bacterium UBA3769. Classification (GTDB taxonomy): domain Bacteria; phylum Pseudomonadota; class Gammaproteobacteria; order Enterobacterales; family Succinivibrionaceae; genus Succinimonas. The sequence goes on along the minus strand of DFFT01000186.1, from coordinate 26,818 downwards.
TGAGAGCTTCCTCCTTAAGAGTCCTGTTTTCGTCTTCAAGCTCGCGAATCCTCTTCTGAGCCTCTTCAAGATCCTTAATGAGCTTCTCCGGAGTCATTTCCTCCTGGCTCTCCTCTCCGGCCTCGTCTGCAGATTCAGGGGCTGCTTCCTCCGGAGCCGGCTGCTGTTCTTCGGCGTTATTGATTTCGTTTTCCTTGTCAGGATCGGCGCTGTTCTCTTGAACTTCTTCGTTATTCATTCGCTTATCTCCAAAAACCGCAAAAAATCCTGCTCTCTACATAGGGATTCCGTTTTATTTTTTCAAGCTGTCAAAAGGGAGCTCCTTGAAACAGACGGCGCCGGGATCCGAAAACGGGCCGTTTCAGCTTTCTCCCGCATAGCTGTCTGCCCCTGCGCCGGATTGTCCTAAGCTGCCTGAGACCGGCGCTTCTCCATAAACTCCGGCGGTGAGATGGATCCGGATTTAAGCCTTTGCTCCGGCCGACTTCCCGCCAAGTCCGGATTTCTGTGTTAAAATTGCCCCGTTCTTGACGAAAATAGGTTTAAGCATGAGAATCATTTTTTCAGTTCTGCTGCTGTTGACACTGGCTCCGGCCCTTAATGCCTGCGCCTACAGACCGGATCTCAATCAGGGCAATTTCACCGAACAGAAGGACGTAAATCTGCTCCGCCGCGGCATGACCAGGGAACAGGTGAAGTACATTCTGGGCACGCCCATGCTGACAGATCCCATGGATACCTCAACCTGGTACTATATCAACTACGTGCGCCGCGGCTGGTCGGAACCGGAACAGCAGATGCTGGTGGTCAAATTCAACGATAATGAAACCCTGGAGGAGATTTACGGGGATTTTGAAAAAAGCGCTCTTTTTGACAGCTCTGTCAGCGCCAGATAGGCTGATTTCGGTAACGGAGTGTCAATTATGAAAAAAGGCGCCTTGATTCTTCTGACAGCTTTGCTTTCCGTCTCGCTGGCCGGCTGCTCCGCCCCCGAGGAGGAGCATTTCAATCCCCGGAAATTTGCCCGGAACAGTCTGGGCAGCTTTAAGATCTCCGACAACACCTTTCCGGAAGTTCTTCCGGAGCAGGATCGGCTTTTCTCCCGCTATGCCCGGGAATGCTCCTGGGGCATTCCGGAAAGCGGCATCAAAATGGCGGAGCTCTACAAGACCACTCTGGATCCCAAAAATGAGCACTACCTTTATTTCCAGCAGAACAAATTATCCCGGATGTTCATGTACTGCTGGCTCACCATGATAAGCAGATCCAAGGCGGAAAACGAAAAGAATCCCCCAAAGTTCAAGGAAGCCCTGGCCGCCATAAAGGAGGCTTCTCCCGCAGAGCCTCAGGATATCCTGAAAATCATCTATTCCTTCTACCGTCTCAAGGATCCCACCAGCGCCCAGACCTGGATAGCCAAGCTGAATTTCCGGGAAAGAGGCGATGTGCCCGCCATGTTCGAGCTGGGGAAATTTCTGTTTCAGGCCGAGGACATGCAGCTCCAGGGGTACACCATGGTGGAAACCGCCGCCTCCATGGGCTATCCGGAGGCCTATTTCCAGCTTACGGCTCCGGAGTACGTCAGCTTCCGGGAGTCCCGCCCCAATCTTCAGGCATCCTATCAGAAGCTCATGAACAAGGGCCGGCCTCAGAGCGAAGCCGTCTCCGATGACGAAGGAGATCCCAATTTCGGATCCAGTCTTCTGGGCAATGAATAAAAAAGCCCCGATCCGGGGCTGGTTCAGAGGAGGCCGCTGCAGCTGACAGGCTGACGCAGCTTGCGGGAAGACGCAAAAAAGGAGCGGCAGCACTTATCAAGCGGCAAAATCTCAGGCCTCGAAGTCAATATCCCGGCCGCGCTTTTCGCTGTCGGATCTGAGCCCCTTCCGAGCATAAACGGCTTCTTCGTTACTCCGCTCATCCGAGCAGCCATCGCGGCCGTAGCCGGATCTCTCCTCGTCTTCATCGCAGTATTCTCTCAGCGGCCGGATTCCGGAGGTTTTTCTGACCCCTCTTTTGAAGTTAAGAATCTGAGGGCCCCCGCTGTATCTGGGAAGAATGGCAAAGACGGCATCCATGGCGCACCTCCTTTTTCTTCATCTCTTCGTGATACCACGCGCAAGTCCTTAAGACCGGCCTCAATCATCCCTGTAAACGCCGCGCTCCTGCTAATCCGTTTTCGCTTGCCCGCCAGCCTTTTCAGCAAAGCTTAAAGCTTTCGTTAAAAAATTTTTCTGTCACCTTAATCAGCGGCAGAAAACGCCGGAATTTGAGTAATTTTCGCCGCAAGGGAGAACCGTTTTCCCGGAGAGAGCGGGGGATCCGGAGCTTTCCAGGGGCTTTTTGTCTCCGGGCTCTTATTCCTGCGAGATCCCGCTACGTCCGCATAGTTTAAAAGCCCGGTCTTTGCTACAATGACATGAGAAAAAGAACCCACGGAGAAGAAAAAAATGGCGCAGGAAGACAGCAGCAAAAACAAAGACAGCGAGAAACCGCAGATCCCCATAAACTATGGCGTGGACAATGCCGCGCTGGACAAGGCTCTGGGATTTCTGGTGGAATCTCAGACCGAAATCAACCGCCGCATGGCGCTCTCTGAGCTCAGAAAGGCCAAGGTCATCGTGCCGGTAAAGCTGGACGGCAGCTACAAGTTCGATAACGGCGGCGTAACCTTCTCCGACGATGCCAAACTGAATTACGTCCTTATCAAAAACGCCCGGGACGAGCATTACTGTCCCGTATTCACCAATGCGGACGAATTTAAAAAGTTCAACCTGGATAAAACCGGAAACATTGTGCAGAAATTCACCAGCGTGGCGGAAACCGTCACCGGGCAGGACAGCATCCTCAAGGGAGTGGTGGTTAACCCCTTCGGGGCCGGCATCACCATTGACCGGGAGCTCCTCTCGGCCATGCTCCGCGCCCCTCAGGGAAAAATGTCCTTTACCACGGCTCCCATGAAAGAGCCCTACCGCCTGTTTTCTATTCCCAAGGGCACCACCGTGGCCGCCGGCACCCCGAAGAACCGTCCGGACAGTCTCCTGGAAGCGCTCTCCCGGGATATGGAGGAGCTTAAAAACATTAAGAAGGCCTGGCTGGTAGCCCTGCAGTGGCCGGATCGCAAAAATGCCGCCGGCATCGCCGAAATCACCTATCTCGTGGTTACGGAAACCCCTGACCGGCCGCAGGATATCTTCCCCGGTCTCTCCATGACCGCGGAAAAGCACTCCGGAACCCTGCACACCGACTTTATGATTTACCGGGAGGACAGCGAGTTCCTCAGGGCCGCCCTGAAGAACATCGCCCCCTTTTACACCCGGAAAAAATTTCTGGGTCTGTTCTGATCCGGCGGAATGCGGAACCGCCGGAGGCTTTCCGGCGGTTTCGTCCCGGTAAACTATTTGCTGCTTAACTCTATGCTGCTAGACAGAGGCTTTTATGAACAATGATCCTTCATCATGGATTCCCAAGGAATTAAGCTGGCTTTCCTTCAACGAACGGGTGCTGCAGGAGGCTCAGGACAAGAGCGTCCCCGTGGTGGAACGGGTGCGTTTTCTGGGGATCTACTCCAGCAATCTGGACGAATACTTCAAGGTAAAAATCGCCGATCTGAAAAGACGGGTGGTGATTGACGAGGAAAACGGCAATGACTCCGGAGCGAAGGAAGTCCTCAAAAAATGTCTCAGCAAGGTTAAAAAGCTCAACGACACCTTCGATCGCACCTACATCTCGCTCCTGACCGAGCTGGCCTCCCACAATATCTTCCTCTATGACGAAAAGGAAATCACTCCGGAGCAGCGGAACTGGGTTATCGACTTTTTCCGGAGAAATGTCTTAAAGCATATCTCCCCGGTAATCCTGAACGATGACATCGACCTGGTCTCCTTCCTCAAGGACAAATATGCCTACCTCCTGGTAAAAATGACCCGGTTTCCCCGCAAGGGAAAACAGGCAGGCTCCCGGAAATCCGGAGAGGACGTCCTGGAGGACAAAAACCGCGACAAGGACGGTCAGAGCCGGGTGACCTATGCCCTTATTGAGGTTCCCACCGACAAGATCCCCAGATTTATTCAGATCCCCACCTTCGGAAACAAAAAGGACAAGGTGCTGATGATCCTGGACAATGTGATCCGCGTCGGTCTCGATATTATCTTCAAGGGGCTTTTTGACTACGATGAAATCAGCGCCTACTCCGCCAAGATGAACCGGGATGCGGAATACGACCTCTCCTCCCAGATGGACAGATCCTTTGTGGAAAACATGTCCCAGAGCCTGAAGCAGCGCCTGGTCTCCATGCCGGTGCGCTTTGCCTATGACAAGGAAATGCCGAAGGAGATGGTGCGCTACATTGTGAAAAAGCTCTGCATGCAGGACTTCGACTCCGTGATGGAGGGCGGCCGCTACCACAACTTCAAGGACTTCACCGGCTTCCCCAATGTAGGACGGGAGTATATTGAAAACACTCCCCTGCCCGAGCTCTACTCCGTGGACTTCGACTCCGCGGCCAATGCCTTCGAGGCCATCAGCGTGCACGATATTCTGCTTTACTATCCGTACCACACCTTCCGCTACTTTACCGAGCTTTTAAGACAGGCCTCCTACGATCCGGCAGTCACCGCCATCAAGATAAACATCTACCGCGTGGCCTCCAAGAGCCGGGTCATAAGCTCCCTTATTGACGCCGCCAACAACGGCAAGCATGTAACGGTAATCGTGGAGCTCAAGGCCCGCTTTGACGAGGAAAACAACATCAAATGGGCCAGCAGACTCACCGACGCCGGAGTGAAGGTGCTCTTCGGCATGCCGAGTCTTAAAATCCATTCCAAGCTCTGCCTCATCACCCGCATCGAGGACGGTCAGCCCACCCGCTATGCCCACATCGGCACCGGGAACTTTAATGAAAAGACCGCCAAGATCTACACGGACTTCGCCCTGTTCACCAAGCATCCGGAGCTCACTCAAGAGGTGGAGGAGGTCTTTACCTTTATCGAGTTCCCCTATATCCACACCAAGTTCGACCGGCTTCTGGTGTCCCCCATCAATGCTCGGAAAAAAATCACCGACATGGTGGAAAACGAGATCAATAACGCCCGCTCGGGCTTTACCGGCAAAATTCTGGTAAAGGTGAACAATCTGGTGGACAAGGAGCTTATTAACGAGCTTTACAAGGCTTCTCAGGCCGGCGTGCAGATCGATATGATCATCAGAGGCATGTGCTCTCTCAAGCCGGGAGTTCCCGGGCTCAGCGAAAACATCCGGGTTATCAGCATTGTGGACAGATTCCTGGAGCATCCCCGGGTGATGTATTTCTACAACAACGGCAATCCCAAACTCTTTATTTCTTCCGCCGACTGGATGTCCCGGAATCTGGACACCCGTATTGAGGTGGGCACTCCCGTGCTGTCCCCCATTCTGAAGAACCGGATCCTGGAAATTCTCAGCATTCAGTTCCAGGATACCATGAAGGCCCGGGTTATCGATGCCGAGCAGAGCAATGCCTATGTGAAAAGAGGAAACAGGAAAAAGCTGCGTTCCCAGATTGCCATTTACGAATATCTGGCGGGCATCGAAGAGAAAAAGCTGGCCAAGATCGCAGCCGCCCAGGCGAACAGCGCTTTAAATAAGATCTGAGATTCAGGCGCCTCAGCATTCCTCAGAAACGCCGCCTGCTTCCGGAGCGGCGGCGAGAGCGGACTCCCGCTCTGCCCGCTCCCTCATTTTACGGGCCTTCTTCTCCATGCGGCGCATCTTAAAGAAGTTAGTCAGGATGTCCCCGCATTCCTTCCGGAGCACTCCTCCGGTGACCTCCGGCACATGATTGTGCAGGGGTTCCGCCAGAAGATGAAAGGCCGATTCATGAGCGCCGGTTTTAAGATCCTGCGCTCCGTACACCACCCGATCCACCCGGGACAGGATAATGGCGCCGGTGCACATGACGCAGGGCTCCAGCGTCACATACAGGGTGGCCCCGTAAACGCGGTAGTTCCCCGTAAGCCGGGCCGCCTCCCGGATCACCACCATTTCCGCATGAGCGCTGGGGTCATGGGAGGTAATCATCAGATTGCAGCCCCGGGCCACAATCATGCCGTCCTTGACCACCACCGCTCCCACGGGAACCTCCCCCAGATCCCAGGATCGCCGGGCCTCCCGGAGCGCCTCCAGCATAAAAATCTCATCAATGTTAAGAAGTTCCTTCATGGCGGTACTTATCCTGCGCTTGTCCTTGCTGATAAACGGAAACGGCATCTCCGGGAGCAGAAATGCCTGGCACTAAAAAAGCCCCGCATATTGTCGGGGCTTTTCAGATGATTTACAACATAAATATTTCAGCCGGAAAAGACTATTCCTTCGGCAGCTTTACGGGAGCGGGGCCCTTGCCGGCGCCCTTGTCCGATTCCACGGAGCCCAGATACTCCGGCAGGTTGAGACCGGCCATCTTGGCTACATCATGAAGCGGCGGCAGGCTCTTTACCATGCCTGACAGAAAATTTGCGGTAGCGGTCTTGCCATCGCCGGCGCCGCCGTTGCCGTCATGATCCCAGACGGTAACCTTGTCGATCTTGATGTTTCTGATGGCTTCGGTCTGGAGTCCCACGAGCTGCTCCAGCTTTTCAATAATAAGCAGGGTGGAAGCAGCTTCCACATTGTTTCCGGCGCTCTTAACCAGCTCTGCGTAACCGGAGGCCTTTGCTTCCAGAAGAGCCTTCTGACCCTGAGCCTCGGCCTGGTACTTCATGAGCACGGCGTCTGCCTGACCGCGGGCTTCCTCGCGCTGTTTCTCGGCCACAGCCTGAGCATCGATGATGATTTTCTCCTTGTCTATTTCCTGACGGGAGATTTCCTGAGCGTTAAGTCTCTGCTTCTCAGCCTGGTACTTGGCCTTTTCGATTTCGGCCTGAGCCTGGCTCTTGGCTACCTCGGCGCGCTGATGGGCCTCGGCCTGGATAACCTCCAGCTCGGCATTGGACTGGGCGATATTCTTCTTGGCGTCGTTTTCGCCGGCGATAGCCTGAGATTCCTGATCAGCCACGTAACGGCGCTGTCCGGTCTCGGCCTGCTTCATGCCCTTCTGAGCCTCAGCCTGGTTCTGAGCCACGGAAATGTTCTTTTCCCTGTTGGCCTCGGACTCGCCCACGGCGCCGATCTTTTCCTGATTGGCCACATCGATCTTAGCCTTGTTAACAGCCTCTGCGGCGGCCTTTTTACCGATGCTTTCGATGTAATCGGATTCGTCGGTGATATCGGTGATGTTAACGTTGATAAGCTTAAGGCCGATCTTGTTCAGCTCCGGTTCCACATTGGCGGTGATATTCTTCTGGAAGGCCTCGCGATCCTGGTTGATTTCCTCAATGTCCATGGAAGCCACGGTAAGACGCAGCTGACCGATAATGATGTTCTTGGCGGTATCCTCGATCTGCGGCTGCCCCAGTCCCAGAAGGCACACTGCGGCATTGCCCATGATATCCTCATCGGGGGAAATCTGCACGGTGAAGCTGGAAGGCACGTTAATGCGAATATTCTGCTTGGAAAGCGCGCCGGTCAGCGGAATATTGATGGTCATGGGCTTCAGATCCATATAGGTATAGTCCTGAATAAACGGCCATACAAAAACACCGCCGCCGTGAATGCATTTTGCGGTCTTCTTGCCGGCCACCATGCCGGAAATCACCAGAATCTGATCCGGCGGACACTTCCGGTACCTGTTTATCATGAATATGACTACGGCCATGCCGATGATAGCGGCGAAGGCTACCATCACAATACCCACAAATGAAGCCATAATTTAATCTCCGTATTTAACCAAAGCTGAAAATTACAAAATATCTAAAAAATCTGAAAAGCGGTTTTCACCGGCCGGGCTAAACCCGGCGGACTCAGGACTGCTTCCCGGGATTTTTGTCCCGGATTCCGGCGCTGTTCATAGGTTCCACCATCAGAACGGAATCATCGGTGACTCTGACAATCCTGACCTTGGTTCCGGTGGCAAGGCGCTGGCCGGTCTCAGAAGCGGCTTTCCGAAAAAGCTTTCTGCCCTGCATATTAAAATCAATCTGTCCCATGCCATCTTCCGGAATGGTGAGGTAAACCGTCCCCTCCTTGCCCACGGCGTCAGATATCTCAAGGTTTCCCTTGGTCTGGAGCTTCATAAGGAGCATGGTGATCTTAACCAGGATAAAAACCATCAGAGCCCCGGCAAAAAGGGTAACCAGGAGCGAAACCATGCTGTTATGAAATGTTCTCTCCGCCCAGAAGCCGGCCAGACCTCCTACCAGAGCAAATGACGACAGCGACTGAATGGAAACATACCGGAGCAGCGCATCCGAGCTGTCCGCAATAGAAGCGTCAGCCGCTGAGGGATCGCCGTCCGTGCCCACGAAAAACATCAGAATCAGTCTCAGCAGAAAAACTGTCCCGCCTGCCGTAATCATCATGAGGTAGAAGAGCTCAAGACCTGTCAGCTGATCGAAAAATTCCATCATAAACCGCCCTCCCTGTGGTTAATCAATGCGCCTGTCCATGCAAACTATAAATTCAAACGGTGTCAGTCAGAAACAATACATGCTGCTTTTGCGAGATCTGACAGATCAAAATGCGCAAAACCGGATCTGCCTTAAATCATTGCGCCTGAGCTCTTTATTCCCCGCTGTTCACAATTAATCACTGCTCAGTCAGTCCATCCCGCCAGCATGACGGCCGCTCTCCTTCAGATCCCGGATCTCCTCCATAATGGAAGCGTAGATCCGGGGCAGGTTCCGCCGGGCCCGGTTTAGTTTTTTCTGACAGGTTCCGGCGCTCCAGCACAGGCAGATCACCAGAGACTCCAGAACCAGAAGGCCGGTCTCGTTAAGCAGCATGGGCTCCCGGATGGCGCTGACAGAGAGCTCCGCCGCGAGAATCATCGCAGCCATATAGCCCCCGAAATGATGTCTCATAAGGAGCCACAGCAGGAGCAGCGCCGGCGGCAGCAGACTCTGGCCGATTTCATACGCCGAGAAGTCCGGCTCCCACCAGGGGAGGCCCCGCCCGGCATTTCTCATCATGACGAGGATCGCCGGCTTTAAAGAAAACAGCGCCAGCGTCCAATAGCCGGTCTTCAGGGTCTTCATCCAGAGAAATACCTTTCTGGCCTCCGGGGACAGCTTCTCAGTCCTGATGCGGGTCATAGCGATTCCTCTGCAAAAATCCCTTCCTGAGGATTACATATAGTGCGAAAGACCGGTTTTCAAGAAAAATCGGCATTCCCCGATCCGAAAGATCCCGGGATAAAAACAGAAAAGGCGGGAGATCCGGCTCCGGAGAATGGGCTATAATGGGGCAGCTTTTCCGGAAGGGAATCCGCCGGAAGCAGATCCTGAAATCAACCACAATAAGGAAAACTCTATGCCTATGGGATGGATCATTGCAGGGAGCGTGGCCCTTCTTGCAATCAGCAATATTTTTATGAATCTGGCCTGGTATCTCCATCTCAGCAAAATGGCAGACCGCCCCGTGCTCTACGCCATTCTGTTTTCCTGGGGCATTGCCCTGTTCGAGTACATGCTGATGGTGCCCGCCAACCGCTGGGCCTCCGCCTATCTCTCCATCAGCCAGCTTAAGATCATGCAGGAAATGATCACCCTTTCAGTCTTTCTGCCCCTGTCAATTTTCGTATTCGGCGAAAAGTTCAGCTGGGACTATGTCTGGTCAGCTCTGTGCATGATGGGAGCGGCCTTCTTCGCCTTCAGAAAAATGCTGTTCGCCGGAGCCTCCTGACTTCGGACTGCTATTTAAGGCGGCATTTCCGGAGAATTCAGCCGTAAGGCATCAAAGCATCAAAAAGCCCTGAGAAATCACATCCTCAGGGCTTTTATTATTTTGGGGAAACTGCTCCCGCATCCGCCGTGAGCCGTTAATCCCGGCAGGCTCCCAGCACCAGGCAGGCATTGGTGCCGCCGAAGCCGAAGCTGTTGGACATCACCGCATCCAGGCTCTCCTCCGTGTACGAGGTAACCAGAGGCAGTCCGGCCACTGCGGGATCCGGGGTCTCCACATTGATGCTGGGGGCGATAAAGCCGTTATTGAGCATCAGAAGGGAATAAATGGCCTCCTGCACTCCGGCAGCTCCCAGAGAATGTCCGGTCATGGCCTTGGTGGAACTGAATTTCGGCATGCTGTCCCCGAAAACCTCCTTCATGGCCTCGACCTCCCGGGTATCCCCCACCTTGGTAGAGGTGCCGTGAGTGTTGATATAGTCGATCCGGCGATCCTTGAGAGTCGACATGGCCATTCTCATGCAGCGCACCGCGCCTTCGCCGGAGGGAGCTACCATATCATAGCCGTCCGAAGTGGCTCCGCAGCCCAGAATCTCGCCGTAAATCTTAGCGCCTCTGGCCCGGGCATGCTCCAGCTCCTCCACTACTACCATGCCGCCGCCGCCGGCAATGACAAAGCCGTCCCGGTCGGCATCATAGGTGCGGGAGGCGCGTTCCGGAGTTTCATTGTATTTGGTGCTGAGAGCTCCCATGCCGTCAAAAAGACAGGAAAGCGTCCAGTTAAGCTCTTCGCCGCCGCCGGCAAACACCACATCCTGACGATTCAGGAGGATCTGATCCACGGCGTTGGTGATGCAGTGAGCCGAGGTAGAGCAGGCGGAGCTGATACTGTAGTTCACGCCCTTGATCTTGAAGGGGGTGGCCAGACAGGCCGAGGTAGTGGACCCCATGCAGCGAGTGACCTGATACGGGCCGACTCTTTTAACGCCCTTGGTTTTCAGGGTTTCGCAGGCTTCCACCTGATTCATGGGGGAGGAACCGCCGGAACCGCAGATAAGCCCGGTGCGTTCATTGGAGATCTCGTGTACCTCCAGTCCGGAATCCTGCACCGCCTGCTGCATGGCCAGATAGGCATAAACAGCGGCATCTCCCATAAAACGACGCACCTTGCGATCAATAAGATCCGCGGTATCAAGCTTTACATTGCCCCATACATGAGAACGCATGCCAACGTCACGAAACTGCTCAGAGAAGGTGATGCCGGATTTTCCGGTCTTAAGAGATTCAAGCACTTCAGCAGCATTGTTACCTATACTGGATACTATTCCAATACCGGTAATAACAGATCTTCTCATATCTTCCGTCTCTCCGTAAAATCTGTGGCCTGTTTGCAGATCCGTCAAACCATCACTGGTCAATCAATTTGCAATCTGCGCAATATGCCATTAATTCTATAACAAGATGCCGCTTTTTAAAAAACAGTCACCGCAAACAATTGCCATTTTCTGAACCTTTGCAGCCTTTTTGGAAAAAAAATCCGGATTTCCGCCGCTCCGGAGCCGGTTTTCAGAAAAAGGAAAGGCCGGGGGAGGAGATGGCGGGCTGCTTTATTCCGCGCCTTTTTGCCCGTCCGGCATCTCCCAAAGGCATTCCCCGATTGCTCTTATTCTGTCATAATGCCCTGCGGCAGCTTAAAACCCCGTTACGGATAAGGGAGATTCTTCGTTTTTAAGCATCTTCGGAGCATGTTACGGACAAGGAAACTTTGAACAAACTCATCGGCCTCCTGAGATTTACCAGTCAGAAGCTTGCCGCAGACTCCGACTGGAGCGCGTCAATGATAAACTCTGTCAGAGCCGGAAAGCGGGCCATATCCCCCAGGCTGGAAAAGATAATCATCGGCCTTTCTGGTTCAAAGGAAGGATGATCCGCTGTCAGGATTGTTATTGAGAACTGCAAATAATGAAAAAGCCCCTCAGCGGGGCCCGCAAAGGAACCTGTTTTTATGAACATCTCCCTTGTCCCGCCTCCGGCCCCCGGCGTGCCGGCTTATGCGGAAATCAATATCGCCGGGGAGCAGGCCGGAAGCCCCCTCTTTAACGATGTCTACTTCTCGGATGCCGGAGGATATCTGGAATCCGAGCATGTCTTCATTCAGGGCAACGGGCTTCCGGAAAGACTCGCCTGCCGGGAAGAGGATGCGAAGAGCGCCCCGGGATCGGCTTCCGGGGGTGATCGCCTCCGGGAATTTGTCATTGGAGAGACCGGCTTTGGCACCGGCCGGAATCTGCTTACGCTTTTGAAGCTCCTTCATGATCTCCGGAATCAGGGCATCCGGCTTCCGGAAATACATTACATTACCGTGGAAAAGCATCCCCTGCTCCCCCGGGATCTTGAAAAAGCCCAGAGCATCTTCAAAAATCTCGCCCGGGAGTCTCTGCTTTTCAGAAGCTGCTATCGAGCTCCCGTTTCGGGACTCCAGACGCTGTGTCCGGAACCGGGGGTAACGGTGCATCTTTTAGTGGGGGATATCCGGGAGATCTGCCCGGCCATCCGGCTGTCCCGGCCGGTGGATGCCTGGTTTCTGGACGGTTTTTCCCCGGCGCTGAATCCGGAAATGTGGTCTCTTTCGGTATTCCGGGAGCTCCGGAGGCTGAGCGCTCCGGGAACCACCCTGGCCACGTATACCGTAAGCGGTGCCGTAAGAAGAAATCTTAACGAGGCCGGCTTTGTCACCGCAAAGCTGCCCGGCTATGGCCGCAAAAGGGAAATGACCGCAGGCTGGATCCCTTAATGCAGTAATGCGGGCATAAAAAAACCTGCCAGAGCTTTCTTTGGCAGGTCTTCTGAAAACAGAGGCAGAAACTACAGATTCCTTTCGTCATCCTCATCCAGGCTCTTTATGTAGTTGCTCTGGGCGAAGACGGGAACCTGCACTCCCATAAGACGGCCGTTTCCGGTCTCTGACTTATATCTGGCCATCATCTTCTCGGCGCCGGAGAGGCTTTCATCTCCAATGGCATTAACGGCCTCGATAAGATCGTTGCAGAATCTCTTTCTGCCGACATAGCGAATCTTCTGCGCCAGCTTCTTGCTGGCCTTGATGATGATGGGATCATGCCGGCTGCTGTACTTGGAGGCATCGGCAAGATACCGGGACCACTGCTCCTGCACGTCAGCAGACTGCTCCCGCACCTCCATCCAGTTCGGCATCACCGTGGTAATGTCCACATTGATGTCGGCGCCGTAAAACTCGCACTTATCCGGTTCCTGTCTGACGTCAAGGTTCCAGTTTATGGCATAGCTGACCTTAACAATGCTGCGCTTGTTGGTATTGGCGTTCAACGGGGCGCTCTCTTCGATAATGTCATGGAGATCCTCCGGAGTCTCCGCGGAAACATCGTAGAAGGTGGTGTTGCGGTTAACGTTCTCCCGGATGTCGAGGTTATGGTAAAAAATGGCGTCCTCGTGACTCCCGTGTTCCATGCTGTAGCGCAGCACCTGATCCGCCCTGCTGTAGCCGCCGGCGTTTTCGGCAACTCCCGGGAGCACCGTATCCCCGACAACAGTCGCGAACTTTTCATTCAAAACGGATTTCTTCTGCTCATCATTAACAAACTGAGGAAGTATAAATAGGAAAGCATAAACAAGCGCCAGAGGAACTCCCACCACAAGAAGAGCCAGCAAGGTTTTACGCATCATATGTATCTACCTGATTTCCTGTATTCAGTTTCGGAACGCAAGGTTCCCGCCGTGCCTGACGGGGAACCCGGACACGTAATTTTATCCCACTTTGGGGAAGATGCGTACAAATGATGCCGGATTTTCCCCTGTTATGAGATCATGTACACTGTTTTTTATTAACTGGTTTTGCACAGGTTTTTCCACAGGCTGTTTTCAGGTTATACACAAGCATAATCCTTGAAATTCCGGGAATTTTCGAATTTATACACAGGCGTCGAAAACTGCTCAGAATAACACGGATCGCTCTCTGAAAACAGTGCCATCCCGAAGGATTAACGCTTTCCCCGGGGCGCCATCCGGTTCAGCCGGGGAACATTTCCCGCCGAACAGGTTTTCAGAAACAATTTTATGCTAATGCTCTGTTTGCAATTTCCGCTAATAATAGTAAAATGCCCCGTCTGCGATGCGAGCGCAGAGATGACAGCGGAATTTCCTGTAAGGCTTAAAAAGGAGAGCAAACCTGACTCAGTCCAGCTGAAAGCGTACCGGAGATGACTGGCATCGGGCTTTTGGCAGACTGCCGGAGGGATTATCCGGCGGAGTTTCAGGAAAATTCTATTTAAGGAAAAAACACTTTTATGGCAAAAGAAGATTGCATTGAAATGCAGGGAACCATAGTTGAGACCCTGCCTAACACCACCTTTCGCGTGGAGCTTGACAACGGTCATGTGGTAATGGCTCATATTTCCGGAAAAATGCGCAAGAACTACATCAGAATTCTCACCGGAGACAAGGTTACCGTTCAGCTCACCCCGTATGATCTCTCCAAGGGACGCATTATTTTCCGCTCCCGTTAAAATCGGCAGGCTTTAGTTGTTATACTTTCTTGCCAGATCCCTCATAGTAGCAGTAATTGTAGGGAGCGTTTTTATTTTTTACGGTCAGATTGATGATCATCTCTTCATCAAGGCTCTGATCGCCCTCTGTTCACTGTTTATTTTCTACTGGTACGATCTGTATAAGATAGCGAAGCTGTTCTTCCTTCTTTTCAGATCCATGTACCTGTACCGGCATAATCGCAAAAGCAAAGCATACCCTGTTTTCGAATGGCTGCTCGCCCGGGAGCTGATTGTCCCCCTGCCCCTGATGGCTCTCATGCGTCTCACGGGAGACGGCGCGGAGCAGGACATTGAAGCCGCCAGAAATTTCTGCGAAAGAGCGGTATTCAATGAATATTTCGAATGCTACTACCTTCTGGGCGTGACCTACTTTTTTCAGAACTCCTTAAGGCCCGCGCCGGACGGCAAATTCCTGGAGGTGCAGGATCCCGCCCGGGAAAGACAGCTGATTCTGGACGAACTTTTCCGGGAAAAGAAGGAAGACCGCGAAAACTCACCGGAAAGTCCGGCTCCGGAAAAGGCCGCCGCCGTCAGGAGCCGGTTTCTGGGCGCCGAATGCCTGAATCCGGATTACCATGATGCGGTATTCAATCTGGAAATGTACTTCAAATTCAATTACGAAAACGAACCCCATTACGGCGATGCGGCCGCTCTTTACGGCTTCTGCCTGATGCGCGGGCTGGGAGTCGGAAATCCCGATGCCGCCAGGGGACAGGAATTTCTTAATACCGCAAAACGCCTGAGATCGCAGGTGCTTCCGGAAATCGAAGCCGCTCTCAGAGAGAACCGGGATATCAGAACCTTCTCTGTCGAATACTGAAAGCCTCCCCCAAGCAGGATTCCGCCATAAATCTGTCCGCAAACACCGCTCCTGTTTCACAAAAATCATGAACGCCTCAGGCAAAAATGTTGCTTGCGTTAAAAATTCAGGAAAATTTTCTACCGCGGGGATTTTTCCGGTGCTAAGCTGAAATGAGCTTTATGCCTTTTTTCAATTTGATTTGCCTTGCGGCATGCTGTTCTGTTTATTATCTGTCTTAACGGAACGGCGTATGCTGTCGCAGGGAGAAATTAGCGAGGTTTTTATGGCAAAAGGTACAGTTAAATGGTTTAACAACACCAAAGGGTATGGTTTTATTACCCCCGATGAAGGCAGCGAGGATGTTTTCGCTCATTTTTCCTGCATCAGCATGGAAGGCTTCAAGACCCTCAAGCCCGGACAGACTGTTACCTACGATCTCGAAAAAGGGGATAAAGGTTTCCATGCTGTCAATATCGTAGTGGTTAAACCCTCCGAAGCCGCTGCTCCCGCTCCGGCTGACCAAGCCGAGTAATCCCGTCCGTTCTCAAATCCTCCGGCTCTCCTGTTCCAGGACAGGAGGGGAGTTTTTTCGTCTTCAGGATATTCCTGATCCCCCAGCCTTCCCCGCAGGTTCTGCTGCGTCTTTTCACAGGCGCGTTTCCTTCCGGAGCCTGTTTTTTGCCCGTTCCGGCAGAAATTT
This sequence comes from Succinivibrionaceae bacterium UBA3769, assembly GCA_002372325.1. GTDB lineage: Bacteria > Pseudomonadota > Gammaproteobacteria > Enterobacterales > Succinivibrionaceae > Succinimonas. The sequence continues at coordinate 10,981 of DFFT01000186.1, read as the reverse complement.
TCCGGAATTGAGCATTAGAGTCACAGACATAATCCCGGGACGCGGTTATGATACGGGTATGATAATGCTGTTCGGTTTTGCACGGAGAAACTCATATGTCTCTCTCCCGGGATATTTGTCAGGAAATTCTCAAAAGTCTTAATTCCGTAATCCTCGATAAGGAAAAAAAGCTCACTCTGGCCCTGAGCTGTCTCCTGTCCGGCGGTCATCTTCTTTTGGAGGATCTTCCGGGAATGGGCAAAACCACCCTGGCCCGGGCCATGGCGGCAGCGCTGGGTCTCTCCAGCCAGAGAATCCAGTTCACATCGGACATGCTCCCAGGAGATCTGCTGGGAGCCAGCATTTTTAACGAAAAAACCCGGGAGTTCGAATTTCATCCCGGGCCGGTATTTACCCAGATGCTGCTGGCGGACGAAATCAACCGGGGCTCCCCCCGCACCCAGAGCGCTCTTCTGGAGGTAATGGCCGAGCATCAGGTTTCCTATGAGGGAAAGACCCGCAATATCCCCGAGCCCTTTTTTGTCATCGCCACCCAGAATCCCCTGGATCAGGCCGGAACCTTTCCCCTGCCCGAATCTCAGCTTGACCGCTTTGCCATGAGACTGTCCCTGGGCTTTCCCGCCAAGGCCCAGGAGATCCGCATCCTTAAAAACGAAAACCGGGCTCCGGATCTGCCGGCCCTGACCGATGCCGCGGGGCTTCTGGAGCTCCAGAAGGCGGCCTCCCGGGTCTTTGTCTCGGATCCCGTATGCGAATACATCGTGAATCTCTGCATTAAGAGCCGCACCGATCCGGAGATCCCGAACCCCCTCTCCCCCAGAGCCTCCCGGGCGATTCTGGCGGCTGCCCGAGCCCGGGCCTTTATCGCCGGCCGGGACTACGCGACTCCGGATGACGTGCAGGAAATCTTCCCCTCGGCCGCCGAGCACCGCCTCCGCAAGGGCAATATCTCCTCCCTGGACACGGCCTCCTACAGCGACCGGATCCTGAATCAGGTAACGCCTCTGGTCTGAGGGCTGTTCATGCTGCAAGAATTACGCACCCGGCTCAGAATCCGTTTTGCCGCCCCTCCGGGAGTTCCTCTGGGCATCCATAACATTTATGTCTGGCCCAATAAAAACGGCTGGATACTGCTTATGATTCTCCTGGCCATGCTGGCTTTCGGCATCAATTACCAGAACAACCTGGTGCTCATTCTGGCCGTGTTTATCCTGTGCTCCGTCCTCACCTCCGTGTTTTACGGCTTTTTCAACATGAACGGCGTCAGCATTGACGTGAGAAAGATGACCGCCGCCGCTTATGCGGGGTCTCCCCTGCCTCTGCCGGTATTTGTCAGCGCCAAATCCGCTCCGGGCCGCGTCCGCATCATCCGGGGACTTCGGATCACGGCTCCCGGAGCCGCGGCGCTGATTGCCCCGGACATCGCCGGCGGCGGCGCCGTCCAGCTCAGCTTCGCCAATGAAAAGCGCGGCATTTTCCGGGTGCCCCTTCTGGCGGTAAGCTCCGCCTGGCCTCTGGGGGTCGTGAATACCTTCTCCTACGTGAAGCCGGATACCGAAGTTCTGGTTTATCCCCGCCCGGTGAGCACGGAATATCTGCTGGATCGCCAGCCGGGACTCCTTATGGGATCCCGGAAGGAAGCTCCGGAAAAGCAGGGCATTGCCGCTCTTCCGGAACAGCGCGGCCGCCTCCGGAGCCGGGATGAAATCTCCGGTGTCCGGCCCTATCGCCCGGGAGATCCTCCCGGCATTATTGACTGGAAAAGAATGGCCCGGGGACAGGGGCTTCTGGCCAAGGATTTTTCTCAGGACAACAGCATGGATCTCTACCTTAACATCAACAGCATCCGCCCCCGGAATTACGAGGATGCCATCAGCCGGCTCACCTGGGCGGCGCAGGATCTGTCCCGCAAGGAACAGCGCTTCGGCTTCAACGCCTTCGGGATCTTCGAAGCCCCGGACAGCGCTCCGGAGCATACGGCCCGGATCCTGACCAGACTGGCCCTGCTGCCGGAAGGAAAATACCATGCTGACGTCTAAAAAAGCGCTGATCCTGATGGGGCTCCTCTACTTTCTGGCCACCGGGTTTGCCGGCAGCGTCCTCTTTATTTCCGTCATCCTGATCTCCCTTGGGGCGGTTTTTATCAAAACCGGCTTCGCTCTTAACTGGTTCCGGGCTCCCTCCCGCCTGACAGTGCGGGCCATTTCCGTCCTGGGCATTATCTGTCTCATTGTCCAGGGCATCATGCACCGGCAGATCGGCATTGCCGCCATCAACCTCCTGGTGCTGGGCTGCGCCCTGAAATTTCTGGAATATTCCAGCGAACGGGATTCCTACGTTCATGCGGCAGCTCTGGTATTTCTCAGCATTCTGCCGCTGATCTTCCACTACCAGATCTACATCGCCCTGTACCTGATGCTGGCGGGAATTCTGATAATCTGGATCTATATCGCTCTCACCAGAAGAAGCCCGGCAGGAGAGGATATCAGACTCATGATCCGGCTCTTCCTGCCGGCCGTCCCCCTGACTGCGGCGCTGTTTCTGGTACTGCCCCGTTTCGGCTCCTTCTGGGTGCTTCCCGGCAATGAAGACAGCGGCGTCACGGGAATATCCTCTTCATTTTCCGCGGGAAATCTCCGGACGCTCTATCAGTCCGACACTCTGGTAGCCCGGATCAGCTTTCCGGACGGCATTCCCTCTCCTTTGTACTTCCGGGTCATGACCTACAGCCGCTACCGGAACGGGGAATGGCAGCAGGATCTTCTGGTATCACGGGATCAGAACCGCCTGGCCTACAGCCCCTTTGCCGAATCTCCGAAGGATAAGCCCCGGGCGCCAGGCGGCATCGCTTACGATGTCATGATGGAGCCCACGGGAGCGGTTTATATTCCCGCGCTGAAATTCTCCGGAAACGAGAGCAGGGATCTCTTTTACAGCCGGGATGACACCTATACCGTCAATAAGCCTCTGAGATCACGGGAGCTCTTTCATTTTACGTGGTATCCCGACTATCAGCCCCGAAACGAAACGCCCTACTCCGGATCCTTTCTCCGTCTGGCCCCGGGGGAGAATCCCCGCACCCGGGAGCTGGTGCTCCGGCTTACGGAAAACCTGAAAACGCCGGAGGAAAAGGCCGCGGCCATTTACGGCTATTTCAAAAACGGGTTTTCATACACGCTGAACCCCGCCGGAGGCGCGGGCGCCGGAGCTTTCGGCCCGGATAATCATGTGGACAGCTTCCTTCTTGATACCAGACAGGGCTTCTGCGTCCATTATGCGGAGGCCATGGCCGTCATGCTCCGGATGGCCGGCATTCCCAGCCGGATAGTGTCCGGATATGCCGGCGGGGAAAGCGTCCCGGATCTCAATATGGTGATCATCCGGGAATACGATGCCCATGCCTGGACCGAGGCCTTTATTGAAGGAAAGTGGGTTTCCTTTGATCCCGTGCTTCTGGTGTCCCGGGAATTCGCCAGATCCGGGGGCTATTCCGCCATCAGGGAAGGCTACCGGGCTCCCTCCGGCTTTGCGGGCCTTTGGAAACAGATCCGGGACATAACCGAAAACCTGGAATACTCCTGGAGCCGCTTCATTCTCAACTTCGACACGGACTACCAGGAAAAGCTGCTTAAAAACAGTCTCCCCCTGATCATCGGTCTCGTGGCCGGGGGCCTTCTGGTGTACGTCATTTTCTTTCTCATAACCCTGCTGGGAGGCCGCAGCCTCCGGCGGGATCCTCCGGAAATACGCCTGATGAAAAAGGCCTTCCGCGCCCTGGCCCGCCGGGGGATCCCGGCAGGAACCGGGGAAACTCCCGCGGCCTTTGCCGCAAGGCTCAGCCTTTTGAGCTCCGAAACAGCAGTCCCGGATCCGGCTCAGAAACAGCCGGGAAACCGGAAAGAACTCAGCCCCGCAAGTCTTAAGCTCATCGCCGGCGAGTTCGCCGCCCTGGCTTATGAGTTCAGCCTGCTGCGTTACGGAAAAACACCGCAAAACCATAAGGAGCTCCTCAGGGGGCTCCGGAGCCGCGCTGACAAAATTGTAAAAATTTGCACAACATCATAAATTTGCCGTATTTCCATGGGCATTATGTGAACAAATATGAAATACCTGAACCGCTAACAAATTAAAATGAAATCGGGTGGGTTGTTTCAGCCCCGCTCCTGTGACGTTAACTGAACATAATATTTTTTTCTGACTGGTAATTTGCGGCGACTCCGGGTGATAACCTGGAGGCCGTCAGGCGACGTAAGCATGACAGACAGCAGAAACATAACAGAAACAGCAGCGTCTTTTGTTTTTTTGAGAGATTTGTATATCTATGAGCACTCCCAAGCCCTCCGGAAATGTTTCCCCCGAAGCCAGAATCGCTGAACTGGAAGCAGAACTTAATACGGTAAAACGCAGCATCAGAAAGGAACGCGAATGCGCTCTGAGCCTGCTTTCGCAGGTAACCAAGATTTTCTGGGGACACGACACCACTTTCAATGACCGGCTGAAGACAGCCATAAACAAGATAAACACTGAAAAACCTCTCTACGATCAGCTTGATGACGTCATGGCCATTCAGGGCGCTTTGCATACTCAGTCCCGCAAGGTGCTGGAATTCTATGCCAAGCTGGAAATCTACATCAAAATTCTTCCGGAGCTCATCAGAAACTCCAAAATTCTCCCCAAGTCCTATCAGGACTACGCCAATGAGATCATGCTGAACCGGAGCCGGCCCTACAACGATAAGGTGGTGCTGATCTGCGACCTCGTGAAAAAAACGCTGGAGCACCTCATCAAGCAGAACTCCGGCAACCAGAATGACAGCGTGCCCGCCACCGAAAGAAACAAGATTCACTCCCTTATCAACGGCGTGGAGCTTTCCGGAGAGCTTAACGAAGAGCTTAAGAAATATGCCGATGTGCTCACGGACAAGAACATCATCATCTCGTACACCGATCTCCCGTATCTGGTGGAAAGAATTATTTCCGTGCTGGTAAAGGGCTTTAACAGCGAAAGAGACTTCAACCTGGTGTTCCTGGGCAACATGAGCGAGCATATCAACAGCGTGCATGCGCTCCTGAACAGCAATCTGGAGACCAACCGGGAAATTCAGCTGGCCGCCCGGGAAAACAATTCCCAGTTCGGCATCGAGCTGGCTGCCATTGACGAATGCGTCAGCGGCGCCGAACCCGCTCCCGGCAGCGTTACCTCCATGATTCATGAGAAGCTTTCCGCTCTCAGCAATCTCGTCAAGGAACGGGAAGACTTCATGGAAGTTCAGGACAAGCTGATGAACGATCTTAATGACATTGAAAACAAGATCGTGTCCATCAAGAAGGATGCGGTGCAGTTCAAGACCGATATCGGCGAAATCTCCCAGAAGAACAAGATTGACGGCATCACCGGCCTTAATAACAGAATGAGCTTTGAAAGCCGTTACGAAAAGGATATCCGGAAGCTCGGCAAGGAGAATTTCAGCGGCATGTCCGTGATTCTGGCGGATATTGACGCCTTTGTCCGCATCAATCAGAAGTACGGCGACTTTGTGGGGGACAAGATCCTTCGGGTGCTGGGACTGACCCTGAGAAAGACACTGAACGAAAAGGATTTTGTGGCCCGCATCGGATCGGATTTCTTCGGCATCATCACCTATACCAGAGAGCCGGATGCGGCAAAGGCCGTTTCCGAAAAGATCATCTCCGCCATCAAATCCATTCCGTTCCACTATAAGAATGAAAAGGTGCCGGTAACCATTTCCGCGGCCTACAAGGTCATCACCGATGACGAACCGGCGGATGCCGTGCTGAGTTCCCTGTCGGAAACCCTGGAAAAGGCCAAGAACAGCGAAAGCGCCGCCAGAAGCTCCTCCGACGAGCCCTTTGCCCGCGGACTCCTGCTTGAATGCTGATCAGCGCCGGGGAGGGAGGTATGATTTCAGTAATACAGCCGGTGGACAATCTGGCTCTGCTCTCTCAGCTGGAGAGCGCCAGCCTGTCGCGTTTTTCCTCAGGCGAGCTTTACGACATCTACCGCAAATGCTCTCTGGCCGTGCTGAACACCGGGGCCAAAACGGACAATTCGCACATTCTGCTGGACAGGTACCGCACCTTTGAAATCAATGTAATCCAGAATGAACGGGGCGTGAAGCTGGAGCTTATCAATCCTCCGGAGTCTGCCTTTGTAGACGGGGTGATCATCCGCAATATCCAGGTGAATCTCTATACGGTGCTCCGGGATATTGTCCAGTCCTCTGCTATCGAAAAGATGCAGAGCGAAATCGACTCCCTGAAGCAGATTCCCATCTCCAAGCTCATTACCAACAGCATCTTCACCAGACTGCGTCTCGCCAGAACGCTGATCCCGGGACAGAATCCCAACGTTGCCGTATGCTGGGGCGGTCATGCCATTAACCAGACGGAATACGATTATGCCTATGAGGTTGGCGTGCGTCTCGGACTCCGCAAAATCGACGTCTGCACCGGATGCGGCCCCGGGGCCATGGAAGCCCCCATGAAGGGCGCCTTTTTCGGGCACGCCCTGCAGGGCTACAGCTCCAGCAGATTCATCGGCCTCACCGAGCCTTCCATTATTGCCGCAGAACCCCCCAACCCCTATGTGAAGGAGCTGGTGATTATGCCGGATATCGAAAAGCGGCTGGAAGCCTTTGTCAGGTTCGGGAATGCCATCATTCTCTTCCCGGGCGGCCCGGGTTCTGCCGAGGAATTTCTCTATATTCTTTCCGTAAAGCTCCTCAGGGAAAACCGGCACGAGCCCCTCCCCCTGATTCTGACCGGCCCCAGGGAGAGCAGGTCTTACTTTGCCTCATTGGACACCTTTGCCAAAACCGTGCTGGGAGACAGCGTTTCCAGGTACTACGAAATCATCATCGATGATCCCGAAAAGGTGGCCCGCTCCGTCAAGGACGGGCTGGATATGGTACGGGAGCACCGCACCATGACCAGCGATTCCTACTGCTTCAACTGGACCCTGAAAATTCCGGAATATCTTCAGGAGCCCTTTGAGGCCACTCATGCCAATATCAGCACTCTTAACCTGCACCGTTCCGGGAATTTATCCGAAATGGCCTCCAACCTGAGGAGAGCCTTCTCGGCCATTGTTTCAGGCAACGTCAAGGAAGCCGGCATGGAGGAGATCAAAAAGCACGGCCCCTTCGTCATCGAAGGCGACAGCGACATCATGGCGGCCATGGACAAGCTCCTTAAGGAGTTCATTGACCAGAAGCGCATCCTGCTTTCCCAGAACGAATATGTCCCCTGCTACACCCTCCGGAACAGTCAGGAAAAAGGGCCGGAAACAGCAAATTAAAAGGGTTTCAGCCGGGCGTAATGAAGGCGTCCCAAAGCTCAGAAGCAGCGCCGGATGAATTCCGGCGCAATTGTTTTCGGGTATGTTTCAGAGTTAAACCCCAGCCGGCGTGATTCGCGTTTACCCCTTTGCTTCCCTCTTCCTTTGCGCCGCCCCCGCCGGAGTCTCTGTTAATTCCAGAACTATGCGGTTACTGCCGTGCTGTTACTGCTGTCGCCGTAACTGTCACGCCGTTATTGTTACGTCTATGCAAAATTCCCACAATCAAAACTTAAAAATTTGTTTTTTGAGGTGATTTTTCCTCAAAAAATGTAAAACTTCACACAAGATCCACACACCATCCACAATGCCACACAATAATCTCCGCAATAACAATGAAATTTTTGCAAATGCTGACATTTTTCTTTGTATCGTCACAGAGTGGGCGTACAATACCAGCCGTAACTGAAAATTTTCCTTCATGAGGAGGCTTATATGACTATCAGAGTTGGTATTTTAGGATACGGCAACCTTAGCCGCGGCGCTGAAAGCGCCATTGCTCATGCTGATGACATGGAGCTTGTTGCGGTATTTACCCGCCGGGATCCTGCCGCCGTGCAGATCAGAACCCCGAATGTTCCGGTGGTTAATGTTTCCGAGGTTGAGAGCTGGAAGGACAAAATTGACGTCATGATCCTCGGCGGCGGCAGCGCCACCGATCTGCCGGAGCAGACTCCGGCCATCGCCAGACTCTTTAATGTCATTGACAGCTTTGACACCCATGCCAGAATTCCGGAGCATTACAGCAATGTAGATGCCGCTGCCAAAGCTGCCGGCAAGATCTCCGTTATTTCCTGCGGCTGGGATCCCGGTCTTTTTTCACTGGCCAGACTTTACGCCACTGCCGCTCTCCCGCAGGGCAGCGATTACACCTTCTGGGGCAAGGGGGTGAGTCAGGGCCATTCCGATGCCATAAGACGCATTCCGGGAGTTAAGGACGCCAGACAGTACACCATTCCGGTAGACTCTGCTCTGGAAGCGGTGCGCAGCGGCAAGAACCCCGAGCTTACCACCAGACAGAAGCACACCCGGGAATGCTTCGTGGTTCTTGAGGAAGGCGCCGATGCCCAGGCTGTGGAAAACGCCATCAAGACCATGCCCAACTACTTCGCTGACTATGACACCACCGTGCACTTCATCAGCGCGGAGGAATTAGCGCAGAATCACAGCGGGCTCCCTCACGGCGGCTTTGTATTCCGTTCCGGCACCACCGGTCTCGACAGCGAATTCAATAATATCATCGAGTTCAGCCTGAAGCTTGACTCCAACCCGGCCTTTACCGGCAGCGTGCTGGCTGCCTATGCCAGAGCCGCTTACCGGCTGAATCAGGAAGGCCAGACCGGAGCCCGCACCGTGCTTGACATTGCTCCGGCATATCTGGTGAACCTTTCCGGCGATGAACTGAGAAAGCATTTTGTCTAAGCTGAAACAGTTTCCCTTTTAATAATACTCCTTTTTGCCGCATCCTCCGGGTGCGGTTTTTTTTTTTGGAGGCTTCAGGGAAAAAACGGCGGCAAAAAAGAGACAAAAAGGGAGGCGTAAAAGGGATCTAAAGCGCCGGGGAGATAAAAAAGACGGCGGAAAAATCTCTACAGCGCGTCCTCCTTAAGATGCTCGCAGCCGATATCAAGAATAATCTTCACATGCTCATCGGCCAGAGAATAGAGCACCACCTGCCCTTCCCTCCGGTATTTCACCAGATTGGCCATTTTAAGAGCGCTTAACTGATGGGAAACCGCTGATTTGGTCAGTCCCAGAATGCAGGCCAGATCGCAGACGCAGAGCTCATGAAGCTCCAGAGCGTGCAGGATCTTGACCCTGGTGGGATCGCTGAACATCTTAAAAAGAGCCGCCAGATCCATATACTCGGATCCCGGCTTCAGCGCCTTTTCCACAATGCCCACAAAATCGCTGTGGATAGCCGGGCAGTCGCATCCCGGAGCCTTCTTTTCCTGCGCCATCTGTTATTCCCTCTGTTCTTTCTGTTTTCCTGTTCTTTCCGTTCCCGCTGCCGGCATCCGGCAATTGAGCAAAAAATCAAAATTTCATGCAACTATTTCCAAATGAATTGTACCGCTAATTTCCGCCGGTGGCCATACCTCAATACCCGGGGTTCTGCAGAAAATCGGAGGACTCCCCTGAAGCGCGGAAATTGCGGGATGAATGGACGCAGCAGTCTTTTTCTTGCTGAAAATACTGTCAGATCATATAATTTTGACAGTAACGATGTTTTTCCGGAGGTTATGCGTCTTAACCCCTTGCTGAAAAGCGCGCGTTTCCCCGGGAATGCTTTTTCAGGTTTGCAAGCCTCGCCCCGCTCTGCCGGAATTGCAGGCGCAGACGGCGGAAGCTTTTCAGTAAACCGCCGTAATGATTTTCAACTTAAGAGAGTACGAAAAAATGAGTTTTGAATCAGAAAAGTCCTTCAGCGACTTTACCAACTTCCCCCGCGGCATCCGCAGAAGCGGCCGCTTTTCTGTGAAGGAATCTGAACTTCTTGAAGAGTTTGGCACTGCCATGATGGAAATTTACAAGGGGGAAAGAAAGCCCAAGGACAGCGCTGAAAAGGAATTCGCCGCTCAGATCCACAGTAACAGCATTCCCACTGATCCCTTTGCCAAGGTTTTTAAGAAGTATCTCAAGGAAATCAGCCCCCGCAAGACTCACGATCTCACTGCTTCCGGAGGAGACGAAGACGGAGACGGATCCTACGATTCCTCTGATGACTCCATTGAATAACAGCTCCGCATGGCTCTTATGACCGGAAAGGCATCAGAGCAGATGTGAGATGTTTAAAAAAGGAGACGGCGGGCCCGGCTCCTTTTTTGTTTCCCCGCCGGCCCTGTTCTCCGCTGTCTCAGCTCCTGAAAACGTTTCAATACGGATGGCCTGTTTTTATTAGGCTCTGTTAAGAAATAAAATTTAATATTAGGCGGGAGTTTGACATTTAAATTTGCTTAACATACAATTGAGGCTCTGATGCAAATAATAAGTTGAACTTGCTATTGATATCTTATAAACTACACTGTATAATACTTGCAAAACGCCAAAGACAGATATGAAAGATAAAACAAAGACTCTCCTTACAGGAGAAATACAGGTTACTCCCTTTGATCCGATTTTTATAGAATTGGATCATATGATGTTTTTGTCTAAAAATCTGTATAACGTATGCATTTATACTCAGAGGCAGCTTTTCTTCGATAAAAGAGATTGTAAAGACCCTGTTTTAAAGTCTAAGATGAAGGGATTTATAAGCAATTTTGAACTGTCAAAGAAACTTCAGGATGAAAACAATCCGGATTATAGAGCATTGCCCGCTGCTGTTTCACAGCAGGTATGCAAACAGGCTTGTTTGAACTACATGTCTTCTTTTCACTGCATAAGAAAGGCTTAAAAGCCAGAATACCTAAGTATCTGCATAAGACAGAGGGAAGAAACAGGCTTTCTTTTGCAAAGAATGCTATTTCAATGTCTAAGTTAAAATCAGGCATTATAAAACTCACAGGAATAAAACATGAATTTAAACTTCCTGATTATATAGATCCGGAATCAGTTCAGCAAATTGATATTGCTAAAAATCAGAACAGAACTATAAATGTTTTAATCGCCTATGCGATTCCAA
>DFFT01000035.1 GCA_002372325.1 Succinivibrionaceae bacterium UBA3769 | reverse complement strand
CGGCCTCTTAAGGTGTCCAGGTCATCATGCTGCCTTTAACGAATTCCTCAAACTCCCTGGCAGCCTCTGCATCCTCGGGAGACTTCTCCGGCGCGGGTTCGCCAGATACTTTATTCTTAGTATCAGACTCGTCATCCGGCACATCCTCATACTCTTCCTCTGTAAGTCCGTCCTCAAAAACGAATTGGCCGTTGTGTTTGATGGCATAACACCGCCTGTTCTTGTCCTGGCTGTTTCTGCCTCTCCCCTTCCCTGCTTCCCTGGTGACGCAAAAAGCCGGAAAGTCCCGGCTTCTTCAAATCTGAACTGTGATCTTCCGGAGCAGACCGTTATAAGTCAAAAACTCCGGCCGACATGTAGTGCTCGCCGGTATCAGGCAGAATCACCACGATATTCTTTCCGGCATATTCCGGACGCCTTCCGAGATCCAGAGCCGCCTGGATATTGCCGCCGGCGGAGATCCCGGCCAGAATGCCCTCCCGGGTGTTCAGTTCCCGGGCGGCGGCAATGGCAGCATCTCCCTTTACGGTCACCACCTCATCCACCAGCTCCGCATGATAGCAGCCGGGAATAAAGTTGGCTCCGATGCCCTGGATCTTGTGGGGGCCGGCATGCCCCTCCGTGATCAGGGGAGACTCGGCAGGCTCCACGCCGATAATCTTGATGGTGTCCTTCAGGGCTTTAAGTCCCCTGGCGAGTCCCGAAACCGTGCCGCCGGTGCCGATGCCGGCCACCACAGCATCCACAGCGCCATTGAGATCCTGCCAGATCTCCAGAGCGGTGGTCTTTTCATGAGCCAGGGGATTTGCGGGATTGTCAAACTGACCGCAGATAAGGCTCCCCGGGATCTCGCGGTTAAGCTCCTCGGCTTTAGCCACAGCTCCCTTCATGCCTTCCTTTGCCGGAGTGAGCACGAGCTCGGCTCCCCGGGCCTTAAGAAGGAGACGCCGCTCCAGACTCATGCTTTCCGGCATGGTAAGAATAAGCCGGATCCCGTAAAACCCGCACACCAGAGCGAGACCGATGCCGGTATTCCCGGAGGTGGGCTCGATAAGAGTGCCGCCCGGAGCCAGAGTTCCCCGCTCCATGGCGTCCCTGACCATGCTGAGAGCTGCCCGATCCTTGATGGATCCCGCAGGATTGAACATCTCCAGTTTGGCATAAAGATGCGCCGGACACCCCTGCTCCCGTTCCAGACGTTCCAGTCTGACCAGAGGGGTGTTTCCGATAAGATCAATAACCGAATTATAAAGCGCCATAGTTTTCTTCCTTCAGCTTAAGGCGGAAATATCCGGAACCCGGCCCGGGCTCCGGCCGCCCGGCGTAATGCCTGTCTCCCGGCGTCGCGGCCGGGAGAGACGGGGTTAGATAGCATACTCGATATTATACTTCTCGCGCAGATTAAACACTTCAAGGATTTTTTCCTTCATGCGGAAGAAATCCTGGGAGGCGCGATCCCGTCCCGGTCCCAGCTCCACGGGGAGAATCCGGCTGACTTTGCCGGGGTTGGGGGTCATTACCACCACCCGATCCGCGAGATACACCGCCTCTTCAATATCGTGGGTTACAAAAATAACGGTCTTGTTCTGACTCCGCTGAAGCTCCCGGATATCATCCTGAAGCTTCATGCGGGTGAGAGCGTCCAGAGCTCCCAGAGGCTCATCCATAAAGATGATCTCCGGCTCGGCGCAAAGAGCCCGGGCAATGGCCACCCGCTGCTGCATGCCTCCGGAAAGCTGATGGGGAGCCCGGTCGGCAAAATCCCTGAGTCCCACCAGATCCAGATACCGCTGCGCCCGGGCCCGCCTCTCGGCTGCCGGGATGTCCCGGCGGGATTCCAGAGCCAGCTCCACATTCCGGAGCACATTCCGCCAGGGCAGAAGTCCGTAGTTCTGAAAAATCGTCACATTCCGGCGGGAAGGCTTCACCACCTTGACACCGTCTATCAGGATCTCTCCCCTGGTGGGGGGATCAAACCCCGCAATGGCATTCAGGAGAGTGCTCTTGCCGCAGCCGGAGGGCCCCAGAAGGCAGATAAACTCGCCCTTGGCGATTTCGAGATTCACCTCGCTTAAGGCAGTGAACTCCCGGCCCTTGTCAAGGTAGGTTTTACTGACATTGCTGATTTTAATGTACATAGTTTGCTCTCTCCTTGTCAGGCCAGGCCCCATCTCTTCAGGAAGCGCTTCTCGATAAGCTCGATCCCGGCATTAAGCAGGAATCCGATAAGGCCGATTACCCCAATGTCCGCGGCCAGAATATCGTTCCGGAGATTGTTCCGGGCATCGATAATAAGATAGCCCAGCCCCGACTGGGCCCCCACCATCTCGCCGCACACCAGAAACACCCAGGCCGTGCCCAGGGCCAGATGCACCCCGGAGACGATCTGACTGAAGGCGGCCGGAAAAATTATCTTCCAGAAGATTTCAACGTGGCCCACCCCGAAATTGTCCGCCACCTTGAGATAGATCTCCGGAACGCTGCGGACTCCGGCCACGGTGGACAGAAATACCGGAAAAAATGCCGCAATGAAGATAATCACAATGGCCGGAATGTCTCCGATGCCAAAGGCCAGCACAATAAACGGCATCCAGGCAATGGGGGATATGGGACGGAGAAGCTGCACCACCGGATTTGCCAGCCGCCAGAGCGGGGTAAACCAGCCGAACACCAGGCCCAGGATCACCGCCGCGGCCACGGCGGTGAGGAACCCCGCAAAAAAGCGGTACATGCTGAATATGATATGCTCCGTGAGGGAACCGTCGCAGATAATTTCCCACAGTCCCGAAAGAGCTCCCGCCGGGGTGGGAAAGAGAGCCTCGCTGACGCCGCTTAAGGCAGCAGCGCCCCACCACAGCGCAATCAAAAGAGCAAAGGAGGCCGCAATATATCCCAGGGACACCGTTTTTGCAAAGAGCCGGGATCCGGCTTTGGCGAACCCTTCTGAGGCGCCCCTTCCCGACGCTTTTACTGATACGTTACCGGACATTCTTCACTATATCCTCATAAGGAACCGGGGCTTGGGAAAGACCGTAATTCTTAACCTTGGCGGCCAGACTGTCATACTGCTCCTTCCCGATATCCAGGTTATCAAAGTGAATCCATTTAAGAGAGAGCTCCAAAGCGTCCTTAGGCGCCTTAAGGAATTCCCCGGCGAGAGAAATGGCATGCTCATGATCCTGCTCCAGACGGAGTCCGGCCTTCCTGACCCGGGAGAGCAGCACGGCAGCCAGCTCCGGATGCTCCCGGAGGAACCTGCCGCTCAGGGCCAGAGCGCAGCAGATGGAATCAGGCCAGAGATCCTGGGAGTTATAAAGCACGTGCCCGACTTTCAGGGTCACCGCCCGGGCTCCGAAGGGCTCGGCCACGCAGTAGCCGGCGATGCGTCCCGCAGCCAGAGCGGAAGGCATTTCCGGAGGCGGGAGCTCGATAATGTTTATCTCGCTGATATCCACCCCCTCCTTCGCCAGAGCTTCGTTAAGGAGAATGTAATGGGAGGACTGCCTGTGGGGAATGGCAAAGGTTTTGCCCCGGAGATCCTGCATGCTCTTTATGCCGTCAGCGGCCACAATAACGTTGCCGTCCCGGTGCGCCAAAGCGGAGAGATACACGTCCATCCCCTGCTCCCGGGCCTTCATCACCAGCTCCGCCAGAGCAAAGGCGCCGTCCACCCGGCCGGCATTGATGGCGTCAATGAGCTCGGTCCAGGATCCGAAACGGATAAGCTCGATTCTGACATTCTCATCCTGCATTTCCGCGCTGGCGGCCTCAAACGCCGGAAGCGCATGGGTAATGGGAAGATAGGCCACCTTGATGACCTTTTGCTCCGCTTTTTCTGCCGAAGCAGCGGTATTCGCCGCCGGGGCGGCCGGCGTTCCGGCCGCTTCCGAAGTCCTGTCGCCGCCGCAGGCGCTCATAAAAAACGCCAGAGAGACCGCAATAATTCCTGCTTTTAATGCTTTCATGTAAAAATCCTTTAAGTTAAAGACCGGGATCCTCCGAAGCCTTCTCATCTCAGGGATATTAAGCTTCAGAATGCCGTTCCCGGCCGGCAAATCACTTCAAAATCACCCGTTTTCCGCAACTGATTCCGCGGGACTCGGCTCTCCCGGAAGAACCGCCTCCGGGACGGGCCAGCCCAGAGCGCGGCGCTTTGCAATCATGTCCTGCACGATCCGGAGCCCCAGCTTCCTGGGATCCGTGTCCACATGCATGACTGACTTCAGGGTTTCCCGGGTGCCCTCCTTCAGAAACTCAATGACATTCCGGGAGCCGTAGATGGGAGCTTCCACGCAGTGATACGAGTTAACCCCCATGAGACGGAAGGCCAGAGCCGCATTAATGCCCTTCTCATTGCTCCATTCCGGAGAAGCGAAGCCGTAGGGCATTTCATGGATACATCGGCCGGCGGCTCCGGCAATGCCCCCCAGAATGCCCGAGGATCTGGTGTTATCGATGCATTCCCCCACATGCCATACCGGAGGGAGATCCGGCTCCAGAAACTCCCGGAGCCGAGGGCCGGCCTTGGCAATGCCGCTTTTGGCGCAGTACCCCAGCTTCATCAGGGGGAAGGAGGCGCAGCCATTGGAAAGAATGAGCACATTGTTTGCCAGCAGCACATCTGCCACGTCAATGATGCATCTCTCATACACCACCCTCGGGTTGTTGCACCCCACCATGTTCACAATGCCCAGAATGCGGCCGTCCTTCAGGGCCTCCAGCACGGGATCGAAGCTTCCGAAACGGCGGCAGACATACTCCACGGAAAACCCGATTTCCGCCTCCACCTCGTAAGGGGGAATGTAAACCGGAATCCCCCGGCGGGATTCAAAGCTTTCGATAGCCCGGCGCACAATGCGCTCCGCCAGCTCCTTTGCCTCGGCAATATTGGAATACCGGTGATCAAACTCAAACCGTTCGGCCCCGGGCAGCCGGGCGCTCTCAGAGGTGGTAACCACCGCCGTCCGGAAACAGCGGGCCACATCCATAATGGCCGGATAAACATCCTGCACATCCGCCACCCAGAGATCCAGAGCTCCGGTGCCCAGCACCAGCTCCGCGGACACCGCATTGGACAGAGGGATCACCCCGGCATAACGGTACATGGCCGCAAGACCGGAGCAGCAGATCCCGTAGAAGCGAATTCCCAGGGCTCCCTTCTCCCGGGCCATCTGCTGCATGGCCTCGCTCTGACCGCATTTCACGATTTCGCTCACCAGAAGCGGGAGATGCCCGTGCACCGCAATGTTCACATAGCCCTTCTTAAGAGCTCCCAGGTTCACCATGGAGGTAACCCGATCCCCCACGCCGAACAGACAGTCGGTGGCAATATTGGCGCCCACCACTCCTGAAAAGCAGAAGGCCAGACCGCAGCGCAGAAACTGCTGCATCACGGAACGCCAGTCCCCGTCAATGCCGCAGCCGGATTTATGATAGGCCTCGAATACCTCGTGGTAGGCGCTGATGGGAATAATGTCCAGCTGCTCCCAGACCTTCCTTCTTTCCTCCGGAGCCAAAGCGGCAATGGTGCGGTACTCCTGATCCGGGAGGGTGCGGGAAAGATCCTCCAGAAGAGCATCGGCCAGATCCGAGGCGACCTCCTCCGTGCTGCGGTTTTCCACCGGAATCCCGAAGGCGGCGGCCACGCTCCTGACCTTGTTTGCTCCGATAACCGGGAGATCCAGCTTCCCTTCCGCCGCCCATTTCAGGTTCAGGATAACCTCCCGGGCGTGCATGCCGTGCTGAGCCGTTCCGGCCGCTCCCGAACGCAGCAGGTTCCGGGCCACGATAAGGTCGGCATCAGCGCCGCAGACGCCCCGGGAAGCCTTGGGGGTAATGCGGCAGGGGCCCATGTTGCAGACCTTGCAGCATACTCCGGAGAGCCCGTAGGCGCACTGGGGCTTCTGCTTGTCAAAACGGTCAAAGCAGGTGTCAAAGCCGATCTGCTCTGCTCTTAATATCATGTCCCGCACCGCCGGATCCGGGGTGTTGTCAATAACGTCCTGCTTGGAGGGGAAGGTCTTCCGGTACTCGGTAATCGCCTTGCTGTAGTCCTTGATAAAGTCCTGATCGGACTTTTCGGGATCATCCTCATGACCGGCCTTCAGGATCACCGTCGGGATGCCATGCTCGTCAAAGCCGATAATGTTGCGGTGCGTATGAAAATGCTCCAGGCCATGGGGATGCCCGTGAGAGTGATCATGGGAACGCGGATGGGAATGATCATGATGGTGTTCATGAGCATGGTCATGATCTGATCCTTCAGCAGTCATAAGGCCGGCCCGGGGAGCGGCCCGGACTTCGCTGATCTTCCTGATGTTAAGTGCGCTGCCCGGGGCGGCGGTATTTTCTCCTGTGCTCATATTTACTGTCCTCTCTCCGGCTCTGTGCCTTTTGTCATGATTTCTTTAAAACTGTTTCTGATAACCATTTTAATTGATACTGCCTGCCCCGGACTTACTTAAGGGCCCCCGCCGGAGTTCCGGCGGGTCTCAGCCGGAAAAACAAATTCATGCCGCCCCAGACGGCCAGAGCCAGCAGAAGCACTGCTCCGGAAAGCTTCAGGTCATCGAGAACCTGATCCGGCGTCATTCCGAGAGCCTCCAAGCCCTCC
Organism: Succinivibrionaceae bacterium UBA3769; assembly: GCA_002372325.1. Lineage (GTDB taxonomy): Bacteria > Pseudomonadota > Gammaproteobacteria > Enterobacterales > Succinivibrionaceae > Succinimonas. Next base: position 23,827 of record DFFT01000035.1, on the reverse strand, counting down.
TCCCTCAAGGAAAACACCAAATCCACTGACCACATCAGCATGCTGCCATAGAACATATAGCACAGAGCAGAAAAGCGGTACTGCCGCTTCCTGTCAGCCATAAACAGAATGGTGGCCGTTAAACCGCATACCAGCATTGCAACTACCAGAATCATCTATCTTTCCTTCTTAAACCGTCTCTTAACTGCTTTCTTTAACCTGTTTGAGCCCGTAAACCTCATAAGCCCCTTTATCTTGAAAATTCCAGCCTGCGTCCGGCGGCAAAACGGGAACCCGCCGCCTTGATAAGCTCGTAGGCCGCATAAGACAGAGTAACCAGAAGAGCCATGGAAACCCCTGCCGTGCTCATTTCCTCCAGCATCACCGCAGTATCCTCGGGGCTTTGCATGGCCGTGATAAAGGGGGGAGCAAACATGATTTCACCGTGCCAGATATGCTCCAGAGCCAGAAGGAGAGAGCCGCCGTAAAGAAGGTGGGAAAGCCGGGTTAAATGATGGGCGAGCTTCTGAGAAAAACTCCTCTTCTCATCATGCTTGTCATGCTCATCATGGTGACCTCTCTTCAGGATGAGAGAAACCGCTGACAGCGCTATGGCCTCAGCGCCGGGAACAAAAAAGCAGCACATGGAATAAGTCCTCGCAAATAAAGATCCCGAAAGGATAAGGATTCCGGGAGAAAAAGCACGATCGGCAGGCGCCGGAATATTCCGGAACCTTCCGGAACGGGGATTTAATTACCTACCTAGTTGTATGGTGGGTAATATAACCAAAAAATGAGATCTTTACAATAAAATTCTGCCGCCTCCGGCAAAAACACCCTTTTTGGGGTTCAGAAGCTGCCGGAAGGGACTTAATGACCTGACAAACGGAGTTTCGCAGCAGAAAAACAGCAAAAAAAACGCTTCCGGCGGATCTGACAGGGGTTTGCAGAAGGGATTCTGTTCAGATCTGCGCAGAAAAGCGGCGAAACCGGAGCAAAAAATCCCCGGCGGCGCCAAATATCGGAAGTATTTTGTACATTTATCCGGTTTTGCAAATTATCTTTTTACGCCGGGACGAAATTTCACATAAAATGTGAAAAGGGTTCCGCGGAAAAAAGAGCTGACAAAAGAGATGACAGGAACCGGACGCCTCAAGGAAGACCGGCCTCCGGGCCGTTTCAGCTGAGCTCTGCCCTGCTAAATCAAGGATCTACACTGAATCTATACTAAAATGAGCGACGACGTACTTTTTTACAGCCAGGAGCAATTGATTCCGGATCCGGCCAGAGCCGCCCGGCTGCTTCTGACTGATTCCATCACCAGAATTGTCATAGTCAGGGACAACGCGGAGCTCCGGGGGCTGATACCGGAGGAAGCGCGTTTTCTGCCCGAGGTGGTCATCGGGGAAGATGTGACCTCCTGCCATGCCTTTCTGGGACTTAAGAACCTGTGTGAAATCTCGTCATTAAACAATAAATCCCATGCGGCGGAGCTGGATCTTCACTATCTCTTCCGGGGCTGCGAAAAGCTGACCCGGATCCCCCATTTCTTTACCGGAAACGTCACCAGCATGAGAGGCATGTTCGCTAACTGCCGCTCTCTCGAGACCATTCCGGAGCTTAATACCGAAAAGGTCACCGATTTTCGGATCATGTTCGAGCACTGCTCCTCTCTGGTCTATCTCCCGGCCCTCAGGGCGCAGCCCGGGGCTGAGGTTTACGGCATGTTCTCCGGCTGCCACCGGCTGGAGAAGTCCCGCCTCGCCGAGGCCAATCCCCGGGAATACCTGGACTTCCTCCTGAGCTCCCAGCGCAATCCCCACAGCATCAAGGACCGGCAGAATCTGGACGCCATCGACCGGGTGTTCTCCAGGCTTTACAGCAATTATGAAGAGAACAGCGAGCCCCGGCAGCCGGAGAGCGCCCCAGCTGAAGATCTCCCGGTAAACAGCCAGAACTCCGCCGTCCCCAAAACCACTGACAGCAAGATCAAAGATCTGGCGGAAAACGTCAGCATCCTCCGCCGGAAAATGGATCTCCATCTGCAGGAAAAGGTGGAATCGGTTGACAAGAGAACTTCCCAGATTGAACAGGACATCCGGCGGCTGGAGGATAAGATTGACGGCCTTCAGGATCTCATGACAAAGCTTTTGAAGCAGCTTTCTGACCGGGGGCAGTGATCCCGGCAGCGGATAACAGCGGCCGGAAGAGCAGTCTGACCGGCCGCGGGGGATGCGGTTTCCCCCGGGGACATGGCAGACGCCAGACCAAAACCGCACCTAAAACGAAAAAAACAAACCAAAACAAAGCATAGCCAAACGATATTTATGAAAATAAGCCTGAATGATATTCTCTTCGCCCTGTCATTTGCTCTGGATGCCGTGGAGCACGAGCTTCTGGGAGTAACCACCAATCACGGCAAAAGAGTGGCCCTGCTGGCAGCTGCAGTGGGAAGCCGCATGGGACTTTCCGGAGAAGCTCTTACCGACCTGGCCTGCTGCGCCGTTCTTCATGACAGCGCCCTCACCGAGTATATTCAGGCCCGGGATCTGGCCGCCCGGAATCCCAATGCCACCGAGCCGGAACGGGATCGGGAGCACTGCGCCCTCGGGGAACATAACATCACCATGATCCCCTGCCGCGGCAATGTGGAAAACGTGATCCTCTACCATCATGAAAACGCCGACGGCTCCGGCCCCTTCGGAAAAACCTGGGACGAAATTCCCCTTATGGCCCGGCTGGTGCGGCTGGCGGATCTGGTGGACGCCCGCTTCAATCTGGATCAGGCTGACAGCGACAAGTTCGACCTGGTGCAAAAATTCCTGAAAGACCAGTCCGGCGTTATCTTCTCCCCGGAAATTGCGGAAATCGCCCGGGAGGCTTTAACCCTGGATTTCCTGAAGACCTTTAACTCCGGCAATCTGGATCAGATGCTCTCTAAAACGGTGCCCGCCCAGGCCGAGGAGCTTTCCCTGGACGCGGTCAGAAAAATCGCCCTCCTCTTTGCCCAGATCACCGACTACAAATCCCCCTTCACCAGCTCCCACTCTCTGGGGGTGGCCCGGAAGTCGGAGATCATGGCCCGGCATTACGGCTGGGACGAAGAAAAGACCACCCGCTTCTTTTTTGCCAGCGCCCTCCATGACATCGGGAAGCTGGTGATCAGCAACGACATTCTGGAAAAGAACACAAGGCTCACCAATGAAGAATTCGCCATGATGCAGAATCATGCCTTCTACACCTATGTGATCCTCAGAAAAATCAACGGCATGAGCGATGTCACCGCCTGGGCCTCCCACCATCATGAAAAGCTGGACGGCTCCGGCTACCCCTTCGGCATCAAGGGGGATCAGCTTTCCCGGGAGGAACGGCTGGTTACCTGTCTCGACATTTACCAGGCCCTCCGGGAGGATCGTCCCTACAAGCAGGGCTACAGTCACAGCAAGTCCATCGGCATTATGAAGGGCATGGCCGCCGAGGGGCATATTGACGGCAAACTGGTGGATGACATGAACGAGGTCTTTAAGGTGCGGGAGGAGCATCAGGAACAGAGCGGCAGCGCCGGCCTGAACTCCGAGGATCGCCTCAACGAAGACCGGGAAACCATTAAAAGTCCTTTCCGGGCGAATAATTCCGGAGCCTCATAAGGTTTCGGGAGAAAGGCCGGAGCGGAAGGAGCAGATTGTCGGGAACGGTTTTCAGCAGGTTTTTCAGCAGCCGGTTTCAGTCAGCATGCTTTAGCAGTCTTTGTTCATCAGGTTCAGGGAAATCCTGAGGGCCGGGCGGACTAAGGCAATATCACTCGCGGGATCTCCGTCCGGAAGAATGTCCCCGAAGAGATACACGGAGGCGGCATAATCCTCCGGAAAGCCCGGGGAACGCAGCCACCAGAAGCAGGAGCCGCTTTGCGAATCCGTGAAGAGGCCCCAGAAGCGCCCATCGGGAAGAATTACCCCCTGTTTCCGGGCCAGGGCTGCGGGATGGCAGATAAGCTTATCGTAATCGTTTCCGAGATAGTGTTCCGCTTCCTCAATACTGAGGCAGAATACCCGATCCCGGGTAACAGAGCCGCCCCGGGTATGGTACATGGGGTTGTCATCGTTTCGTACTTCCGTCTCCCTTCCCGGCACTCATGGTAAATCCAGTCAGTATCCGCCTCTTTTAAGGCCTGCCTGACAAGAGCGGTTTTGCCCGCGCAGCGGCGCCCACAGATCAGAGCTGTTTGCATCTCTCTTCTGCCAAACATCTCCTGGAGAATCTTAAGCTGTTCCTTTCTGCCGTAAAAGTTCATAGGGTCTCCGTTATTGCCGCTCCGTAATGCAGTATTTTACTCGGCCGCAGCCGACTCGGTTGTGTCCGAGTAAAAACAAACTCTTCTCCGTCTGTACCCCCGCCTGCCGCGCCGGACTTTCCGGTTCTGCAGCTGGCACTCATTCTCTCCCGGGTTTTCACTTCCTGAAATCACGGGGGTTACCTTACAGGCTGTCTTTTTTCCAAAGTCACCCACAGGTCAGGACGCGCGGTTATTCCACCGGCATCAGCATTCTGAACGCTATTATATCTGCCATCAGACGTGCCACTCCGGAATAATGCCGGAGCGCTTCTTTCTTTTTCTCTGGCTGTTTCGCCGCCTTTTCCCGCTGTGTGAAAAGCTCGGGAATACAGGGAAATACTCCTTCTTTTGCAAATTCAATACCTGGAAAAACTCCTTCATTTACAGATTCAGTACCGGGAAAAACTCCTTCCATCACAGATTAAGTATCGGAAAAAACTCCTTATTTCGCAAATTCAGTACCGGGAAAATCGTCCTGATGCTATAATTTACCGGAGAAACAGGGGAGTGTGATATGTTTAAGAGAAAGGCCTGGAATGCTCTTTTGGAATGGAAGAACAATTATTCAAAAAATTACGCCGCAATGCTGGAAGGCGCCAGACGAGTCGGAAAATCAACCATTGCCGAGGAATTCGCCAGAAAACATTTCAAAACCTACATCAGGATTGATTTTGCGAATATTACGCGGGATATCCTGCAGATATTTGACGATATCGCCAGACCTGATCTGTTCTTTCTGAGACTTCAGGCCGCCACAGACATTACTCTCTATCCCGGGGAGTCAGTACTTATCTTTGACGAAATTCAGCAAGCTCCCAAAGTACGCCAGGCCATAAAGTATCTGGTACAGGACGGAAGATACAGCTACATTGAGACCGGTTCTCTCATAAGCATCAGGAAGAATGTTTCCAGCATTGTCATTCCCTCAGAGGAATACTTCATTCAGGTGTTTCCCATGGACTACGAAGAATTTCTGTGGGCAACCGGAAATGACACCTGGAATGTACTGATGTAATGTTTAATCAAGTTCTATAAAAAATTGACAAATTTTATTAAGTTCCATAATCCTCGCTAAACTCGAGGATTTTTTTATTCAAGTTTCATAAAACCGAACATTTTTGCATTCAAGTCTGATAATTTAGTTGATTTTGCTGTAATCAAGTTCTATAATTAGAACTGGAGGTGATATCATGGGGCGCAGAAGAAGAGTTAACTCAGTCAGTTCGATTAACCGCAGACATGCAGAAGGACGAGGTCAGGGAAGTCTGGATACTTACAAGCCAGCCATTTATACCTATGAAATACCTTCTCGCGGAAAGGTTGCGCGAGTCTGGGGACATACAGCCAAAAGGGTTCATCATGTGCTTTCTCAGCTGGAGAAGCTCTATCTGATATCGTTAGATCATGACCCTGACGTTTCCGATATCCGCGAACAGAAGCCTCTTCGGCTGGAGGACACCCTGCTTATTGCCGCCGAGAATAATATCAGGCATCCCTATGCAAACCAGTGTCCAGCCGAGATGACGACCGATTTTTACTACTGCAGAAACGGTGTCTGGCACGCAGTGGCAATAAAAGAATCTGCCGAACTTGAAAACAGGCGTGTCCGGGAGAAACTGAAAATCGAGGAAATCTACTGGGCCAGAAAAAATGTTCCGTGGCGCATTGTGACTGAAAAGGATATCCCGCTTGATAAAGTGAACAACCTGAAATGGCTTCACAGCGGAGAGTCTGTCACAGACATTCTGCCGGACAGGTCGTTTCTGAATGATCTGACAGAAGCCTTCTGCTCGGTCTATCAGAATCCGCAGATATCATTCTCGGACATCGTAAATACCATCGAAGCGTACTGCAAGCTTCCTCAGGGAGCAGTGATTCAGCTGTTCAAGCACCTGGTTCTGACCGGAAGGATTAGGCTGAACCTCTCTGAACCAATTAACATCTCAGACCCTCGTATCAAAATGTACTGAGGCTTGTTATCCGATTGACGAAAGGATTACCCATGGACGATTGCAAAACAGAACAGGCAGAGCAGGAACCGGCTGCAAACGAGGCAGATGCGGCCGTCATGCCGATTGTAACGAAGAACGAGGTCATTATGGACAGCGTTCAGTCTCAGCGTTATCGCATTCTCTATCTGCCCGCTGACAGCAGCTGCAAAGGGTACTGGATATCACTGGATACCGAAACAAACATCCCCAGGCCGTTTGAACCGGCTTTGCTGCGGGAGCATCTGATGATTGGAACAATGGAAAAGATCGCGGATGACAGTTCGGTGGTTTCTGATGAAGAACTTACTGAAAAAAGCATCGCGCGGAGAGACCGGGCCTGGAACCTTATCAGCGGCATTGTTAAGCGAGAACCGGATATCTACGACATCTCTTCCCGGACGGAACTGCTTCGGGCCGTGGAAGTCTCCAGCGGCGTCAGGATAAACAACCTGTACGGATACCTGGGAAGATACTGGCGAAGCGGCTTTCAGCGCAATGCCCTGGCTCCTGATTACAGAAAATGCGGCGGAGCGCGGCCGGCGCAGAGTCTGGACAAGAGGGTCGGGAAGCGCAAACGCCCCGGAGAAAACGGAAAAGCCCTTTCCGATGAGGATTACAAACGCTTCAGAGATGCCATTTCAAAGTTCTATCAAAGTTCTTCCGGCTATTCTCTCAGACAGACCTACAATACGATGCTGGCAAAATATTACGTAAAACCGGCTGAGGATAACGCCTCCGCGCCGGTCACCATGGATGCGGACGAGAAGCCTTCCTTCAACCAGTTCTATTACTGGTATCATCGCCACAGCGACGAAGTTGAGAATGCGCTTAAACGGGAAGGAGAGAACAAATTCGCTCTGAAACACCGGGCGATCACCGGAAAAACGGAAACCGAACTCCTGGGGCCGGGCGATTCCTTTCAGATTGATGCCACCATAGCTGACTTCTATCTGGTTCGCAAGACAGATCGCTCTCTCCTGGTCGGACGTCCCGTCATAGTTCTCCTCAAGGATTCCTGGTCCAGAATGGTCACCGGCATGTCGGTAACTCTGGAGAACTCATCCTGCAAGGTGTGGAAGGAGGCTTTGTTTAATGCCGGATCCCCGAAAACAGACTACTGCAAAAGATTTGGAATTGAGATTAAAGAGGAAGAGTGGCCCTGTCATTGTCTTCCCGGTTCAATTACCACCGACAACGGAGAGTTCGCTGTCAAGGCTGTTGACGAGATTGTCAGGACTCTTGGCATTACCGTGGAAAACTGTCCTCCGTACCGCGGCGACCTCAAAGGGATTATAGAGCGTACCTTTAAAACCTTTCAGCTTACGCTCAGGCCGTTCCTTCCCGGATATGTGAACAAAGACGCAGGCGAAAGAGGAGCAAAGGATTACCGCAGGAACAGCTGTCTTGACCTGGAAACGTTCACCGCCATCCTGATCAGGTGCGTCCTTTTCTACAACAATCATCACTACATGCATGAATACCAGCGCACGGAGGATATGCGAAATAACAACATTCCGGCCATTCCGATTCACTTGTGGAACTACGGCATATCCCATGTATCGGGGACGTTTAAGAAGGTGTCCAAGGATGCCTGCATCGAGGCATTGCTCCAAAAGGCGGATGCAACTGTAACCGGAAAGGGCATCCATCTGGACGGGCTGTACTACATCTGCGAGGAAGCCGTCGCCGAAAAGTGGTTCGAGAAGGCGCGCATCAGCGGAACCTATACGATACCAGTACGGTATTCCTCCCAGTCCTGTGATACCATCTACTGCAAGAGAAAGGACGGCTCCTATGTGTCCTGCTCTCTTGCTCAGGCATACCAGAAGTACAGAAATTATTCCAAAGATGCTCTTGAGCAGGCTCATGAAAATGATTTGAACACAGCCGCAGCTCACAGGCAGAATGAGGATCAGGCCTTTGCCGACCTGGTCAGTTTCGCGGATTCCCAGGCTGAACACTGCAAGAAAGAGGGGAAAAGCGGAAATGCCATCATCAAGGCGCTGAACAGGCACTCCATTGACGTAAACAGAAAGGCGGAGCAGCAAGAACTCAGCGGAACGGCAAAGGCGAAACAGGAACAGGCTGCATTGGGCCTGAACACGGGCAGCGATGATGGTAACAGGCCTGTCACTGACACGAAGCCGAAGTCCTATGATGCAGTTTCAGACGAAATTGATCGGATGCTCGCAGACATCGGAGCAGCTGAGCGGATCGATTTCCCGGACAGCGAACAGACCAAACCGGAATAGGAGTTTAAATGGCCCTTAAAACAGCGCCGGCAAAATACCGCGAAAAGACCGCCATCACAGAGTTTCTGGGCAATCCGCTGATAGCGGCGCTTCCTGACGGGATTTCTCAGGCAGAGATGCTCCGGAAGCTGATGAAAATGCCTCCGTTTTCTGCGAATGATCGGCGCGCTGAACGTTCCACTCGGCTGGATCTGCTCAGCAGGATAAGCACCATCCATATCCCGTATGCGCAGGATCTTTTTATCTCGCGCAGTCTTTCCAGATGCATCAGCTGGGGGTATGTATCAAGGAACCCGATGCCATTCGATGTTACATCAGGGGTTATGGAGGCAAATCATATTGCCGTGACTCCCGATCTGGGCAATTACCTGCAGGAAACGGTTTTTCCTGTCCACGGATTCTCGGTGCTGGGTATCTCAGGCGTAGGAAAAACCTGTTCGGTGCTGAATACTCTGTCGTTTTACCCTCAGGTCATAAAGCACACGGAGTACAATGGCGTTCCCTTCCATTGCTCTCAGCTGGTCTGGCTCAGGGTGGACTGTCCCGGAGACGGTTCTCCAAAAGGTTTGTGCATCGCCATTCTTCGCCAGTTAGATGCAGTTCTGGGCACGAATTACGGTTCCGAAGTCACCGACAGAATCGGCAAGGACGCATTGACTTCCAAAGTGTCGCAATGCCTCTGCTCGCATCACCTTGGGGTGCTCGTTATCGATGATATCCAAAATCTGACAGCCGTAAAGGAGGACACGACATCTGTCATGCTGTCCTTTCTGATATATCTGATGGAGACGCTTGCCATACCGGTTGTCATGGTCGGAACGCCTAAGGTTCTTTCCCTTTTCCAGCAGGAGTTTCAGCTGGCGAAGCGGGCTACCGGGGACGGAACTGTGCGCATGAATCTGTTACCTGAGAACAGCAAGGAATGGAACCGGTTCATCAAGGGTATCTGGCGCTATCAGTTTCTGTCCGCGGAGGTGGCGCTGACACCGGAGATGAATACGGCATTCTACCGCGAGAGCATCGGCAATCCGTTTCTGTGCGCGCTCCTTTACAAACTGGTTCAGGACGATGCCATCACAAGCGGCGATGAGACCTTCACTGTCGATGACGTCAGGAAAGTGGCCGGCGAAAAACTTTGCATCACGACAAGAATGAGAACAAATATGCTCAGCGGCAATGATGAGGAACTTCGCAGTTATGAACTGATGTGGCAGGCTCCTCAAATACCGCCTGAGATAGATGATTCCATTCTGACGGCAGACGTTCCGAAGTACAATGAAGCGGCCAATGAAGCTGATGAACTGGCCAGTTTAATCGGAAGCGAACTTATAAAGAGGTTTAATGTCAACATAGCCATGGCTGCCAGGATCACGAAGGAGGCTATCATTGCAAAGGGCTGCCAAAATCAGGCCGAAACTCTTGGCTATGCCGTAACGCTATGTCAGCTCGTCAGTCAGTCCGAAGAACCTCAGTCTGCAGAAAATCCTGTAAAAACCGAGGAAAAAACGGAACAAAAGAACAGTCAGACAACCGGTGAACCCCAGCTGTAAAAAGGATTCGCAGACGGAATCGCATATGATCAATGAAACGTTGCCGCTGTATCACTTCCCTCAGCTCCGTGAAGGCGATTGTTTTTACGATATTCTGGCGCGATTCCATGCCCATTCAGGACATCTGTCCAGCAGGGCCAGTTCTCTGGAATTGTTTGGTTCAACCCCAAATCTGGTTCCGTCCGTGACCTTGCCGTACCGCGCAGATCTGATATGCCGCTGGCTGGGAACAGAATCAAAAATTACCCCGAAACTTATCCGTGACAGCCATAGCGCATGGCAGTACCTGCAGCTTGGCAGCCGGTTCAGCGAAGATGATCTCCGACCGATAATGAGAGCCTGCGCAAAACAGGGGCGAAGAAAGCAAGGAAGCATGATCCGGCTTCTTCAGCAGGGAGTGATGTTCCTGAGATACTGTCCGGTCTGCATCATCACAGATCGCATGCAGGTGAATGAAGCCTACTGGCACCAGGCGCATCAATTGTACGGAGTGAAGTATTGCCCTTTCCATGGGATACCTCTGCGAAACAGCCCTGTTCGAATCAGCAGCAAGTTACGGAGGTATATGCCTGCAGAAACAGTATTCAAAGATGCTAATTCCGAGTATCTGCTGACGCAGGCTGCGGAGTTTAATCAGGAATCGGATCAGTTTTATGCAGCATTCCTCGAGCTGAGCAAAACAATCTCGTGGCTGCTGTCCCATGGTCTTGAACTTGAAACAGGCACGCCTCTCAGGATGCGATACAGCCTTGCGCTTGGATTGAGCCCCGACGAAACACTCAGAGGGAATCGGCTCCGTACGCTTCTATTGCAAACAGGCGGCGAAGAGTTCCTGAAACAACTCTATCCGGGAAATGCGTATGAAGCCCTTCTAAGCCTAACAGACAGCGGTGTCGATAAGTTCTCGCCTCTTGAACATGCTCTGGTTATTACAGTATTGGGTTGCAATAGTGTTCTGACTGATTATAAAACTTAAATACAGCATCCTTGACAAAATTATTGAACTTGATTACGTTTTTATAAAACTTGATTAAACAGTACATCCGTCTCTTACCGGGGTGCCGGCTTTGACCTCTGGATTCATGTATTCAGAAGCGCTTCCCGGAGCAGTATTGAGCGGGCGGCTCTTTACGGCAAGCTGGACAGCTTTGAGCTTTTATGGAAGCGTTCCGATGTAAAAGAGCGACAGAAGCTCAGTATGAGTCCCCTGATGGAGTGCTACAAGCTGACGCCTCCGGATCGGGATCTGGAAAGAAACGAAGATGCGGTAAACGCCCGTACCCGAAATTACGGCTCCTTTGCACTCGTTGCAACCTCCGAGATGACAGCAGCGGAGGTTTATGCGGCATATCATGAAAGGGATGAAATTGAGCAGCTTTTTAAGTCCGGTAAAGTAAAGATAAACCCTGGCGCCTCAAGCTCCCATTACCAGGATATCATGGAAGGGCGGTTTCTGGTGGCCTTTACGGCGCAGACCATCCTTGCGGAACTTAAGAATGAACTTGGGAAGGAACGCGTGTTTGATGACAAAAGAAAGAAGCCTATGAAGCCTAATACCTTCAGTGTTTCTGATGTTATTGACATTACCAGCGGCGTTGTCATTGCCTATGATGAAAGCGCCCGGAAATACTGGATAAGTGGGCAGTCCGAGGAGCTTGCGAGGTTATGCATCGCCTTAGGCTTAAGTCCGGACTTTTATGCCGGAAAGCCCGGGTATCTGGAGTCCCCTGACGATCTCCGCCGGGAGCATTGATAAGATCCTCCCGCTCAAAGGAAAGAGCAGCAGATCCGGAACATCTGCTGCGAGTTTTTTTATTACCCGGGAATCCGAAATCCGAGGATATTACCCGAACGCCCATTTGAAAGGACCATGAAAGGTAACTTTGCCGGGCACGATTCCGTTAATTATCTTTACTGAGTTCCGGCTGCTCCGAATAATGCAGTCTTGCTCCGTCAAGCAGCGCGTCAGTAAGTTCCTCCCCCTTATAGCAGAGCTTAAGGGAAAAGAATTCGCTCCGTTCATCCAGAAGCTTCAGAAAAATTCTGTCTCCCGCCCAGAGATTGCTGCATTTAAGAAGATCCTCCTTCTTAATCCAGACCAGGCTGCCTTCGTTGCAGTCAGGGGCAACCGCGCCTTCGTATTCAGTCGCGGAAAACAGGAACATGTACTCGCAGCCGAAGACATCGGACACAAAGGTAATAATCCCCCGCAGCTTCATATCCGTGAGAACGATGCCGCATTCCTCCTTCATCTCCCGGAGCATGCATTCCTCCGGAGATTCCCCGTAATGAAAATGTCCCCCGAGTCCTATCAGCTTGTCCTTATTGGTATCATGCTCCTTTTTGGTTCGGTGAATCATGAGATAGCATCCGTTCTGCTCAAGGTAGCAGACTGTGGTCAGATTCCGGGCATCCTGTGCCGTCTTGGCGCCGTTATCCTTTTCGGAGTCCGGGGCTTTGGGGAGAGAAGCCTCGTTGTCATTCAGGCCTGATTCGTCTTTCATAGCGGATTCATCATTCATATCAGTTTTAGCTTTTCAAAATAAAAAACAAGGGTAGCATACTGCGGGGCAATCCTGCGGGATTCTGATTAAGAAGTACCCTGACGCCATAAATTGCCGTCGCCTTCATGCGGACACCATTATATCGTCAGCGGCGGAAACAGCCATCAGGGAGAAGCCGGCTTTTCTAAAAAGCATCAGCGCCTCTCATTTCATTAAACAGCCTGTCACAAACAACGTCAGCTTTCCGGGCAGATAATCAATTTTTCGGCAATGCCTGACAAATTCACTTCTCCTGAAGGTCTCAGGAGCAAAAATTACCAAGCCAGCACCGGGTTCCGGGGCTGGCTTTTGGTATATGCAGCAAAGTTTTTTACCTGCCGAGAACGTTGCTGCTTCGGGCCGAAAATCATTCGTGCGATAATGAGGAGATTATTCCTGCGTGTCAAAAATGCATAAGGATAAATATCAGATGAAAAAATTCAACACCACAGGAGTATGCATCACTTCAAAGCATTACATGGCAGATATCTCCGAGAAAGCGCAGGAAATAAAGAAGCTGGTTGATGATGGAAAGTATTTTATGATCAGCCGGCCAGGACAGTACGGGAAAACCACGACTCTGAAGGCTCTCGCTCAGACATTAGCTGACCAGTATGATGTCATCAGCATCGATTTTAGGATCTTACCAGCACCATTTTTGATAATGAAAGCAAGTTGACGAAAGGATTGACGCAGCTCCTTTGCGATACCAGAGACAGCATGGAGATTCACGTTCCCGATGCATGCTATGACAGGTTTCAGAAGCTTGCCGGCACAGGAGAAAAGGTGAAACTGAATGATATCTTCAGAATTTTTGACAGCTGGTGCAAAGAGAACGCCAAGCCCGTGGTACTGATAATTGATGAGGCGGATACGGCAGCAAACCATCAGGTTTTCTGGGATTTTCTGGGAAAACTGAGATCCGGTTATATTAAGCGTGAAACTAATGCGAACTACCGTGCCTTCCAGTCTGTAATTCTTGCCGGAGTTACTGATGTCAGGCATCTAAGCCCTCTAGACGAAATTAAAGAATACAGCCCGTGGAACATTGCTGCGGATTTCACTGTCGACATGAGTCTGTCAGAAGACGGTATCAAAGGAATGCTCAATGAGTATGAGGAGGATCATCACACCGGAATGGATACGGAAGCAGTTGCCAAAACTATCCGGGAATACACCAGCGGCTATCCCTTCCTGACAAGCAGGATTTGCCAGCTTGTCGATGAGGAAGTCACCAAGACCATGAACCCGGCGGAAGCCTGGACAGACAAAGGTATTAATCAGGCTGTCAGCTTGCTCCTTTCGGAGAATAACACCCTGTTTTACTCTCTTACCGAAAAACTGAACAGCTATCCCGAATTGAAGGCTGCCATTCGCCGCATTCTCATTGAAGGAACCAAACTTACTTACAATGCCCAGCAGGATGCCATTTCTGAAATGGAGATGTACGGGCTTATCAGAAACGACCATGGTACTGTCATGATAGCAAACCGCATTTTTGAAAAGATGCTGCATAACCTTTTTCTTTCTGACGATGAGCTGAAAAAACATGTGTTAAGCCAAACGTGCGAATACAATTGAGTTTCAGCCAGCATTTACTTTTGTCTCGCATGACGTTATCTCATCATCTCATCAAAGAGCGTCTCAGTCCTTTTGCTTAAAGGATCTCCTCCTGCCGCTAAGGCTTATTTGGCAGACAGAATCTGAAATGCGGTTATTATCCTGATACTGCGCAGTGAATTTAGCTCGGTTACGAGGCCGGGGCAGGATATCAGGAGAAGAATGCCGTGATGAATTTCATAGAGAGGATTATAAGAGCTGTTTCCGGAGACGGGAGAGATGCCGGCAAGGACTCCGGCTCTCCCCCGGCCACGGAGAGCAAAGCCGGTCGTAAAGGGACAGCCTCCCCGGAAAAATCACGGCAGAGCAGGGACAGAGCCAAAGCTAATGCTTCCGGGGGCAGCGGTGCCGGGAAGCGTAACAGGCATTCCAGGAGCGCTCAGGCTTCCCGGTTCCGGTATGATGCTTCTCCTGAATCTCTCCGCAGGTATCCCGGAAAATCCGGAAAGCCTCTTAATGCCGCTTCCGTTAGCCGCAAAAAGCCCCGGAGAGGGACAAAGAGCGGGAATTTTGCCTTCGGGGCGGATCTCTTTGCAGCTGATGCTGGGAATTTCGGATATCCGGATTCTCCGGATACCGGACTCTTCTCTCCGGGAATGCTGGGCAGAAATCCGGAGCACTCCGGCGCCGATTGCTATGAAGCCGATCCCGGCGATCCTTTTTTTGAGATGCCGCTATCCGGATTTGATTTTTCAGGCGGAGGTGATGGCAGTCAGGATGATTACAGCATAGACGGTTTTCTTCAGGATTATGCCCCGGAAGCCTTTATGCCTGATAATGACAGGCACGAGGACTTTGCGGGGGACAGGCATAGAAACTCCGGGCATGTCCCGGATTCCCCGGCCGATTTCCCCGGGAATAACGGCGCGAGGGCCGCACCATCCGCTCCTTCTGGCAGTCTTTCCGGAGATCCCTTCTGTTCCTTTGAGGATTATCTTGCGGAAACCCGGGAGAACTGTTCTCCGGGAATAGCTGCAGCCTCGCAGGATAAGACAGCCCCTCATTCTCAATCCGTCTCAGGTTCTTTGCCCGCGGGTTCCCGGTCATTTCCCGGCACATCTGCCATGCCCGAAGATGCCTCGGAGTATTCCGGGAGACTGGAGCTTAAACCGGCTGAGGAGTATTTCAGGAATCTCGCGCCCCTTATCGAGGAAGCCCGGGAGCATCTTCCTCTCACCCCGGAGGAGTTTCAGGAAATGGTGTTCCCCTTGCTTGAGAACACTCTGGAATACATGGATGCCCTCCCGGCCTCGGAATGCTATCACCACTGCGAGCCCGGGGGACTCTTCCGGCACAGTCTGGAAACCGCCGCGCTCACTCTCAGCTATCTTAAGCGGGATGTGATGACTCTGGGGGATGAACCGGAAAAGCGCCGCCGGAAAGCCGTGCTTTATGCTCTGGCCGTTTACACCGGAGGGCTCCTTCATGATGCGGGGAAGGCCTTTTCGGATATGGAGGTAATTACTGAAAAAGGAGACGCGTGGTCTCCTGTAGGGGAAAGCCTCCGGGGGTTTCTCCAGCGTGAAGGAAGCCGGTATTACTATTTCCGCTACCGTCCCAGACGGGGCAAGACTCATGAAAACCTGACTCCGCTTCTGGCGGGCCGCATTATTCCGCCGGCTCTCCTGACGGCGCTGATGTCCGATCCTGCCGTATATGCCGATCTCTTTGACGCTCTGTATGGCAATGCCGGATCCCCTTTTTTCAGCATTATCAAAAAGGCTGACAGCGGGAGCGTGGAAGCGGATCTCCGAGGTACCGGAAATGCCCTTAACCGGTTCTCCCGAAAGCCCCATGCTCTGATCCGTCTCCTGTCCCTTTTGCAAAACCGCATCCGGGAGACCCCGGTGCCCTTTAATGCTCCCGGGAGCTATCTCTACCATATTGACCAGCGCATCTATCTTGTCATAACCCCGGATCGCTTCTGGGATCTCCTGCGTTCCGGGAATGATCTCGGCATTAACCTTCAGATCCGGGATCTTCGGGATCTGGCAGAAAAGCTGATCCTTCTGGGACTGGCCCGGGCCTGGAGACCGGAGGAAGGGGAGCCTCTGACCCCGCTGGCCCTTAATGACAATGGCCGGATGCGGCTTATGCTGGGAGTTGAACTCGTGAGCCCGGAGTTCTTCTGTCAGAATCTGATGATCCCGTGCTCTCTCCCCGGCGTTGATCCCGAGATCCGGGATCTTTTGCTCCGGCTTAAGCGGGAAGACAGTTCCCGTGACTATACCCTGGAGGAGCTTCAGGCCATGCTGGGGGAAAACGGGCAAAGGAATGAAGGAGCAATGACCGTTCCTCCGGGAGAAAAACCAAATCCGGTACCAGACACAGTACCAGTTACTTCAAATAGCAGGGTAATCACGGAAGGTTCCCGGGAAACCTTGTCCCGGATCCCGTCTCCGAATAATGATATCCCGAAAAACCCGGGGATACCGGAGGGCGGCTTCTCCCTCCGGAATGCCCGGATTCCTGAGGAACCGGCCCCTGAAGCTCCCGCCCCGGGATCCCGGCGGCCTCTTACCGGGAAACCCTTTGCCTGGGGGCTTCTGAACTCGTTTTCCGGAAAAACCGAGTCCGGGGTTGTTATGGGGAAGCCCTTTCGGGAAGGCTTTGTAAGAGAAGAGCATACCGGAGAATACGGCAGCAGAAAATCAGTGGAAAGAGAAGCTCTTTTCCGACAGGGGACAGGGAGTTCTCGGGATGCGGATTCCCAAAGCTTCGGAAAAGCCCTGGAGGAGATCCTGAGAGGATCGGTTGCCCGCAGAAAAGAGCCGTACCGGTCGCCTTTGCCGGAAAACTCCGGTAACACTAATGCCATGGTCAATGCAACTCTCAGCCGGCAGCATTTTGGACAACCGGACGATCTCAGGGGGATGACAGAAATCCCGGCAGCATCTCAGGGTGATTCCGGCCCGGAAGCTTCCGGTACATCCGGGACTCCTCGCGAAACTCCACGGGAAAACGGCGGAGCTTCCGGGGACACCGGGACTTTGCCGGACAGAGGGCCGCAGGAAAGCCGCATTCCTGAGCAGCACATCCCCCGGGAAGCTGGCATGGCATCAAATGCTTCTCCGGACACCCTCCGGCAAAATAACACCGTTAATCAGGCTCAGTATCCTGTGATAAACGGCGCTTCAGCGGCCGCTTCATCCGGTTCTGCCTCAATATCCGCCGCTCCGTCATCTCCCTCCTCCGCACCGCAGGTAAAGCCCCGGGAGGATCCCAAACCTGCGGTAAAGGCGCCTCGGAAGGAAAGCGCTGCTAAGAAACCCGCTTCACGCTCCTCCGCCAAGGAAGAAAACAAACGCAAAAACGCCTCTTCCGGAAAGAGCAGCAAAGCTAAGAAGGAGCCGGAGGATCTGAGTGATGTCATGGCAGAGGGGTTGATCCCGCCTTTCGGGGAGGGTACAGACATTGCTTCCGGGAGCTCACTTTCCTCCGGCGGGGATGATGACTGGGCGCTTAATCCCCTGCGGGAAAAGCATACCCCGCCCCGGCCCCGGAATGCCAGCGGGCAGTTTATCAAAATGTCCGAAGCAGCTTCCCGGAATGCCAGAAGCGGCAATAACAACGGGGCCGTTTACTATGTATAGCGGGACAGCGGTTCTTTATCATGCCACGGAATCCCGAAGCTCCAGGTCATCCTGGTCATATGGCGGAATTAATGAGAGAAAACACTATGAGTAACCCCGAAAACCTGCAAAACCCGCCCTCCGGAAGCGCGGCTTTGCATCCTCCAGTTCCCGCAGCATCAGCCGTGTCAGGCGATGTATCCCAGCCCGCTCCGGAAAACCGTCATCTCCTGCTATCCCGTTATCGCGTAAGAGCGCTTTCCGGATCGCTGGCGCTTCTTGCTCTTTACGCTCTGCCGGGGCCGGGCTCTGTAACCTCTCCGGCGACTTTGGCAACAGCCTGCCTTCTGCTGGCTCTTCTTCTGGACAGAATCCGCCGGGATCGGGAGCTTAAGGAACGGATGGCCGGGTTTGCGGGAGGCGGCTTTCAGAAGCTCGAGCTTTCCAGACTTCCGGATCTCATGAAGCCTGACATGCTGTATCTGGGAAACGGCTTTCCCTGGCGCAAAAGGGAAGCCCAAAGACTCCGGGATCTTCTGGAAAGCTCCTGGAAGGGACAGCTTTTTAAAAGGGATCCCGCCGTGCGTGGTTCCCGCTTTATCCATGGCATCGGCCGGCCCCGGGCTCTCTATATTCCCCTTAACTTTGTGGCCGGTCATGTGCTTATTACCGGTACTACAGGAGCCGGCAAAACCAGGCTCTTTGATCTCCTTATCGCTCAGGCGGTAATGCGGGGCGAGTGCGTCATCATTCTGGATCCCAAGGGAGATCAGGATCTGTCCTCCCATACCAGATCCGCGGCAAAAACCATCGATCCCCGGAAGTTCAATTTTTTTCATCCGGGGTTTCCGGAAAAGAGCATCAGCATTAATCCCTTGTTCAATTTCAGCCGGAGAAGCGATCTGGCAAGCCGGCTGGCAGCCTTGGTGCCCACGGCCCGGGGCGGGGCCGATCCCTTCCGGGCCTTTGCCGAGCTTGCCTTGAACACTGTTATCGGGGGACTGATTCTTATCGGAAAAAGGCCCACCCTGAAGCTGGTACGCTACTATACCGATTCCCGGGTGATGGAGCTGGCGTTTCTGGGGTTTCGGGAATGGTTTCTCCGGCATACCCCGGATCGCTTCCGGGAGGAACGGGATCGTCTGCTCCGGGCTACCAGCAAGATCCCGGGGAAGCTCCTTACGGAATACAACGGGTTTTACCTTCGGGGCATTAAAAAGTGGAGTCCCTGCGAAGAACTGGAGGCCCTTTATGCTCTGGCCAGGCATGACACTGCTCATTACGGCAAAATGGTGGCCTCGCTTTTGCCGGTGCTGGATATGCTGACTCAGGGGGATCTGGGGAATCTCCTGTCGCCGTCTGAGAAGGTACGGCTGGGAGAGGAACTCTGGGACTTCGAGAGCCTGATCGCTCATGAAAGGGTGGTTTACATCGGATTGGACTCCCTTACGGATCCCATTGTAGGCGCTTCACTGGGATCCCTCCTTCTTGCGGATCTCGCCGCGGTGGCGGGAAGCCGTTACAACTACGGCAGTAACCTCCGCCCCGTAAATATCTTCATTGACGAAACCGCCGAGGTTATAAATGAGCAGCTGATTCAGCTCCTTAACAAGGGCCGGGGAGCGCAGTTCCGCATCACTATGGCCACCCAGACCGTGGCGGACTTTGAATCCCGGCTGGGATCCTCCGCCCGGGCCATGCAGGTACTGGGTAACGTCAACAATCTTATCAGTCTCCGGGTTATTGACCGGGAAACCCGGGAGTATGTAGCGGACTCCCTGCCGGCCGTGCGCATTCGCTACCGGGGTGTATCTGAAAGCTCTCAGAGCTCCACGGACAGCCTGACGGATCCGAACCTCAATACCGTAAGAACCGTTACGGAGCAGAGCGAACCTTCGTTCCCGGCGGAGATGCTGTCGGAGCTTCCGGATCTGGAATTCATTGCCCGGGTGGGCGGAGCTTCGGTTTACAAGGGGCAGCTTCCTTTGGTGTTTTAGTAATAATGGGCAGACTGCCATGATTGCTTGACTGTTCAGAGAGCGCAGCAGCGCGTTTGGGTTCTTGGGAGCAAGGCTGGCAGCATTACCAAATTAACGGTCAGAGTGTCTTAATGGAGGTTAGTGTCTGCTTAAGAGGGGGACTTAGGCGGTGTTTTCAGGTGAGGCGGTTTTCTGGTGAGTGAGATTGTGTAAGCGTTTCCCATCCGATCATCTTTGACGCTTTTAATATCAGCAGATCTCATTAACCTTTCACCCGCAATTCTTAAATTCCTGATCCCCATTGGTCAGGTCTTGCTAAAACCAAAGAGCCATTCTTCGGGAAAGAACTTCCTTTGGCAGTTGATTTTGGCACCAGCTGATTCTACCTGACTGTGAAAATTAACGGTCGTATCGTAACTTTTTTCTGATTAAAAACAAGAAATGAGTTAAAATACAAATGAAAGTTATAAAGGAGGCTGACATGGAGTATTTGCACCGTGTTATGGGAATCGGCGTTTGGTATCTCAAGGAAACAGTGAAATCCATGCCCGGCTTCATCCATGCCAGATATGTAATGAAAAGGGTAACTCTGGATGGAAAAGCGGCAGTATTTGTCTACCCGAAGAATGAGTTAGAACCCGTCAATATGGTCAAGAAACATATTGACAGGATAAGCCGGACAGAAGGCTCCCCTGCTGTTATTATCCTCGATCGACTCACCACCAGGCAGAAAGAATATCTTATCCGTGATCATATTCCCTTTGTGGTGGAGGAGAAGCAGATCTATCTTCCCTTTATGGCGGTGTACTTGCAGGAACGCGGCGACAGCGACATAACAGAAGTTAAGACTTTGCTGCCATCAGCCCAGCTTCTTCTTCTGTACTTCATTTACCAGGGATGCCAGGAACTTACGACCTCTGAAGCTGCCGCCGGGCTTGGCTTTACAGCCACATCCCTTTCCAGAGCCTCCCGGCAATTAGAGGAATCGGGCCTGATACAGACGGAAAAACGGGGAGTTCAGAAAGTAATCCTGAGCGATAAATCCCCGGAGGAACTGTACGATATGGGAAAAGGGATCATGACAAGCCCGGTAAAAAAAACGATATTTGTGCCAAAAAAAGAGATCGGGGAAGAACTGGCCCTAAGTGGGTACTCTGCTCTCTCGGAGTATTCCATGATGAATCCTCCGACTCAGGAAACCCGGGCAGCGGCAAGTGTGGCGGCCTGGGAAAAGACTTCCGCGCACAGGATGCTGAATGCAGAGGAGCAATGCGCGGTAGAACTTTGGCGCTATGATCCCCGGAAACTTGCTGATGGCGAATGTGTTGACAGGCTTTCCCTTGCTCTGGCATTGAACGACAGCAGAGATGAGCGAGTTCAGGAAGCTCTGGATGAAATGTTAAAACAGCAGTGGAAGGTGATAGATGATAAGAGGAATTGATAGTTTCAGGGAATGGTTTCGGGGACATGAAGAACAGTACACGATCATTGGCGGAACTGCTTGTGATCTTCTGATGATGGCTGAGGGACTGGACTTCAGGGCCACAAAAGATATAGATCTTGTGCTGATTGTAGAAGCGGTGGATGCTGCGTTTGGCAAAAGGTTCTGGGACTATGTAATTGCCGGTGGTTATGAGCATCGAAATAAAAGCACAGGTGAGTCGGAGTTCTATCGCTTTACGAATCCGCAGTCAAAAGAATATCCGGCGATGATTGAACTATTTACGAGACGATTGGATGCCATAGATCTTCCGGCAGAGGCGGTACTTACTCCCTTACCGCTGGATGACGATGTTTCCAGTTTGTCAGCGATACTGCTAAATGATGACTACTATGAATTCTTGAAACGGGGGCGTACTCGCGCCTATGGGGTAACAATACTTAATGCGCCATATCTGATTCCGTTTAAAGCCAAAGCATTTATTGATTTATCTGAAAGGAAAGCAGCCGGGGAACACGTGGATAGTAAAAACATTCGCAAACATAAAAACGATGTATTCCGTTTGACTGAACTTCTTGACTTGAATCAGAAACGTCTCTCATTTCTCCCGGAAACAATTCGGACGGATATGAGGTCCTTTCTTGAGTGCATGTTGTCAGAAGAGGTTGAACTAAAACAGATTGGTATTAATGGAAAAACAAAGTACGAAATTTTGAACCAGATGAGCAGAATCTACGCATAGATGAGAAGATTTCCGTCAACCTGGTTTTTGTATTATTCAATGATGTGCCAAACGCAGCGTGATATGCGAGTTCAGATTATGAGGCGTGCCGCGGTAATTTCGGGATAGCTGCGTTATCATTCTCAGTAAGCGCAAGCAGTTTGCGAGCAGCTTTTAATCAGGTTGAAAGGGAGTCTCAAAATGCCTCGTTCTTCGGTACTGGCTTTAGCTATTGTTATGTTCTGCCTGAGGGCCGCTGCTGCCGGGGAACCGGAGTGCGGCAATGGAACTGACTGCGCGGAACAGGGCAGCAAATGCGAGAGCAGCGGGGATTTTCTGAAAGCGGAGGGATTTTTTGAGAAGGCCTGCCGCCTTGAAAATGCTCTGGGCTGCTACAAACTGGGAAGCCTGTACTGGAGCGATGCCAGAATCAGGCGGGATGTGGCCAAGGCGCTTCCGTATATGGAGCAGGGATGCCGGCTTCAGAATGCCGAGGCCTGTATGTCTCTCGGGGATCTTTACTTCACGGATGAAGAATTTCAGGATCTTCCCAAGGCAAAGACCTTCAATAACAAAGCCTGCCGTCTCGGTTCCGGCATGGGGTGCGTGAACCTGGGGTATCTTTACACCATGGATTTGAAGGACGCTCTGGTTGATGAAAAGATGCTCATTCTCTTTGAAAAGGGCTGCAACCTAGGAACGGGGAGGGCTGCAACTCTCTCGCTACCATATATGAGAAAGGGCTTAATGTACCCCAGGATTTTAAAAAGGCCGGTGCTTTTTACGACCGGGCATGCAGCATGGATTTTGCTCTCGGATGCGGCAATCTCTCATCTCTTTATTACTACGGCCGGGGCGTGGAGCAGAATTACGACACGAGTATCAGGCTTATGGAGAAAGCCTGCGAACTCAATAACGGACTTGGGTGTCTGGGACTCGGGAATACGTATGACGGCATGCCGGGCATTCCTAAAGATGGCGCAAAGGCGGTTATGAATTATGTGAAGGCGTGCTCTCTTAAGGAAATCGACGGCTGTGTTATGGCTGCTCTTTACTATGAGCGGGGTACCGGTATTCCGCAGGATGATGCGAAGGCCCGGGAATGTATTGAGAAGGCATGCGACCTAAAGAACGTCGTCAAGAGCGGAAAACCTTGCATGAGCGCGGGGAATTACTGGCTGGAAGCCCGAGGAGCGGAACGGGACTATCAGAAGGCGGGGGAATATTTTTAGAAAGGGTGCCATCTTGGATATACCGAGGCCTGCAACAAGTCGGGAGAGATGCACGAGCATGGTACCGGATTCCCGCAGGATTTAAAGAAGGCCGGTGAACTGTATAAAAAGGCCTGTGATCTGGGCAATGACGAGGGCTGCGCGCGGTTCGGGAAGACAGCTGGGAAAGTGCCGTTGGAGTAAGATCTGCGAATAATGTTAGTTATTTGGTATCTGACACGCCTCAATTTGAAGCGATACGGGGCGGCAGCAGAGCGGGGTTTCAGCTGCGGATGCAACGGGGTAACTGATGATTCGGGTTCATGATACATTTGCTACCTTAAAAATATTGTGTCTAACCGGAACATAATCTTGCACCTGCCAAACGAAGTATCGGTTCGGGGTTACTGGAATTAGTCAAAGAAGCTTCCACCATTGGTGATGGATTGGAGCAGATACTCTTAGTCCGTAATACACATAGGGTTATCGATGTGAGCATAGAGTGCTTATTTCTTAAAACTAAAAAAGGTACCGGATTCAATCAATAGGGCTGGAAATGACTGCGGAAGTTATTGATTGTCTTTTAAGTTTATTAACGAGTTCTTTGCTATTTGAAAGCTCGGATTCTTTCTTCT
>DFFT01000026.1 GCA_002372325.1 Succinivibrionaceae bacterium UBA3769 | reverse complement strand
ACCTTGCGCAACAAGGCATGGCCGGTAAACTGGTACTTCTGGTACGGTACCATTCCGTACCATTTTGCTTCAGACCTTGCGCAACAAGGTATGGCCGGTAAACTGGTACTTCTGGTACGGTACCATTCCGTACCATTTTGCTTCAGCCCTTATACAACAAGGCCCAGCCGATAAACAGCTACTGGCAAAGCCCCCGGGAGAGGTTCAGCGAACAGATGACAGCATTTGCTCAACGCTGATTCTGTTTTTCAGAGCCTTTAGCGAGTTCTTTAGATTTGAGCACTCGGATTTGGCCCTCGCAAGATTCTCCTCGCTCTTGCTGTAATTCGCGGAGAGTTCGATGTACTCATGGCATTTCTGCCGGAAATCGTCCTCCGTCTGCTTTATCTGTTCCCTCAGGAAGTCAGCCGCGGCTGTGGCCTCGCACAGGGCTTGCAGATCCCTGCCGCTTACAAGGGTCTGACAGCAGTTGATATAGCAGCAGAGACATTTCAGAGCGGTGTAGGTGTCCCATTCGTAATAAGCCGCCAGTTCGGAGATTATCTCCGGAGTCAGGTTTCCCTGGTTTTCAAGAACCTTGTTAAACACAGCCCTGATCTGCGACGGGTTCAGGTATCCGATGTTTTCTGTCATTGCTTTTCTCCTATGATTTCGCCGGCGGTTCCTCTCAGGGAGGCGCCGGACAGTGTTACGTAAATGTCCGAAGGCCGGAACAGCCGGTCCTTCAGCGACGAAAGAGCCGGAGATTCCTTTTCCGCGATGTTTCCGAGGGCATGCCGCTGAAGCTGCGTGGTAAAGACGGTGGAACATGTTCCGTACCTCGCTTCCGCCAGCTCCGCAAGCCTTAAAATAATGATGTCGCTCAGATGCGCCATGCCCCAGTCGTCCAGAATGCAAAGCTTCGCGGACTTCATCTTCTTCAGCAGCTTTATGTAATCCGCGGAATTCATTGACTCCAGCATCATGCTGAATTGGTTCATGCTGTAATACAGAACCGAATGCCCCCGGGTAATAGCCTGAACCGCGGCCGCTATAGCCAGCGTGCTTTTGCCGACGCCGTTCGGGCCCATGAATATGATGTTCGCCCCGGCCTCCAGATAATTGAGCTCCGTAAGCTTTCTCAGAAGATCCGGCGTCACTCCGGCTTCCGATCTTGGCCTGATGGAACTGAGATAAACCTTACGGGGCAGTCCGGAGTTCCGGTACATTCTCGCAAACCTGGATTTGGATATGGCGTCAAGCTGCCCGTTAAGGCATTTCTCCATGCGATCCTCGAACGTCATTTCCGTGTAGGAGTTCGGGGAACTGAACATATCAATAAGAGCCATGGCCAGGCCCGGAAGCCTGCACTTGGAGGCGGATTCCACAAGACTGATCTGCTTATTCGTCATCTCATGGATGTGCGGCTGCAGATAGTCTCTGATGTCATTGCTGATGCTGCTCATGCTTGTTTTCCTGTGCTGAAAAAAGCGTCCTTGTCGGACGGATAATTGACTGAGAGGCCCCCGGTTACTGAGCCCCCGTCGGATTTTTGGGATCTGAGTTCCCGGAGATGCTGTTCCACCGTGACCTTGTTCCACAGTCTCGGCTGCGACTGCGACAGCGTGACCTGACAGGCCCGGGACACCAGATTGCGGTGCGCGTTGTTTTCATAAAGTTTGATGACGGCGGCGCAGCTGGCTATGGTGTTCCGGAGGGTCATGCTCGGATCGTTTTTCAGGTACTCGAACTTCCTTTTGCAGAACTCGTAAAGGCCGCCCGGATCTTTGTCCAGTTCCCGGGCGATTTTTAACACCGCCTCCTCCGAACAGAACCGCTCGTTGTCTCTCATGATTGCCTGATGTTCCGGCGGACAGTGTTCCGGCTTTGTGGATCGGCTTAAACTGATGCTGTCACCCGGCTTTCCGTCTTTGCGATCATGCCTGGCCACCTCGGTCCCGGCGAGGTAAATAATCACGGCATCGTGGGTGTATCGCGGCTCCGCGCAGCTTCCGATGCAGGTATAGGGAACGGAATACAAATGGCCGTTCACCGGCACGTGGTAACTGGGGGGCACTTTCATCTCTTTCAGTATTTCGGCATAATCCGGAATTTTCAGAACCGGCATCAGGCGGGGCCTTTCATAAGCATTGAAGAGATTTTCCCGGGTCATTTGGGTGTCTTTTCTGAAGGGAGCCTGGTTGATTCTGAGATCAACCTGCTTCTGCAGGAAGCGACAGTGATCGGCGAAGGTTTTGAGAGTCTGAAGCTCCTTTAAAAAGTCCGGGTCTTTGCCGCATCTTGTCTGTATAAGACCGACCGCGGCTTCCACGCTGCTTTTGCGCTGCGGCTTTCGAACCGGAGCCGCCTCGATGGCCAGTCCCAGCTCTCTCATAAAATTCTGGAAGCTCGCGTTCAGAACGATGCTCGATCCCCGGTGGCTGGTGATCGCGGCCTTGAAGTTGTCGCACTTCAGGATGAGGGGCATGCGGTTCCCCAGATATTTGACGAACTCGGCAATGCCCCGGCAGCTTTCAGCAGTGGACTGTGCGCTTACGAAGGTGGCGAAGGTGTAGTAGCTGGCCGGGAAGGTAAATACCATAATCCAGCAGACCTCTGTCATGTTGCTGGTCTGCACCTGGTACTTATCTCCCGAGAAATCCAGTTCGACGTACTCGCCGTACCTGAAATCCTGAATAAAGTAATAGTCATCGTTCTTCCGGTTGATGCTGTCGACTTCCTTCTTCACGGACTCGTAGAAGTACGACTGCGACAGCGGATCGGCCTGCTTTTCCCGGCAGACGTCAAGATAGGACCTGTAAACCTGACTCACGGTCTGCCGCTTTTCAATAACGGCAATGGCCGCAAGAGCCCTGAAATCCGGATAGTACCTGCCGTCAATAACGGCATCGGCCCGGACTGTTTTCAGGGGAGCCTTCGGATGGAACATGGCGTCGATAAGCTCGTCGCTCTGTTTGACGATGCTTTCGGCATACTCCGCAGGAGACACGGGGTTCTTCTTCGCATCGGGAGAATCGCTGTCCGGGGTGCCGCAGCTTTGCAATGCCTCCCCATACAGAACCTCAAACCTGGAAATTACCGTCCTGACCGAATTTACGGAAATGCCCAGAACACCGGCGATGGTCTGCCTGCCGTGGGACATCCGGTGATACCTTAAAATCTGCCGGATCGTTTCCGGCTCCAGATGTCGTTTGTCAAAATCTTGTTTCTGACCCATACTGACCTCTTTCTGATTGCTGAAACTGACGCGCTTTTACCGCATCACGCGTTCAGAATATCCGGTCATAAAGAACCCCCCGCAAAGTTTTGTTGGTTTTCTTTGCCGGCCCTTTATTTGCGGGGCATTGCGGCGTTTTTTCCGCCGCCGGGCCTTATGACAGACCATCCGAGCTTTGTAATATAACGGCTGAACTGGTTTCGGGACGGAAGCTTTCGAGGGGGATCCGGAGGGGATTTGCAGGATAAAAACCGCCGTAAACCGCTGCAATTCAAGGGACTGCGGCAGGAAATGATTTTCGGAGGCTTTCCGAAGACGGCGGGTTATTGTCAGAAAGAGCGGTATTTTTATGCCTTAACAGCATCAAAGCCTTATGATTGCCGCCTTTGCGAGATCCTGACCTCATCATGCCGCGGGTTTCGGGGAAAGACGCATCATCCGGAACTGCCCGGACGGCAGTCCCTGAATTGTTAAATTTGTGACCGGTGTTGCAATAATAATCAGGAGGGAACGGTCCTGGCCGCAGCGTTTTCGGCAGCCTGAGCGGCTTCCGCAAGCCATCTCAGGAAGGCTCCCGGGGAGTAAAAGCATTTTCCGCTGCCGGTTGCCGGCATCAGGCATTTCAGCAGCTCTCCGGGGTATGTCCCGATGAGAAAGAGGCTGTCGCAAAGAAAGCGAAAGATTCCTCTCGTCTGAGGTTCCGGGGATTCGGGAGCATCCTTCGGCTTCCCTTTGTCCTTCTGGCGGGCGTCCATCATGCGAATCCTGTAATCAGAGCTGAATACCCCCTCGCCGCCGGTTATCTCAGAATCCGCAGCGGAACCGGGAATTTCCCAGCCTGCTGTCCCGCCGTCCAGGGATTCAGTCAGCGGCATGCGAAGCGCGCTTTCAGTCATGAGATGCTTGTCGGGATTAAACATGCCGGATGCGAAATAACCGTTCTTCTCTCTCTCTTCAGACTCCGGAAGGCCGACTGCCTCCATGCCGGAAGTGTTTTCGGGAATTACCGGACAGTCAGAGGCCTCATCCGCCTCGGGTTTTGGGATATAAGGCAGATAACCGTTTATGTTTCTCGCCAGATTGCTGAGAACCATTATTTTGTACTTATCGGATGTCATGCGGCGAATATTCCTGTCAGCCTGCCTTGCATCCTCGGTATTGTCGGGACGTTCGCTGAATCTGTCGATGCCTTTTTCAATCATTTCTTCGGATGCCGCAAGCATCCAGCAGATGCATGTCAGGAATACTTCATACTTGTCGCCGAGCCCGGTCTCATCATCGTCGTCAGACTTGTCTTCAGCTGAGCAGACAATTTCGTCATCAGCGCTGCGGGTAATCTCGCCGCTGTAAATGAGCACAGCCAGATTTGGAACTGAATACTGGAAATTAGGGAGCAGAATATCAGGGAGCAGCGCATGCGCTTCATATCTGCGCCCGTCTTTGTTCGGTTCCGGGAAGATAACGGCAATGCGCTTTATTTTGGCCTTTATGACAGCGCCAGGCGCTGCCGTGGATTTGATTATTCGCATATAGCTTCCGCACATCTGACACTTGCTGCCGGGATTTTCTTGTAAGAGCAGTTTTTTAACCTTCGCAATTACGTGTTTTTCCGGGGAGAACTTCATAGTTATGGAAGATTTTTTTGGAAGTTTTGGAAGATTTGATGACATCACAGGTGACATTAGTGTTCTCAAGTTTTACAATAATAGCCATGTTCGTAACCCGCTGTGTAACAATTGCAGTTATGAACGGGGAGATTGCCGGAACCGGTCAAAGTTAGGGCAGTCTCCTTCTCAGAACTGTTTCATTTTTCCTTCTCTGATCTCTATTTTCTCCGATATTCTTCGTTAAAACTCAAACATGCTTCTGATTTACTGGATCCTGAGGACGGTGCCTGGGGGTGGTTTTCGGCGTTTTGCCCCCGCCCTGAGCATGCTCAGGGCGGGGGCAAGGGGGGATCAGGAATTTTCGGAACAAACTGTCAAGATTGTGTGGAAGAGGGTGTCACCTAATTTCGGCGAAGGGAGTCACCTAGGGGTGTAATTTCCAAGATATCCTGGGGCCGAATATCAAAATCGGGGACACCGATCTCGACAAATTCCAGGGAGACAGCAACCGCAAGGCCGGCGCGGCGGAGGCCTTCAGCAGGATCGTTCCCGAAAAGTTCCGGGGCTTTGTATCCACCTTCATGATGCAGACCGGGATCCCCAACATTCTCTACCATAACATTTACGATATCGACGTCGCGCCGCAGGATCGCATCCATCCTCTGATACCGGACAGCACAAATCTGACGGAGCAGTCAAAATCCCGCCTTCAGATCTCTGTTGACGCGCAGCTTGCCATAAACAGGAGAAAAGACGATATCCTGGAAATCAGAACTGTCATAACTCTGAACGGCGCCCCGGCCGGAACTTTCACGGCATTAAGAACCTGACGTACCTGTCTAACGAAAACAATGACGCCTACCGGCTGAAAAGCTTTGAGATGGTGCATACCATTGATCTTAAGGCCGGAGTGGCAGACGAGAAGGGAATTCCCCGGGATATGAAGCTTGAAAGCCTCACGGTAAAGGATTCCCTGCCGCCCGCGGATCTGGATTTTTAATCCGGGCCCCGGAAAGCTCCTCGCATGGTCTCACGCGTCCTCCGGAGCCGGGGGATCCCTTAAGCGGTTTTCGAACATGGAACCGTATCGGGGATGCCTGTCCTCCGAAGCTGATTTGCCCTCACCTGACAGCGCCGGCAGCAAAAAGGCCCGGACATCTAATGCCCCGGCCTTCTCCCGATAAGAACCCCGATCCCGAATCAGTCCGTCCCGATCAGCCCATGGTATGACTGCTTTTAAGGATCTTCACCAGACTCTTCATAAACTGCTCATGCTTTTCCAACTGATCGTTAAGTCCGTCCAGCTCCATGATGAGGCTTTTTCTTTCGTCCTCGCTGTTTTCCAGCCGGCGGGTCACCTCGTTCAGCTTGATAATGGTGGAGGCTAACTCTGCGCCGGTGTCTGCGAGCTCGCGATCCAGATCATGATTGAACTGCTGCAGCTTGTCGATCTTCTGCCGGGCATCATGAAGCTCGCTGGTGAGCTTTTGAATTTTATCGTCCAGTACGCCAGACGAACTCGCGTCATTGTCATAGCCTAACATTATGTCTTGTCCCTCTGACTGGAAAAAATAAGATTCCCCGTTGCCGGCGCTGCCCCGGCATTGATTGCCCGCTGCGTCAAGTCCGTGCTCCGCCCTCCTTCAGGCATCCCGGACAGCGGGTATTTTACCCAAAACCCGCCAAACACGCAAAAAGTATAACCGGCCGCCGTCAGGCGCGGAGAATTAGGCCGTCGCCCTGCCTGAAACCCCGGGGATCGGGCCCCTATCTCTGCCGGCCGGGAGCCACCAGCACCAGAATGGAGCGGCTTCCCAGATAATAGTTGTGTCCGATGGGGAAATACTCATCCTTTTCCGAATAGATATCATCGGGAGGCGACAAATAGGTATCAATTACCCGGAACCACTTCTGCTTCTCGCCGTGGGGCACCGAAGGGATCTTGATGTGAAGTCCCTCCCAATAGGCATTGATGAACACGTAATACCAGAGTCCCCGGGTCTCGGAATACACCGTAAGGCCGATGCTGTGGGAGGTATGGCTCCAGTCCGGCTTGAAGGGCTCCACGCCGTGCCACGTAATGGAATTGTTGGCAATGGCCTCCAGCAGCGACTCAAAATCCCGGCCCGAATCCCGCCGTTTTCTGCCGCGGCGGCAGCGGTAGGACAGGAGCACCTTGGTGAAGCGGAGCATTTCCTCCGCATCCTTGCCCGGCAGCCAGTTCAGGTAGCTCATCTCCGTGTCCTGGCAGTAGGCGTTGTTGTTGCCGTGCTGGGTTCTGAGCACCTCGTCCCCCATGAGAATCATGGGAGTGCCCATGGACATCAGATTAAGCAGCATGAAATTCTTGGCCTGTCTGAGCCGCACCGCCCGGATCCGGGGATCGGCGGTTTCGCCTTCAACGCCGTAGTTATAGCTGAAATTGTAGTCGTTGCCGTCCCGGTTGCCCTCGCCGTTGGCCTCGTTGTGCTTTTCGTTATAGGACACCAGATCCCAGAGGGTGAAGCCGTCATGACAGGTGATAAAATTCACGCTCTTCTGGGGATCGTCATACTTTTCCTTATAGATGTCGGGACTTCCCAGAATGCGGTTCACGAAACGGGAAATCATGCCGTTATCGCCCCGGAGGAAGCAGCGGACATCGTCCCGGAACTGCCCGTTCCATTCCCGCCAGCGGCTGCCGGCCATGGCTCCCACCTGATAAAGTCCCCCGGCATCCCAGGGCTCGGCAATGAGCTTTACGTCGGAAAGCTGGTTGTCGCAGTCAATGGCCAGAGTGGTGGGGGGATCGCTTAAGGGCTGACCGGTGGAATCCCGGGACAGCACGCAGGCCAGGTCGAAGCGGAAGCCGTCCACATGCATGTCCTCGGTCCAGAAATGCAGACTGTCCTTGATAAGCTGCTTCACCATGGGATTGCTGGCATTCACGGTATTGCCGCAGCCGGTATAGTTGCGGTAGGCTTCAGGATTGTCGGGATCCAGAATATAGTAGGAGGAATTGTCCAACCCCTTGTAGGAATAAACCGGCCCCGAGGCATCGCCCTCGGAGGTATGGTTGTAGACCACGTCCAGAAAAACCTCGATGCCGGCCTTATGGAGGGCCTTGACCATGTCCCGGAATTCGTCAATGGGACCGTAGATGTCGTTTCGGGAGGCGTAGTCCCCGTGCACCGCGAAAAAGCTCATGGGGGAATAGCCCCAGTAGTTGCACTTGCCTGGCTGGGCGTCCAGGCTGTCAAACTGGAATACCGGGAGAAGCTCCACGGCAGTGATGCCCAGGGATTTCAGATAGTCAATCTTGGAAATAATGCCGGCATAGGTGCCCCGGATATTATCGGGGAGTCCGGAATTGGGGTTTCGGGTAAAGCCGGCCACGTGCATCTCATAGATAATGCTGGATTTCATGGGATGCAGAGGACGCTTTTCTTCACGGCCCCAGTTATAGAGGCTCATGTCAATAACCGCGCTCTTGGCGCAGAAATGCAGGTTGGAGCCCACGTAACGGCTCAGGGTGCGGTTGTAGTTCTTCGGGAAAACGATGCGCCGGGCATAGGGATCCAAAAGCACCTTCAGGGGATCGAACACGGTGCCGGGCTTGCCGTCAGGCACCTTTTTAACCCGCCAGCCGTAAAGCTGCCGGTCGGTGACGCCATGAACAAAGACATGCCAGTAATAATGGCTTTTATACTCCGCGGATTTGAGTATTATGGAGTCCGGATTGACATCATCCGCATCCTTGAACAGAAGAAGCTCCATTTCAGTGGCCGGCGGACACCAGATCGCAAAATTTACTCCGCCCTGCTCCACCGTAGCGCCGAGTATGCGGCTGTGCCCCCGGGATATTTTGTATTTGCCGGTCATAAAAACCCCTGCTCCCAAAAAACGGCCCCTGCCCCGCTGCGCCGGGAGCGCCGGAAACCGCATTAATTTCATAAAAACTCAGAAACCGGCAGATCCGCCGGCGTTTCACAAGAAGAATCCGTAACAGGCTGTAATAAGTATAATAATTATTATCGATATATCCCGACAGCATACATCTTACCATAACCCGGACGTTTTAAGGAAAGGGACGCCGTAAATAGCAACCTGCGTCACACCGCTGATAAAACTGGTTTTCCGGATTGTGAATACCGTCCCGCCTGATTACAAACTCCCGCGGGCCGGACAGGGTTTTTGGGGATTTTTTGGGGTTTTGGAGGAACGGATCCGGCAAAAAAAACAAAGCGCCGGAGGAAGGAATACCAGGGGCAAGGAGAACAAAATGCCGGGATCAGGAACAGCAAAAGGCAAATAATAATGCGGGGCCAAAAGGAGGCAAACTAAATCAGGCTTTCGGGAGAGGCTTCTCAGCTTGCAGCGGAACCTCCGGCAATTTTCAGAGTGAAGGATGATATTTCGCGGTCGATGCTTTGTTCAGACAGCCCCAGAGCCTTCAGGATTGTCTTCTGCCTGGGGGTTAGTGCGTATTTTCTTATGTAAGCGTTTTGGGACGTGCGGGAGTATTCAATCATCTCCAGATCATTAATTATTTCAGGAACCGCGAAGCCGGAGGGACTTTCAGTTTCCGCCTGAATTCTTCTTCCGATCTCCGTGAGCCGCTGCCACAGGATGGCGGAAAGAAACATGAGATGAAGCTTGCCTGAAAGAGCTTCATGGGCAAGGATGGAACAGCCGGCCGGGGTTTCAAAATCCATGCTCCGGCTGATGCTTCCGAAGAATCCGGCGAGATTGTCCCGGCCGCGGCAAATATCCAGGACTTTGCCGGCATCCTCTTCCTTTGCGGCAACGATGCAGAAAAAGCCATAGGAATCCAGCTTCTTTCTGACCGCTTCCTCTTTAAGAGCATAACCGGCAAGCATCCTGATGTTTTTGTCATGACCGTAATCTTTGCCGCTGTCCCTGCCGCTCTGTTTTTTACTGCTTTCCTGTTCAGATTCTTCCGGTTCCGGGATTTCCGCGATTTCCAGCTGAAACCAGGGAGCGTATTCCGAAAGACGGGCATTCTCCGGGAGTCTCGTATTCACCAGACTGTCAAGATTTTCCTTAAGAGGGGCAATCCGGGACCTCCCCTCCGCCGGGGGCTGGGAGGCCTTGCGCAGAGCCGTCCGGCGCAATCAATACTGGCAGGGACAGATGTTAAAGTTCCGAAGGATAATAATTAAGAAGGGAAGACGCCTGCGGCGCTTCCTGTTTAATGATTAAAGGGGCTCCGCCCCTTTACCCCTGAAACTGCCTTGTGTTTCAAAATTTGAAGCATATGGCAGCCTCCTGAGGCCTGAACAGGGGTGTATACGGCAGATTGACGTATACGCTTCAGAGACGGGCGAAATTGCCGCCCCCGGGGAGCGTTCATTTTAGTTCGCGCTAAGCTGAAGGCAAGAGCTCTTCCCCAACCCCCAGGACTACTGCCAAAAACTGAGCGCTTCCCCCATCTGTTAAAGTCACTTCCCAAGATGTCAAAGTTAATTCCCAATGTGTTAAACTTACTTCCCAACCTGTCAGAAAAAAGTACTTGACTAGGGAAGCAGTTTAATATGTCTGAAACGGTTTGGGAGGAAGTGGAGGAGGATTTGTATTACACATGGGAAGGTTCTGTGACGATGATGGCCTGCACATGACAACAATGCACGAAGCTTCGTTGCAGAGGAACAGGCACGATTGGGAGTTATTGTACCCTATTCCTTTTGAAAATCAAGATCAGTATCGAGACTTTTTGACAATTAGCAAACAAATCACACTTTTGTATAGACATTGCTTTATTTATAAACAAATTGCTTTATAACAATACTCAAAGGTCAATAACGCTTTTAACTGCAGGATAAAGGGAGATTCAAAAAGCGAGACCTTGAGAAAGCGGTACGCGCATGAATAGCGGAGCAAGACCCGCAAAAAGGGCATGAAACACAATAATAAGTGTTTGATAGATAAGCAAGAGCGGACACATACTCACCATGCCGCATCATTGATGAGATTGACAATAATAAGCTAAAAGTCATTATCAGACAATCCAATATGCGATCAGAACAAGCCTCGAAAATGAGGCTTTTTTCCAAAGGGGACTATATAGAAAATGAACATTAACGACTATCTGAAGTATTCCGCCAATATCAGAAAGGGGAACCGGCTTTTCATTGTCAGCATCGACGGCAGTGGGTGGGAAGGAGCTTTAAGTCAGGGACGTAACATGGAAGAAGCCCGCATGATGGCAAGGGAGGTTATCTATGACTATATTGAAGGTCTTGTGGAATTTAAGAAAAGAATCCCTGTTCCTGCTGTAATTGATGATGGCAGCCGGTTTATTGTTGATGTCGGCTATGACACCGCCTTGAAGATTATGCTCAGAAATACCATGACTGATTTGATGGTAAGACCGTCTGAGCTTGCCAGAAGACTTGATGTCAGCAATCAGAGGCTTAACAGCATCATGAGCTTCAGAAAAACTACGGGGCTTAATGCTCTGGCAGACTGTTTTAATGCTTTGGGAAAACCGCTTTGCATTACTGTCTGATTTTACCGCTGCAGCACTTCGTTTTTGACAGTGACGATAATTTCAGCGTTGCTTTTCTATGCTTCGGGGCTGCTTCAGGATGAAAACATTCCGTTGATTTCGAATTCTTCTGTATCCTGCAGCTTGTCCGTCATGATTCTGAAAAAGGGGCAAAGTAACTGATGAAGGGGTAAGTATGGTAAATCTGTTTCAAAATGAATGTTCCTTGAAGAATTGAAGGACAGGATATTCCCTAAATACAATTTTCAGAAATTATTTTATTACAGTGCCATAGCATATAGCACTCTGTACGAAAAGGTGATTTTATCAATATCCCGCTCCCCCCTGCCGCCGCTGTTCCCGCCTCGGTTCCCTCACCTGCATTGCGGTGTTAAACCTGACGCCTTCATCTCAGGAACGCTCATGCGGGAAATGCGGCCCGGTTTCTGAAACGGCGCCTCCGAAAAGGAGGAGGGGCCGCCGGGTTCAGAGTCCTCTAATCATCCTGCTGGGAGACTGCTTTGGAAAAGGTCTCGTCTTTCCCCTGGAGAATTCTGTTCAGGGTATCCATGTATTCCTGCCGGGCCACTCTCAGCTCCAGCTCTTCCTTGCCCTCGTTTTCCAGCTTTATAGTGCGCCGGATGTCCTCACAACGGCCGCGAATGATCCGCACTGTAAGCCCGTAGGCCTCCTTGCAGCCCCTAACCTCCTGCGCCGCATCCTTGCGGTTCAGGAGATAGTATTCCATGCGGGCTTCGTTGACGCTGAGGGGATTGGCCCCGCCGGCGTAATTATGATCCTCGTTCTGAGCCCTGTCATCCTCCCAGCCGCATACGGGACAGATCTCGTAGGCTCCATATTCCAAAAAGTCATGTCTGCCGCATACCGGACACCGATGCTTCATTACGGTACCTCCTTCGCTACCCCTTTGCTGTTTTTTGCTGCCTGCTCTTTGCCATCTGCAATTTGCCGCCTTCAGTTTCGCTGCCTTCTTAAAAAACTGTCACCTTTGCCGATGCGTTTACTATTTTACCCTGTTAACAGACTCCGTTTTATGGGCCGCTTCATACTTCACGAGCAAAAAAACCGCAGATCTCCGAAGAAAACTGCGGCTCTGTGATCAGGACGTAAATCCCGGCTTAGAAGTTGTACTGGAGTCCGATGGAGAGAGCATCGTGATCACGGGCTCTGTCTGTCCGGATTACATTGGCCTTGTCAACACTGACCAGATCCACATGGCCGACGCCGAACTTGGCGGTGGCAATGGCCTTGAGCTGCTCATTAAAGGCATAGATGGCTTCCAGAGTGAGCTGGGAAACATCGGCCACCTTGGAATCATAGGTATTTACCTGATAGCCCAGCATGGTGGACAAGCCGAAATCAAAGCCGTAACCGGCCACAACCTCATAGGAGTTGGCATGCTTCATATCCTTGGCATCGGTAAACTGGTAACCGAAAGCGCCGTAGAAGCCGTCGCCGGCATTGCCCAGAGAAAGACCGAGGCCAAAGCTCTGCACGTCATCCGGGTTTTTGCCGGTAAGATCGTAATAATCATAGCCAAGACGCAGGGAAACCGGCAGAGTCTCTCCGTAGGTGTAGCCGGCGGAAACGGCCACGCCGCCCTCAACGCCATTCAGACCGGCAGTCTGGTAAGACAGATTGAACATGAAGCCGTTGGTGTCCAGATTATAGACGATCTGACCTTCCTGACGCTCGCTGTCGGCATCGCCGTGCTCCAGATGATAAGCGGCAAAACCGAATTCCTCATAAACGTCGGTTACGCTGAGCACGTTGTACATGGCGGATTCCAGCTGACCGAACACCAGAGAACCGTAGGTGTCATGGCCGAAGCCCACATAAGCGTAACGGGTATCAAACTTGCCGTTGCTGGAGGTTTCGGCGGCAATCTGCCACTCGCCGAAGCCCTTGGCATAAAAGCCGGCGCCGATGGGAGCCCGGGCATCAACATTCAGACGGGCCACGCCGCTGAGACCGGTGCGGCAGTCGCCATAGAAGGTATTGCCGTCGGCATCAGTGGCGCTTCTGTGGCAGCGGTTGCCGTATGAATCATCCTCGGCATCAGAAAAAACGGAATTGTAGTTCGCCTGCAGACGGCCGCCGATAGCCAGAGAGGTGCCATCCTTGTCATAAACGGTGGCAGCGCTGGCGGAACCGCAGGCCAGAATAACAGCAGCAGCAAGAACTTTCTTTAACATTGTCATTTTCCTTCAATAGTATTTCTTCATAATAGTGGGCCGCAAAGGCGGCATCCGCAGTCAGAACCTTATGTTTGTTTTGTTAGCCTCTGCTAAAACGGACGGATACATACTATCAAAAACGGGAGAGAGATCAAGCATTTTTTTTGCAAAAATAATAATTAATTTTACCGAAGGAGCGGCAATTACGTAATAAAGTTCCGTCACAACGTCTGAAAAAGAACGCCATGAGGCATTCCGGCACCAAAACGGATCAATTTTGAAAGAAAGCTAAAAAACGTTTTCAAAGAAATGAAAATTTTATACTAAAAGCCCGTGAAAAAATCCCGGATCCGGACTCCGGATCTCCCCGGAGACGAAGGGCTGAGAAAGGCAGCTTAAGAGAAGGAAATCAGCAGGAGAAAGAAGGATTCCGGAAAAATCAGGCATCCCGGGGAAACGCGGCGGCGGGGAATGGGCAGCGGGGAATGAACGGGTAAGTTTAGCGAAGAAGATGGAGGATATGGAGGAGATAATGGCGAACAGGCCCGGGGACATGGAAAAATCCCCGGGATACCGTTTTTTCCCCTAAAGCTGCCTTAAAAGCTCATCTGCGGCCTCGGGATCCCGCAGGACAGGAAGTTCTCCCGCCTGAATGCGGGCCCGGATTTCCTCCGCGGCCTGCAGGGCCGCAGCCCTGCCCTGCCGAAGCTGCTCCGGATTAAGCTCCCGGGCTCCCTGAAAGCTTATCACGGCGCCACGGGATCCGGTTCCGGTCAGAGCCGCCGTCTTCGGAAAATAAAGCCCCCGGTCAAAGGAGGTCCACTCCCTGACCTGATACTCCAGACCGCCGGAATAGCCCGGAGCCCTGAAAACGCAGCGGGAAAGCAGGGGATAATCCCCCTCCTCCCGGAATTCCGCGGGATCGCATTCGGAGGATCTCCGGCCGGTATAGAAGTCTAAGAGATAGAGCCAGGGAAGACCGAACACAAAGCCCCCGGCGCCGGATCCCCAGTCTGCCCTTTCCCGGAACAGGATGACGGGATCCTCTGCCTGAAAGCCCTGCTCCTGAACCTTGCGGCCCCGGGCATCCATTGTCCGCCCCTGAAAGGTGTAAATCCCCGTTTCCGGATACAGAAAAAGCCGGGAAACCGTGCCGTATTGCGGCAAGCCTGCGGGATTCTCGCCCCGGAGCCCGCTTTCGGCATAGCGGGAGAGCTCATGGCCGGTACGGAATTCCAGCATGGAAAACTCCGGAAGATGCACGGCATTCACCTCAAAAACCGGGAGACAGGAGGCCTTTCCGGAAAGAGTGTCATAAAACTCCTTTATCCGGCCGCAGGGAACAAGGACGCTGTCCCAGTGCCCGGCCCCGGGAAGGATCTCCATAAAGGCCTGATACCCGGCGTTCTGAGCCCGGAGCTCCCGCTTTTCGCTAAGAGGAGTTTCCCGGGCAATGTAGGCCGCTGCCACGTAGCCGCAGCCGGAAAGGAGCGCGAGAGAGCTCAGGGCTGCCAGGCTTAACGTCAGGGAAGCCAGTCTCCGCCTGACTCCGTTCCCTCTCTCCCCCGGAACTGCGGTTCTCCGGGACTTTTCTGCTGCCATATTATGAGAGTCCCAGGGAGGCGGCGTATTCATTAAGCTCCCGGAGCTCCTCGGACAGCGCCGAGGACAGCACCGGGAACCGCCGGTAGGCCCGGGAATCGGCGCTGTCCCCCTCCACGTGAAAGCCCGTGGCCAGGCGTTCCCGCTTCCACTGATTCCGGGTATAGAGCCGGTAATAGCGCCGCACCGCATCCAGAAGGTTCTGTCTGGTCATTTTTGCCGCAAAATCTGACCGCAAAAGCTCCTGAAAAACCTCTGCCGGGGCCAGATGGTTAACCTGGGAAAGCCTTCTGATTTCATCAAGGAGAGGATAAGGCATGAGATCCTTCTCATCGGTCTGCTCCACCGGCCGGAGCTCCGCCGTGGGAGCCTGAGCCACGATGGCAGCCATGGCCGGAATGGTCAGTCTCGCAAAATCAAAGACCGTGTTGTCCTGGAGCGGCATGCCCTGCTCCATGAGGTAGCGGTTGATTTTCAGAATGCGGGACTTGCTGATGCCGCCGATGGGAGAAATCACCCCGGAGGTGTCTCCGTCCATGGTGCAGTAGCCCACCGAGGCCTCGGAAAGGTTCGAGGTGGCGATAAGGAGCTTGTTGAAGCGATTGGCCAGAAGCCAGATGCCCGGAGAGCGCACCCGGGCCTGAATATTCTGGAGGGCCAGATCATCCTTTTCCCAGGAAAGAGGGTTATCCGGGGTCAGGGAATCGCTGAGGCGGATATACTCCTTGACCAGAGCGGAAATCGACCAGCTGTGATGCCAGGCCCCGATTTCCTCCGCAAGGCCCCGGGCGGCATTGAAGGTAACGTCTCCGGAATAGTCCGAGCCCTGATACAGGGTAATAAGAATCTGGGGCATGACCTCCTTTCGAATGTATTCCAGGGGCGGGACAGCAGCATCCCGCGGGGCGATTCTGATGCCTGAGGAGGCCAGAGTCTTAAGGAACCTTTCCTCGCCCAGAGTGGCCAGGGCCTGCACCATCCCGAAATACACCATGGCGGCGCAAAGAGCGGAATCCGCCCCGCCGGAGAGGCTCAGGGCAAAGCCGCCGGTATGAGTTTTGCGCATCCAGTCCCAGAGTCCCAGAGCCACCACCCGGGCCGAGGCCTCAAGATCATTTTCCGGCAGCAGCGGAGCTTCGGGAGAAAGCGGCCGGGAGAGATCCTCCGGACGGAAGCGGAGATCGGTAA
Source organism: Succinivibrionaceae bacterium UBA3769 (assembly GCA_002372325.1). GTDB lineage: Bacteria > Pseudomonadota > Gammaproteobacteria > Enterobacterales > Succinivibrionaceae > Succinimonas. The sequence continues at coordinate 5,352 of DFFT01000026.1, read as the reverse complement.
AAAGCACTCCGGCGCCGCAGGAATCCTGCACGCTGAGGAGCATGCCGGACTGCTCCCTGATAAGCCGGTTTGTCCGGAGGTCGCAGTTGGCAAGAAGAATTTTCCAGGGGGCGAAGCTCAGCCGATCGCTCATGCCCACCAGGCGCCCGCCGGAGGCAATGAGCATGTCGCCGTCATACACGGCCCGGCCGGATTCGCAGCCCAAAAGGTTGGTGTAGACATAAACCGCGCCGAAGGCCCGGGAGCCGTCGGTCACAAAGGTAACTCTTTCCCGCTGCTTCCCGATGGCAAAATGGGAGGCCGAAGGATTGAGAATAACGTCGGTAAGTCTCCGGCACAGGGATCGCCCCGGACGGTTGGCCACCCAGGAGTCCTCGCAGATCTCAAAGCCGATGCGCACGCCGTCGATGACAAAGACCAGATCCCCCACGCTGACCTGTTCCCCGGCAAAGTCCATGGTGACCACCTCGCCGTGCTGCCAGGGGGTAAACCAGCGGGGCTCGTAGTGAATGCCGGAGCGGGCCAGATGCTGCTTAAGGGCAATGCCCAGCACCCGGTCATGAGTCAGGAGAGCCACGGCGTTGTAAAGCTGGCCTCCGGGGATCAGAAACGGAAAACCCACCGCAAGATAGGTGTCCGGCTCCACCTCCCGGGACAGTTTCTTAACCTCTGCGGGGATCTTTTCCATTACGGAGGACACGTAGAACATATCCTCAAGGCCGTAGCCGGTAATGCCCAGCTCGGGGGTGACCACAAGATCGGCTCCCTGTCTTACTGCCTCTCTGTAGGCCTCCAGAATAAGCCCCGTGTTTTCTGAAACCGCCAGGGGAGTCGTATTGATACTGGCTGCCGCCACCGTAAGAGTCTTCCGCATTGCTGTCTTCCTGTAATCCTGAAATAACCTGCCTTAATTATAGAACTTTATGCCGGCGGGGGAACGGATTTTCCGGCGGGAACGGCAGGACGGCAAAAAGGGAGAACAAAAGAGCCGGATTCTGCAAAGCCCGCAAAATCCGGCTCTCCTCGCCCTTATTACAGCTTCGCTCTCACATTCCCCGCGCCTGTTCCTGAAAACCCGGCGGGCTCTGGCTCGGCTTAAGCTGCCATAGTTTCCGCTATTCCTCCGGCCGCTCTTCCGGTTCATCTCCGGCAAAAGCGGCTGCAATTGTGTCGCCGGTTCGTTCGATGCCTGGGATAACGTAATCAAGAAGACGCTTCCGGATCTCTTCCTGCTGATCCGGCACCGGAAGAGACAATAGCCTGATAATCTTACGATCCGTTATCACCGCGTCACTGTGAATAAAGCTATTGCGGAGCACCTGAACAAACAGCCAGTCTTCGTCAAACAGCCTTTTACTGATAAACGACAGCGCTTTGTAATAATTATCATTTTGCTCGTCAGTGCTTATGATCTCTTTAAAATTGAATTTCTTGTTTTTCAATTTCAGGAGCTTCTGATTAAAAGAACCTGCAAATTTTATAAAACGGGGATCGCTGCCGCCGCCAAACACAATAAGATCCTTTCTGATCTCAATCTCCCCGCGAGCCGCCATCCGGCACAGTGAGGTCTTCACCAGCTCCGCCAAAGAGACGCAGGCCTGATAACAGCATAAAAAGGCCTCCATGAATCTGCCGTTCCTGAGATAGGTCGCTGCCTTCCCGGTCATAACCCGGTAATAGCCCCGGTCATCCAGCGCGTCATTTACCCAGGTAAAGCCCAGAAACATCTTCTCGTCCACGGTTTTCAGCACCGGATCGTTTATGCCTTCCCAGAGCCTGCTCACCGCCGGAGCCAGGAATTCCGCGCTTGCCCTGAACATGGAAAGGTTATCCAGAATGACGCCGTTTCTGAAGTTGATGTAGTTCTCGTAATCCCTCTTCCGGAGCTCGACCTTAATGAGGGGTTCCAGAAAGATGATATTGCCGGCGGAGATATACTGATTGACGGCAGCGGAGTATTCCAGAAGCTTGGTGAGATTGCGCATATCATAGACATGGCCGGAAAGGAGCTTCTCCTGAGGAGCGTCTTTCAGAATCTCTTCGATTTTCTGCCGGACTTCATGGAATGCGGCTTCATCAGGAAGCTGACTCCTCTTAAGACCGTTCAGCCCATTGAAACCCCGCTCCATGGGCGCCTCGCCGTAGAACACATGACAGATTTCGTTATGATTCAGGGCCTGGAGGTACAGAAAGGCGCAGAGACTGATAACGGGGATAATGCGATAGCTGTGGGTGATGTCAAAGGAGATCTGATCCCCGGGTTTAACATTGCCGGTAATGACCCTGACAATCTCCCTTTGGGTCTCCGGCTCATGAATGGCATCGCCGGTGGCGGCAAACACGATTTCCAGTCCCTGAAGATCCCGGATGTCCCCGAAGAAGTCATTAACCGCAGCGATATGGCTGTCGTCAATACTGCCCTCTTTATTGGCGGGGTCATCAATATGAGCGGACAGCTTTTCCCGGAGATCCCGGAAGACCTGAAGACGATCCGGAGCCTTATCTGCCAGCGGGGCCAGAAATTCCGCTTCCAGGGATTCCAGCACCCGGCGCCAGTTACTGGTGCGGGTACCGGCAACCACCAGTCTGGCAAGGGGTTTTTCCTCCTGATCGGGATTGCCCCTGAGAAGCTTTTTGGCCAGGGAAACGCCGATGGCCGAGGTATTCTCCGTGTCGAAATCATGGATGTCCTGATGGAAGGGATCCGTGTACTGATAGGAGGTGTGTCCGTAGTCTCCGGAACCGATAAAGGTGAACATCACATGCTTTCCGGAACTCCGGGAACTCTCCCCTGATACACCCAGAGCGGCAAACTGTTCGAGGATCTCCTTCCTGAGGTGCTTCTCATCAATCCTGTTATCCTCGTCAACCTGCAGAATCCTGCTGATTCTGGCTTTGTTAAGATTATCAGTGTTATCTTCGAGATGAACAAACATGGCCCGGTAGAGTTTCTTAAAAGATTTAAGAGCCTTGGCAAACCCGGGATTCTTTTTCTGTTTCGCGGGCTTCTGTTTATTCTCCCCCGCTTGATTCTGATTCCCGGGCTGATTCCCGGACGAATCGCATTCGGCCCCGAGATCCGTTAAGGCAGAATTACAGCTGTTTACCGCATGAACATAGTCATGAGATTTAAGATAGAGAGCACTCAGCTTCTGCAAAGCCTTTCTCCTTTTCGCAGCGCTGCCGCCGGCTGCGGCAAAGTCCTCCGCCCAGACAAAGGAAGCCCTTAGAAGACCTGCGATATCCGGATTTCCAGCGGCAGCGATGATCTTCTCCCGATGTTTATGAATCAGTTTGGCCGCTTCCGGATAATCGCAGATGCTGAGCCGATAGGAAATATCAGTTAAAGCGCTTTTGAGGCTCTGAAACGCCCGAATGCTGTCATTGTTCCCGAAATCAAACTTATTCAGGCAGCCCGCAAGCTCCGCCGGATCCGCGGTAACCTGGAACCTGCTGACTGCTGCAGCGTCATCAAGAACAGAGCTGACGCTGTCCAGAAAACAGCAATCAACCGGTTTCGGAGGAACTGCCGCCGGCGTCCCGGCACCGGAGCTTCCCGGTTTATTGGAGGCCGGAAGAACGCCGGTAACCTGAGCCAGCTTCTCCTGATACCTGTCGTAGTCCGTATCCCTGAGGTATCTCAGCCGGTTTTTAACCTTTTCGATATAGTCCAGTCTGTCCAGAGGATCGGTCTTCGGCATGAACTCCGGAGAATACCAGATCCTTTTGATGCGGAGGTTCTCGGTATAGCAGAGACTCTGGAAGCTGATAAACACCATATAGGGCATGATGCGCATGCCGTAGGTGATATCCAAATAGATGTCGGTGCGATCATCAATAAGGCCGGTATTTCTGATGCGGTTCAGAAGCTCAATCTGATTCCGGTACTCTGAAAATACCTCGTCATGCTCCAGGAAACACACCCGAAGTCCGGCTCCGGAAACCGCGCTGTTAACGCCGTCCTCCAGCTCCTTCAGGAGCTTCAGAAAGAGGTCATGCTCCTCCGGGGAAGGAGTTTTCCTTCTGGCGAGGAAAGCGCTGAATTCCAGATAATGCGTGGTGTTCTGAAGATCTGTTAAACGCTGCCTGATATCTGAAAGATCGGGGGCGGCGGCAAACAGGAGATCCGCGCTTTCCAGAAGGTATGCCGGAATCTCCGTCCACAGGCTGGAAACCGTGCCGCAGATAAGAAGCTTATCCACAGAAACCTTTTCCAAATTCTGAATACAGGACATGAACGCCATGGCGCCATAACGGCAGCTTACGGGTTCCGGCATCCCCGGATACCTGTAGAGAGAGGGATTATATGGTTTGACACCCAGGAAGGAAATAAGGAGAACTGAAGAACTGTCGCGGGATAAGGATGCTGGATTCATAAAACTACCTGATAATTTTAGATGCAATTTGAAAGATTATCTTATTAACAGGTATACCCTTTGCGACAAACGAAAACAATGATCATTTCAGCGATTGGCGTTAAGGATCACAAACCCTGCGGCGGCAGCACCGCCGGCTTAAAACGGCGGCGCAGCCTCAGGCTAAGACACCGGCCCGACGTAATCCGGTGATCTGAAAATGCATTTGACTCAGGGTTTCCGGCATGCTGATCCCGGCTGTCTTCTGCGCGGACAGTTCTGCTGACGCCGCACCCGTCATGTCATCATTCTGCGGCAAGGCTGTTTTCATGCCCTTTTCTGTTCCAAGGGATATTGATGCGCATTAAAAAGCGGCAAGACGAAAGCGCTATTGCCTCCGTCCCACCGCATGCATAAACAAGGAAAACAGCAAATACTTAGACCCGGATTTTCTGTCAGGTCAAAACCAGCCCCTCCTTCTCCAGCAATTTATTGTATTCCTCGTACTTATTTTCAGGAATGCCGAGATCGGCCATCGCCTGTTCCGTGGTAACACCGTAGTGTTTGACAATAGATACAATGGCTCGAAGCAGGGATGTTACGATACCTTCCGCTTTGCCTTCCGCTCTGCCTTCCGCTTTGCCTTCTTCAAACCAGGCTTGTCCCAAATTGCACATTTTGTCCATCCCCTCTTCGGTCCCTGAGAGTACCCTCGATATACATCAAAAGCGGCAGGACGAAAGAGCTTAGAGCCTCCGTCCCACCGCATGCATAAACAAGGAAACAGCAAATACTTAATCCCGGAGCCGCTTGTCAGGTCAAAACAAACCCCTCTTTCTCCAGCATTTCCTTGTATTCCTCGCGCATATTTTCAGGAATGCCGAGATCGGCCATCGCCTGTTCCGTGGTAACACCGTAGTGTTTGACAATAGATACAATGGCTCGAAGAAGGCCTTTTACGATACCTTCCTCTTTGCCTTCCGCTCTGCCTTCCGCT
>DFFT01000063.1:2580-18285 GCA_002372325.1 Succinivibrionaceae bacterium UBA3769 | reverse complement strand
ACCGTCAGTATTCTGAAGACGCATGACATGGAAAACCGTTTTCCTGACGTTATTGAGTGGTATGACGGCTACAATTTCGGCGGTACCGGGATGCTGTGTCCGTGGAGCGTTCTCAAATTCATGTCCCGGGCTCTCCGTCCCGAAAACGATCCGGCCGTCTTCCAGCCGGAAAACTACTGGGCAAATTCCAGCGGCAATGACATCATTGACCTTTGCATGAGACATCCCGGAGGGCGGGATCTGGATCGTCTGCAGAATCTTCTGGAAGGCAAAACAGAAGAAATAGCTCTCCGGGAATTTACCTCCTATCCGGACATTACATCAAACACCGATTTTGACACCTTCGCCACTCTGATGCTGCATACAGGATATCTGACCGTGGCTGAAGATGCCGTGCCTTCCGCCAGAAACAGAGCCGTGGTCAAAATTCCGAACAAAGAGGTTCTTGAGTGCTTTGCGGAAAAAGCGGAGACGATTTTCAGCAAAAGCAATCCGGAGTGGAGGAGAATGTCTCAGGAACTCCGTGACAGTCTGTTTGACGGGAGTGCCGCAAAGGTATCCGAGATCATCAATAAAATGCTTCAGGCCTTTATCAGCGTGAGGGATTTCGGAAGCGAAGGCTTTTACCACAGCTTTATTACCGGCGTGCTGGGCATAACCGCAGGATCCTCGAAGGAACTCAAATCCAATCGCAAAAGCGGTAACGGCTATTTTGATCTGGCCATTATGGATGAACGCATCAGCGCAGCCGTTATCATGGAATTTAAAATAAGCGAGAGAATCAAGGCTTCCGTCAGGAAAAAGGAATGCATTGAGGCTCTTAATCAGATCGAAAGAAATGATTATGATAGCGAGTTTCGGGATGATTACGACACCATTAAGAAATTTGGCATAGTATTCTTTAAAAAGACTTGCGTGGCCATGGAAAAGAATCAGATGGATGAAACATCAGAATAGCGAACCAGGCTAATTTTTCCGGGCAAACTCAGGGAGCATAACTGACGCAGGATTCCCTGTTCGCAGGAAGCCGGTAGCAGTCAGCGCGTGTCCGGCAATACGGTCATTCCTGAAGATCGGGCCGCCTATGAAGAGATATCGGCCCGCCTGTTATCGCAGACACAGGAGATGTCAGACCATGGACACTGGAACGCTTGATATCAGGCTGAATTTCGTTGCAGGTTACGACAACGAGCCGTATGTAATTTTCAAAATCAATGTCCGGGCCGATGGCTCTGATGAACCGCGGCCCCACGAACCCTCTCTGAAAATCTGGGAGGGGTTAATTGCAGACTTGCTTGCAAACCCGGACATGTCAGGCAAGGGCTGGAAAGTGTTAACCAGGGATTATCACGAGCTTAAAGGCATTTGGGCGGATGACTGCGAAGACATCGAAATAGATGCGGCTCAATACCTGAGCGATCTTGCATACTACGTTAACCAGTCATTTGATTATGAAGAAACAGCGGAAATGCTGGAATCTCTTCGCAAATTCTTAAGTTATGCCAAAGAACAAGGTTTTCGGGGCACCGAAAAATTCATGGACTGATTTCTTTTGGTTCTTCTTTGTCGCTTTTTTTGTCGTTTTTTTTCGCCGGCTGATTTGTTTTCGCTGATTCCGTTCGTAAATGGGAAACAATCCTCATGCCCTGGTACCTTCCTCACAATTGCCGGCTCTTTTATTCCTTGCTTCTGGTCTGCCTGCCATTAACAGAGCATGCCAGATCTCGGCCTCCTCTGCCGCGCTGCCGCTTGACTTAAGCCGCGCAATTGGTAACAATGGAACTGTTGGATTAATGATGCCCGTTGCCACCGGGTGGCGGGAGAACGTCATCCCTTTATCGTTAGGTCTTAGAAGATAAAGAGGTGGCGTTTTTTTATTTTGGAGAAAGCAAATGTGCTGGATTTGGCTGATTCTTGCAGGAACAGCTGAAGTGGGCTGGGCCTGCGCCATGAAGTATTCAGCTGGCCTTACTGCTGCCATGCCGACCGCCGTGACTCTGGTTTGCTATCTGGCAAGCGCCCTGTTTCTGGCGTTTGCCTTAAAAGAGCTGCCTCTCAGCGCGGCATATGCCATGTGGACGGGCTTTGGAATAATAGGTACCGCCGTGGCCGGGGTGGTGCTTTTCAACGAGAAACTGACGGCGTCACATCTGGTATGCCTGACATTCATTGTCATGGGAATAGCAGGTTTGAAGTTATTAACAGAGAAGTAAGACAAGGAGATAAAAATGCCTGAAAACAACGAAAACATAAAAATCACTGTTGTCGAAAAGCGTGGAAAACGCGGCTGCGATTACTGCCACCGCGTTGGTGATGTCTATGACTATGCAAAGGATGCCGGAAGGCTGTGCCCCTGGATGCTGACCGTTGCCAATATGTACATCTCAAAGCTGAAGGACGGGCATAGGTTCATTCGCGAGGGACTTCCCCGGAATGCGGTGACATTCTGCTGCCCGGATCCCCGGGTTATGAACATCTTTCAGATTGAATACACCGGAAGGACAGCCGGGAACAAGGATAACAATAACGAGTGATGGCCTCCGGCTTATCACAGGGCTGAGAACTCTATGCGGCAGTTTGTCATCAAGGCATCTCCCAAGCTGCCCGCTCTCGCAAATAGCCAGTTTTCCGGAGAGGATGTCTTCGCAAACCATCAGTGAACTGTCAGGAGCATGTCGTCCTCACCCAGTTCTGTCTTAAGGGCCTTATTCCGTTCAGAGATCCGCATTCGCTGGCCGTACCCGTCCTTTCCTCTTCATGCGCTTCAGCTCCCATTTTTTTCCACCCTCAAGGCTTAATCTATGAGCCTGTTATCATTTTAAAGCCGCTCGCCGGTTTTATCATGGATAAACTTTATTCCAGCAGGATATACTTTATTTCATGGTAAATCCGGACTTCGGGGATCATTGCAGAGTTCGGAAGCGTTGTTCAGAATTTGGGTGATGTTATGCTGCCGTACGAAGAAGCCTTGGAAGTCCGCGAAGCTCTTATGGGATACATTGTCAGCCAGTATCCTCTCTCAGATCCCGCCGTCATGAAGGAATTTCAGTCATTTCTCCGGGATCCTGAAAAAGGCCTTTTCCGGGGGCCGTTTGTTGCCGCCAGCCTGCCGTTTAAGGCCACCGATCCCGCTGAAACCGCTGCTCTTTCGGATTATCTTGCCGTAAGACCGAAATTCACTCCCTACAACCATCAGATGCAGGCCTTTAAAAGACTGGCCACCTGGGATTACCTGAAGAATACCCCCAGAATTCCGGAACCGGTCATTATGACCACCGGCACCGGCTCCGGCAAAACCGAGAGCTTCCTGTTCCCCGTTCTGGATTACTGTCTCCGCATGAATCAGGGGCAGGGTAAGAGCAAGACCGGCAGCAAGGCCGCTGGCAATGATAACAGCACCGGACAATCCTGCCGGAAACCGGGGGTCAAGGTTATTATTATGTACCCCATGAACGCTCTGGCCACGGATCAGGCAAAAAGACTGGCCCAGGAAATTTCAAGGCTCCCTCTGGGCAGTGACGGAAAGCCCCTGGTTACCGCCGGACTTCTTATCGGGCAGCCCCAGCCGGAAAATACCGCCAAAAAGGGCTCCCCGGGCGGAAAGAACGCACCCCGGCAGGTTTCCCGCAAACGTCTCCGGCTCCCGACCGCCATGGGCCCGGATCACATCATCGAGGATCGCGAGACCATTATCCGGGAAGCTCCGGACATCATTCTCACCAACTTCAAGATGCTGGACAGAGCCCTGATGCTGGAGGAGTTTCATAATCTCTGGACCGGAAATATTCCGGATCCCGGGGAAGTCCGTCCGGGCCAGGAGTTTCATCCCTGTCTCCGGTTTATCGTCCTTGATGAAATCCATACCTATGACGGTGCTCAGGGATCGGATGTGGCCAATCTCCTCCGGAGACTCCGTCTGAAGCTCAGGCTGGAACCGGGGGAACTCTGTCCGGTGGGTACCTCCGCCACCATCGGGGGAAGCAGCATTGCCGAGTACGCCTCTAAAATCTTCGGGGCTGACATCACTGATGATGCGGTCATTGGAGAGACCCGCCTCTCTCTTAATGAATTTCTCCGGGAAGGAAATGAGATCGCAGGCGGTCTTCCGGATATAGCTCAAGTGATGCGCGAGGATCTTTCTCTTCGGGCGGTGCAGGATCTCAGCGCCTCCGGGATTGTCTTCCCGGAGGAGATTTACCTTGACCGGGTTTCCCGGATCTGGTTTCCCGCCTACGAAAAGGAATTTCCCCTCCCGCTGGAAGAGCTTCCGGAGAGCATAGCAGCCCAAAAGAAACAAAAAGCTCGGCAGGATCCCGCAGCGACAAAGGATCCCTCAGGGGCAGAAGTGCAGAGTCAGCTTTCTCTTACGGATCGCCTGGATATTTCCAGGGATATGGTCTCCCGGAGGATATTCCGGGGACGGTGCCTCCGGGGACTCCAGAATCAGAAGGCATTCCGGGACATTATTTCAGCTGTTACTCTGGGCAATATTCCGGATAAGACGCTGCTTTCTTATGTGGAAAAGGATCCGGAATTCGAGAAGCTTTTTAATGACTTCGCGTCTTCCGGCAGTTTTGCGGGAAAACTCTCTTTGGCTGAAGAAGGGAGCGGCAGTTCCGGAGATGACAAAAGCCCGGCAGAAAACGGCATTACTGCCAGAGCAAGAGAAGAAGCGGCAACACGCATATTAAGGCAGCTTCTGGATCTTATTTCCGGCTCCGATGCCGAGGATTCCACAGCGGATTTTCAGAAACCATTTTTGTATATCAGGATCACCATGTGGGCGCGGGAGCTTACCTCTCTGGCCCGGGTGATAGACCGGAATCCGGCCTTTGTGTTTACCAGGCAGTCCCGGAGACCGGAGTTAAACGCCCTTGCTCTTCCCATGTGGAGCTGCCGAAAATGCGGCGGCAGCGGCTGGGTTGCGCTCCTGAATCAAATAGGGCGTTCCTATGAGCATTCCTTGTCCGCCATCGGACAGGCCTTTATGAGGGACAGCCCGGATATCCGTCTTTTGGCGCCCCGGAACGATCCCGAGGATGCCGAGCTTCGGGCCCGTCTTCCGGATGCGGGGGAACAGCAATCAGATACCAGCTACCGGATGCCTGTGATTTCCGGTGAAGCCTTAAAAAAGAGGGGCCTTATGAGAAAGATCCGCCTCTCTCCGGACAATCTTGACATCGAGGATGACACCGGCACCGGATCTCTTTCAGACAGCGTGACTGATATTGAGGAAAGACTCAGACAGGTGCCGGCCTACGAGTACCGTTTTGTGGAAGTTAAAAACGGTCAGTCAGCCAAATTCCGGGAGGTTTGCCCGTTCTGTCTGGCTTCCTCTTCCATATCTCTCACCGGAGGCCACGTTTCCTATCTGTCTTCGGTGGCCATGAATGCGGTGATGTCCAGCGAGGCCTCGGGACAGAAGGCTGATGAACGCCGGCTTCTGGTGTTTTCCAATGCGGTGCAGAACGCTTCCTTTCTGGCCGGTGTCTATGAGGATCGCAGCTTCCGCTTTGCCTTTCGTCATGCCATGACCGAGTATTTCAGATACTGGAAGGGCAAAAATCCCGCAGATCTGAAGTCCTCCGGAATCACTCTCCGGGATTACGTGTCAGGATTCGTGTCTTACTTTACGGATAAGCTGGGGCACGGGGATCCCCTGTCCCGGGATTTTATTGCCTTTTTCCGGCCGTCTCAGGAGATGATGTATTTCCGGTACGAGGATTATTGGCATAATGCTGATAGTTCCGGGGAAACGGCCGGGGACAAGGCGAATCAGGAAACCAGCGCCGCTTCTGACAGCAAGAGACAGGAATTTTTAACGGCCTTTCTGAATCGCATGATCTGGGAATGCGTAAATGAATTTGCGGAAGCCAGTGATGACGGCCGCTCCCTCATGGTAACAGGCACTCTGGCAGCGGGCTTTGATCCGGAAAAACTTAAAAAGGCTCAGGAACTTGTCAGAAAATACCTGAAGAACAGCACCGATTGTGATTATGACAAAATTTCTCCCGAGAAGCTCTCAATAAACCCCGGGGATACTCCGGAAACTGTTCATGAGAAGGAGGAGCGGCTTTACGGCTTTATTTCTTCCTTCCTCCATTGCCTCAGGGAACGGGGTGCTATCGAAACCCCTTATACCGGCGGTTACCGGGGGAAAGCCCTTCATGAGATCAGCTGGGGTTCTTTAAAGCCGGCGGGAGATTTTCGGGAACTGACCCCGGTCTTTAACGTTTTCAATATCCCGCGCCTCACCGGAGTTATGTCGGAGGACAGCAAAGGCAGAGATGCCAAAGATGCCTTCAAGATCGTAGAAACCATCAAAATCTCTGATACCGGCCGTTCCCGTTATTTCGAGATGTTTGCCCGGGCCTTTCTGGATCGCACGGTAACCTTTGCCGATGAGGAAGGAATTGTCCGGAAATTTTATGAGAAGCTCTTTCAGGCTCTGGAGGAATCCGGTCTTCTCATGAGGCTGAATCCCGACGCCGCCGGCAGGGATATCGGGGATCTTTATTATATTCCCCTGGATGCTGTGCGCATTTCTGATGAACTGGTCTCGCTGGAATGTCCGGCCTGCGGCCACAGATTCCAGGCTCTCCGGAATGCTCCCGGCCGGGACTATCATATCTGTCCCGTCATGATCCAGCACAGCTTTCAGATGCTGGAACGGGATCCCCTGAGAGATCACTGCCTTGACTGCCATCAGGAGCCGGAGTTCGGGCAGGATCAGGGTAACCGCTATTACCGGGATCTTTACAGCACCCGATCCAGCCCCAGAGTCACCGCCCGGGAGCATACCGGCATTTTAACCCGCTCGCTCCGGGAAGAGACCGAGCAGGCCTTCAGAAAGGGGAGCAGAGGCGAGATCGTCAATGTGCTTTCGGCCACCGCCACTCTGGAAATGGGTATCGATATCGGGGATCTTAACACCCTGATTCTGGCCGGCCTTCCCGAAAACACCGCAAGCTACCTCCAAAGAACCGGCCGCGCCGGAAGAAAGGAGGGGAGCTCCCTGGTGCTGAACTTTGCCAGAGCCGGTTCCCGCTATGATCTTTACTATTTTGACCGGCCGCTGGATCTTATGCAGGGACGGGTAACCACCCCGGGCTGCTTTCTGGAATCCTTTGACATTATCAGGCGGCATTTTCTGGCCTATTGCTTTGACTCGGCCCTGACAGACAGCTTTGTAACCGGAAACAAGACTGTGTGCATCCGGAATACAGGTTTTAAAGAAAGTGCCATTCCGGAGTTTGTGGACGCTATTGAAAAGTATGTCGCAGCGCGCCGGGAGGATCTCCTTTCCCGGTTTGCGAGCGCCTATCAGCCCTTTGAAAAGCGGGATATTCCGGGAATACCGGGAGAACTAAGAGACTTTTTCGGGGAAGAGGGGGCGGAAAGCCAGGAAGCGGAAGATGCCAGAGACTCTTCCTGGAAGGATGCGGATCGCCGGCAGGAGCTTTTTCAGGAGCTGGAACGCTTTGTGAAAAGCGGGGAAATTTTTCAGAACCTGAGAGGGGAGTTTATCCGTCTTGCGGACACTATCAGGGATCTTTACGAACAGCGGGACACTTATCACGAAATCCTGGATCAGATTCCAGAGGCTGATAAACATGGGAGACGGGAATACAGAGAACGGCTTCGGATGGTGAATATCCGCTTAAACAAGCTTCTTAACGATCAAAGGCCGCTGGAGTTTATGGTGGATCAGGGGCAGCTCCCAAATTATGCCTTTCCGGAAAAGGGTGTAAGCTTTACCGGTCAGATTATGGATTTTTCCGGCCCCGCTGATGAGAATAATGACAAGAGCGAGAAGGATGACAAGAGCGGGAAGAATAAGAAAAAGTCTGCCCAATCCGCGAGACTCCGTTCTGAAATCGTGGAGCTTACGGAGCCGGCCAATGTCGCTCTCACTGCTTTGGCTCCCGATAATACCTTTTATTCCAACGGGCATCGCTTTGTGGTTATGGGAGCAGATCCCGCCTCTTTGGGGAACAGGGGAGCTCCCGGAGCTGCCGGCAGAACGGAAAGTGTCAGAAGCTCATCTCCTTCAAAAAACTCCGGCTCCGGTCTTGTCAGGTATTACTATTGCGGGAAATGCGACGGCCTTTTCATGGAGGTAAATAAGCAGTACTGCCCGAAATGCGGCTCTTCCGGGCTTAAGCAGCATTTCTTTATGCAGATGCCGGCCATGCTGAGCGAAATGACCCGCAAAAATGCCAGTTTGCTGAACAATGCCCGGGAAGAACGGGATTTCAGCAGTTATATTACTCAGAATCATTTCTCCTTTGAAAGCAGAAAGGGGCCGGCTTATGTGATCCGGGAAATTCCCTTTGCCGTGGAATTCTGCGACAAGGTAAAAATTACCGCGGTTAATTACGGGAATGACCGGGAATCTGATCGGGAGTCTCCCACGGTCAACGGCAGAAAGGTTAAGAAGCACGGCTTTGTGGTGTGTACCTCCTGCGGCAAGATCACCTCTCTTCGGGACTACTATGAACATCATCGCGGAGATATGAATGAAAGCGGCCTGAGATACTCCCGGGAGCAGTCCAGAAGTCAGGTAAAACCGGAGGATCCGCATTTCCGGTTTTGCAGATATCAGAAGCTCACCGGTCTTTCCGATGAGATCCCCGGCAGCGGGCAGCGTCTTTTTGCGGAAACCTGGCTTATGCGGGAATTTTCCACCGAAGCCCTCCGCATTCTTCTTCCGTCCTATCACAACCTGTCTTCCGGCAACGGCAACAGCGGCACCGAGAAGGGAGAGATGATCCGGGCCGTGCTCCGGCAGGGCATCAAGTCCTATTACGGGGGCTCTCCGGATCATCTGGATTTTGTCTTCTATAACGAGTACAACCCCAGAACCGCCAACTTTGACGAATATCTGGTGATTTACGACAGAGTTCCCGGAGGTACCGGCTATCTTAAAAAGCTGATGGAAAAGAGCGGGGATCAGGAGAACAGACTGGTATTTCAGGATGTATTTCAGGCCGGATACCAGGCGATTTCCGCCTGCCCCTGCCGCTCTGACGGCTGCTACAACTGCGTTAATTTTTACGGACAGGACAGAAATCAGCTTAAAAAATCCCGTACCGTCAAGTATGTGGAAAGTCTCCTGAAGCAGACTGAAAGCGTCATGCAGGGGTTCCAGGAATGTCATGATGACCTTGCCAGTCTGAGACTGGGAGAGGAACCTGATGAAAGCATGCTGGAAGGGGAGTTTCTGGAGCTTCTGGAAAAATATGCCGGAAGATGCGAGGACACCTTCAGAGCTCTGGATGACGAAGACGGCTCCGGGTGGCTGTGGCAGGGCTCCCGGACAGAGGATCTTTCTGACCGGAAAAAGAGAATGCTTAAATTTGCGTACCGCATCATTCCCGAAGCTGATATCTGCTCCCAGGAGGCGCGCCGGATACCCTATACGGTGCCGGATTACCTGTTTGAACTCAGGAGCTATGAAGAATGGCTTTATGAAGAAAGCGGCCCCGGGAAGATGGTGCAGAAATATGATACCCGGAATGACGGCCGGGATGATGTCAGGGATGATGATGCGGAGAACTCTTTCGCTCCCGCTAAAATTCTTCTCTATCTTGACGGCTACCGTTATCACGGCTGCAGCATTTCCGGAGAAGAGCCGCGGTTTTTCCGGGATCTGGAAATCAGAGAGGAGCTCAGAAGAGGCAACACCGGCCGTAAAAATCAGTATATTGCCTGGACTCTTACCTGGGATGATATTGTCAAATACCAGAAGAATGAAGAGACCGGGGAGTACAGCGAGCTTATCGGAAGCAGCGACAGCATCTATGATGACTACAGCAAAGGCGAAGGTAATTTGCCGAAAACCGTCGCCGCCATGCTTAAAGAGTATTTAGCGGCCGCCCGGGAGCTTAAGAAAAGCCATCCGCTTTTCTCCAGAGACAAGGTTTCCAGTGCCAAAGAGTCCGGCGGCAAGGATGCTTTAAATCAGCTTATCTTTATCCTGCTTCATCCGCATCCTGATTATCTCCGGAAGGTGTTTTTCGGGTTTACGGCGGCTGCTTTGATAGATAACCCCAGAGATGCGGTTTTGGCTGACAGTCTCCTTAATCTTCCCTTTACTGAAAATTATAAAGATTTGTCAGAAGCAAAGGCGGCTCTGGTAAGAGAAATGAAGGCCGGAAAAAAAGATGCTGTTATGTATCTGGCTGGCAGGGATCCCTTTGAACTGCCCGGCCGGGCCTCATTAGAAAAGCCCGGCAAAATCCCCCGCATTTACTTTTCTTTAGGTAATAAATCGGAGCTCCGGGGCTCAGTCCATTTCCGGATGAGCCGGCCGGGATATCAGGTTACCGCCGACGGCAGTGAAAGCCCGGATCTTGATAAACAGGAATGGCAGCATTTCTGGCATGCGTACAAC
Source organism: Succinivibrionaceae bacterium UBA3769 (assembly GCA_002372325.1). Taxonomy (GTDB): domain Bacteria; phylum Pseudomonadota; class Gammaproteobacteria; order Enterobacterales; family Succinivibrionaceae; genus Succinimonas. Next base: position 7,889 of record DFFT01000063.1, on the reverse strand, counting down.
CTTCTGGCCTTGCTCCCCCATTATGCGGAAATCACGAGACAGGAGGATCTTATCAGGATGCCCCGGGATCTTAAGGATCCCGTTCAGGCTGCTCCCGCTTCTTCCGGCAGCGTTCCGGAGCAGACTTCCGGGAAGGTGTCAGAGGCACCTGAGATATCAGAGAAGCCAGATGAAATCAGCTATGAGGAGGAGCTTAAGGACTTAAAGCTTCCCGAGGGTTTCGAGCGCAAGATAAAGGTGTTTTCAGAGAAGGAGCTCAGGATCTACCCTGGGATTTCCGAAGCGATGAAGCTTCTTGGCGGTTCCGGTCTTCTGGGGGCGGATTTTAGCTATGGCGATGACTGTTATGACGGCGATGATAATTTTGCTGCCTTTATTTCCGATCCTCTTAAGCTTGTTGTGGAACCGGGGGAGGATTGTGATCTTTATTTTGTTGAAAAGGGGTATCTCATAGTGCTCGGCAATGATGATGCTGCCGGATATGAAAGGGTTAAGGAAGCCGGAGGGAAAGCGGTGTTTTCCAAAGACTTCAGGCTGAGTGATATTCCCGGCTGCCAAAAGCAGTGATGTTTAGGAATAGCAAGGAGATGATGCGATGTCAGAATACAGTGTTAACTTAACAGATACGTTCACCGATGCTCTGAAGAAAAACTGTCCCTCTAAGATAAAGGGAAGCTTTACCGGGATTGTCAGCAGCCTCAGAAATATTGAAGACAGCGAGCTTCAGAAATATCTCAGCAGCGATGTCAAGGCCGCCGGAATTGAGCTTTACACCATCCCCGTTGAAGAGCAGGCCTCCTATGAATTTCTGGCCGGCAAAATATCCAGCGCCTTTGTTCTGATTTACATCGGTTCTTCTGATGAGGTCAGGAAATGGCGTACCGGCCATCGGATTATTTGGAATTCCGAGATTCAGGAGCTTCAGATCTCCAAGACCTTCAGGCTGGAAGGCATTGCTCCGGAGCCTCAGGCTCCGGCGCCGAAACCGGAACCGGCTCCGGCAGAAGTTCCGGCGCCGGCTGAGGCAACAGCGGAGGACCCTAAATCCGATCTCCTCAAAAACCTCTCTGATGACGAGCTTGTCAAGCTGGGCGTGCCCGGGGATCAGTTTGCTTTGGTGCGGAGCATTGACTGTCTCGCCGCTCTTCAAAAGCATGAGGAGTTTTTTGCCGATGGCGTGTTTGAACGTCTCCGGGATATTATTACCGAGTCCGATACGGCGGAGAACATTATCTTTGAGATCCGGCAGTCTCTCGTGAAGGACGGGGACATTACCAGCCAGATCAGCGAAAACCCGCAGACCAGAAGGCATATTTGCAGCTGCAACGATCCGATTATCGACGCCTTTTTCAGTTCCAATGACGCTGAGAACTTTGATAAATGGACGGCCTTCCTTCATCCTTCCCAGACAAAATATGTTACGAGAAGCTTCAAGGGGCCCTTCAAGCTTACCGGCGGCGCCGGCACCGGCAAGACCGTGGTGGCTCTGCACCGCATGAAGTGGCTGGCCGGCAAATACGATAAAAACAAAATTCTTTATTTAACCTTTTCCAAAGGACTTTCAGCAAATATATCTGTTCTTCAGAATAAAATCAGGTGTTATTCGTCACGCTGCGAGAATATGAGAATTAACGCTCTTTTGGTGCAACTGGGGAAGGATTACCATCTTATAGACAGTAATACCGCAATCCTCTATGACGCCAAGGATCGCAAGAAGCTTATGAACGAGGCCATGAGCCGGGAGCGTTTCAGTCTTGGCAAAACCGCAAGCTTCCTATTGGATGAGTATGATCAGGTTATCCTGGCTGGCGGTGTCGCATCAGTGAATGACTATTTCAAAGCCCGGAGAACCGGCCGCGGATCTGACAGACTTACCCGTCTCGACAAGGCCGAAATCTGGCGGGTGATTGAGAAGTACAATGACATGAAGACTAACAGGAACTGCGTGGATCCTCTGGAGCTCTATGCTTTGGTTACGGAAAAGCTGGAGGAAGTCAGCGACGGCATGAAGCCTTACCAGCATGTTATTGTTGATGAATTTCAGGATCTGGGAAATACCGAGCTTAAATTTATCAGAGCTCTGGTGCCCAAGGGGGAGAATGATATCTTCCTGGTGGGAGATCCATATCAGAAAATTTATTCCGGCACCCGGATAAACTTCTCCAAATGCGGCATTGATATTCGCGGACAGTCCCGGCAGCTCAAAATCAACTACCGCACCACGGATGAAATTCGCGACAAGGCAGTTTCGGTGGTTAAAACGCTGCGGATTGATGACGGCAATGATGGGGTGGAATCCCTCAAGGGATACTTTTCAGTTATGCACGGCGATCGTCCCCGGTATATGTTTTACAGAACCGAAGAGGAGGAGTACAGCCACATTGTTGAAACCATGAAGGAATTGCTGGCATCTGATGATTACCGCAGATGGGCTCTTTGTGTGACCACTCCCTTCAAGAATGCTGTTCCGGTAATTACCGAAGCTTTGAAGAACATGGGGATTGAAGTGGATCCTGATGACAGAAAGAAGGGGAACGGCATCAAACCGGGACATGTGTATGTCAAAACCATGCATGAGGTTAAGGGCCTGGAATTCGGAGCGGTTTTGATTTCCGGCATTTCGTCCTACAAGATGGGATACTCAAGAAATCTGGGGCCGGAGGAGCAGCAGCAGGAAGCTGAAATGTTCCGTTCTCTGGTATACGTAGCCCTCACCAGAGCTGTCAGATTTGCAGAAATTACCGGACATGGCTACAAGCCTTATGAGGGGTTTGAGGTGTATAAAGAGTAAGCGGTAAATGGGCAATAAAACCCGGCCTGTGGGCGATAAATGGGCGATAAACCATGGCCTGTTGGCACAAACTAAAATGAACGTTTTCCCGCAGGGCGGCGTTTTGTCCGCGTCGAGCTGCCGTATTACACCTTGTCCCGGCCTTAAGAGGCTGCCTGCGCTTCATTTTTTTTCAATACGTGGCAGTTTTTTGGGGTAAAGGGGCAAAGCCCCTTTAATTATTAACAGGAAGCGCCGCAGGCGTCTTCCCTTCTTAATTATGATTCCTCGGAACTTTAACATCTGTTCCTGCCTGCATTGATTGCGCTGGATGGCTGTGTACGGATCTCCCGCGGCCCGCCAGGGGAGGATAAATGGCAGATAAAACCGGATCGTGGGCGATAGAGCTGCGGAAAACATCTCCTGAGCAGAAAAGGGACAAACTCAGAAATCTATGACAAGAGCCTTGCCTTCTGGCGGTAACGCTCCGTATTTCGATGATCTTTATCGAGCCAGACCACCCCGCATCACCGGCCGCATCACAGAGTCAAAAAAGGCCGGAATATTACTTCCGGCCTTGTCTGTTCTCTTGTTTCCTGTCTTCCGGCATTGCTGCTAATGAGGACACCGCTTTCCGGATTCTGATTCAGAACTTTTCTCCTGCAAACACCAGATAACTTGCCTTGCCGGATATCCGGGAAACTTGCTTTGGAGAGGCGGAAAAGCCTTCATTATTGGTATGTGCGTCCTGTTACCGCAGCTGGATGATTTTAATCGTTGTATTGGTTACCAACATCTACCGGGGGGAGCACACCGATAATGATATAAAAAACGGTGCCCAAACCGGCCAGTACATTAAGAGCAATTCCGGCAAGAACCAGCCATCCGGTCATATTTATGTCATGCAGCCGGCGTGCCTGAACTGCCAGGCTGGGAACAATGAGACCCAAACAAGCCACTGCCATAAGAATCCCCAGCAGGATGCCGCCGGCCTTGCCAAGCACTGCGGCAAGTATTGCGCCGACAATCAGCACGGCGAGTACCAGAAGGAAGCTTCCCAGGGTGAAATACCAGAATTCGGAGCGCGAAGCTCTGCCATTGAAGCAGGCGTATTTCTCAACAAGGCAGACACGCATAGCCTCCATAAGAGTTCTGCGTTCTGATTTTACGACGTCTCCGCCGAAACTATTTTTGATGGGAGTGTTGTCAGTCACTGTGTTAATACCTCGTATTCAGTAATTTGAAAGAAAATGCGGTTAGCCATTATAAGAGATACCTCAATTGGAAATATGCATGAAGATCACACAATATGGCAGTTAAGTTTTGCGGCTGTTCCCGGTATTTTTCGGATCGCATGGGCAGGATTTCCCGGCCATGGCAGATGCCTGTCTTTCGGGAGATATGCCGGCGCTTTTTCCGCAGAGGCAGGTTATAAACGTTCTCAGAAAAGAGTTCCCTGACGATGCCCGTGTCTTCATCTCTGATTCAGAGCTTGCTCCTTCCTTAAAAATCACGATTACGTTTTTTGCCGTATTACTGCGTTTGCACTTTTTTATTCCGGAAGGGGCCCTTCCGCCGTTGATAATTAGGAGGAGAGGCCGTTACGGCTGCCACGAACAAACCTTTATCAAAATGCGGAGGGGAATATGCAAATCGTTGTAGTAATTGTTATCACCATTGTTTTCCGGATTATTATGAGGATATTCCTGAGGTAATCCCATGAGACAGTTCAGGAAAGATGGCGGAAAGTAGATGCGGAGGGGAATATGAACACCATTTTAGTGATAATTATCGAGCTGTTTCATATTAGCTGTTGCAACTAATTAACATGTATTTATGCAGCAGCTTTTGGACAGCCCTGAATTGCCGTTGTCAGTGCATCAATAATCGGCTCTTCAGAGAATGGTGGCTCATCCATTTCTACTGATTCCGAATCATCTGTATCCGTTGGTGCACATACACTGAAAGGCAATTCACCGCGGTTGAACCAACAGTCTGTTTCGTCATTAGCAAATACCGCAGAAAGCGCAGCAAGCGCTGGACTTACATTTCTCTGCCAGCTCATGGTTTTGTGTTTTTGGCGGTTGGCAATGAGAATCATGTTTTCGTTTTCAACTCCGTTGGATGAGTTCCGCAGCCCGGCGCGCCTCCTCAGCGAGTAGCATGTTATGTATGACGATTTTCCTCTGATATAGTCTTTGAGCTTCTCAAGCCAGCCGGGGTCTTTAATGTCTTCGGGAGGTATGTGGCCAATGTAATCAATGGCCTCATCAACATTGCCGCTCCACAGAATCCTGCATATTGCTCTGGCATACAATTTCGACAGTGATGTTTTGTCCCTTTTCCTGATCTGTCCTTTTTTGCAGCCCCTGGCATAGTACTCAGCTTCGCCTCGGGGATCATCCACCCTTACCGACTTGATCGCGGTTGAAGTCAGATTGATGACTTTGTTCTGGGCATGATACCAGTCAAGGTAGATAACGTATTTTGAGTGGCTGAAGTATTTCCTGATATCTTCAAAGATGCATTTTTCACCGTC
>DFFT01000063.1:0-2513 GCA_002372325.1 Succinivibrionaceae bacterium UBA3769 | reverse complement strand
ATACCATAAATTTGGATGTCAGCCTGTTTGCGAGGAGTACGGCTATTAGCTGCCTGTACACCGCATCTCTTGAAAGATCCGTTATTCTGTACCTGAAGAGCCCTGACTCAATCTGAATGTTCCAGTGGCTGATAAACGTCCTTTCCTGCCTGCTTTCTTTTTTGCCGCCGCGAATATGCTGTTCGCTTTGTTCGGTAACAAGAACGGCATCTACAGAGATATATACCACTTCATCCGGGTTGATTTCCAGAGAGACAGGATGAAGCAAACCGTATTCTCTGTATTTCTGGCAGGAGTTGAACCATATTACATAGTCGCTTATTATCCTGTTCATGTTATCTGTCCAAATTTTTCAGTTAATTATACACAGAAAACGGAAAATAGCCTGAAGCCCTGATTATTGCGTACAATTGAACTTGAATAGTCCTCATTATCATTGTATAATTATACCATTAAACAATGCAATGAGGTTCATATGAGAGGCCGTACAGCTGACCCGAATTCCCCGTATAAGATGCTTGTTCATACTGCAAACGGATATACGTATGCAGCTACAGTTGTTACCGCCAAAAATGCTGAGGGCAAAAACTACCGTAAGTACCAGCACTACGGAACCATTGATCAGAATTTTGTTTTTAAGCCATTTGCAGAGTTTTTGTTTCTGCCCGGCGAAGAGAAGGCAAAGTTTATCTTCCCTGAAGAGTGGGATTTGTCATATCTCAGCAATTACCAGAAACAAGCTTCCTCCGGAGAACCAGTCACTGACAGAGAGAAGTCATCTGATAGTCATGCTGATAAAACAAAAGCTGCCGAATCTGTCTCGGCATCAGCTAATGAGGTGGTTCCGCCGGTATCAGACCAATACAACAACCGTTTGTACGGCCACGTGTGGTTTATGCTGAAAATAGCGGAAAAGCTTCAAGTTTACGATGACCTGATGATCACATTTGATCACGAAGAGGAGATAGTGAATGATATACTGACCCTCGCAGTGTACCCGTGTCTTGGCAATATGAATTATTCTCATGTAAGCGAGTGGCAGCAATGTACGAAGACCATGTCTTTGGAAGCTCTGACACCTTCGAGAATTACAAACTTTACCAAAAGAATCCAGGAACGGCACAGAATGTCGTTTATAAAGCTCCGTGTTGAAAAACAGCCCAAAGAGGCTGTTCTTGCCTGCGATTCCACAACGCGTTCGGCATGGGGATCACATATAGCGGAAATCCGCTGGGGAAACAATAAGGATAACGTAGATCTTGCCAATACCGTTGAAGTAGTTGTGTACTCGGTGAGTTCGCATCAGCCCATATATTACCGATCCTTTGCCGGCAATATTTCAGACCTGAGCACGGTAACAACCATACTGTATGATCTCCGGCAGCTGGACATTGACGATGTAACCGTGATTTTCGACAGAGGGTATGAATCACCGGACAATATGGAACGCTTCTTTCGAGCTGATCTTTCGTTCCTGATGTGCTCAAAGACGAATCAGAAACCTGTGATTCAGAAGCTTCTTGACGTTGAATATGATAATGACGGCTTTCCCAAAGATTTTGAGGTAACAAAAACCGACAAAGGCGAGAACCTGTTTTATAAACAGTTTTCTGTCAGCGATTACGCATATTTGGATGAGAATGGACAAAGCCAGAAAGCAAAAGACTTTTGCTGTAATGTGTACATGAATCCAGCCGATCGGGCCGACTCTCTTCTGAGAATCCGGAATATGGTCTCCAGCGAAACGGAGATTGCAAAAGGTCTGGAATCTGAAAATCATTCAGTGCCCGGACTGAAACAAGCGTCGAAGAACATGCGTTTCCATAAACTTAAAGTTGAGAAGGAGTATCTCAGGGACGCAAACGGAAAAGTGCTAAAAGATGAACAGGGAGTAAAGCAATTCCGGGAACAGGCCTCGTTTGTTCAGGATGAAGATGCCATACGAAAGGCCAGAGCCAGGGCGGGGTATTTCTCCTCATTGGCCTTTAAATTTAAAGGCGATGCTCTGGCACATTTAAAGGCATATCGCTTAAGAGACGAGCAGGAAAAGTACTTTTATTCGATGAAGGACTTTTGCCATTTTGACACAGTCAAAAACTCCAATGAACTTGCCCGTGTCGGCGGGTTATTCATTATGTTTGTGGGGCTGATTCTGGTTTCTCACATAAAGAGTGTCTGGAGCAGAAGCGAGTGTTTGAAGAAAAAGTATCACAGCACGCTCAGTCTGTACAATGCCATGATGCCAATACGGTATGTGGATGGGATAGACAGAACCTATCACATCACATCCTTCACCAGCGAGCAGGTTGAGATTTGCAGGGAGTTTGGTATTGAACCTCCTCCTGAGTGTCTCAATGCAACTGACAGAAAGTCAAGGGAACGAGCACAGAATCCAAAAAAGAGGGGACGCCCTGCAGGGAGCGGAAAGGCTTTAAACAAATCGACAGCAGCAAGTTAAGTGCGTACGTTTAAGCCATTTTGATTTCTGTGTATAAATAATTGAAAAATTTGGA
>DFFT01000053.1 GCA_002372325.1 Succinivibrionaceae bacterium UBA3769 | reverse complement strand
CCGCCCGTCATTTCACTCTGCTTACGTTGCTTCGCACCCGTCCGATGAAGTCTCTGTCGAGATAGCCTGCCACCCGTTCGCAGGCGGAGAGGTATTTTCTCCACCAGGCATAGGCCCGGTAATCAAGAGAGATGAACCGGTTCCAGGGCTTCTCCAGGGAAAGATAATGCACCATCAGAGGAGCCATTTCCCGGTAGCCGGGGTTGAACCACATTGCGTTGAACTCATTGGCAAGCGGGTATTTCTTTTTGAAATGAAGATTGATGAAGTCCTGCTCCGGGCAGTACATGAAGGGGCCATGCTGCTCAAGAGTTCTGATGAAGCTGTCATAAAGACCAGTACAATCGGCCTTGTAGCACATAAGTCCGGTGTTGAAATACAGCGGGGTGTTAACCACTTCCGTGAGATGCATCCCCTTCATCCACTTATTCCGGTTCTCCCGTTCATTGACGCCGAAGATGCCGGTCTCATGTTCCGCCGTGATCTCCTCAAGGAGCGGCACCAGAGAGCCAAGGAACAGCGTGTCCAGGTCGAAGTTCAGGACACAATCCGTTTCTGCAGAAACTTCTTCCAGAGCCCTGATCCTCTGAGCGATGGCCGGAACAGCGCTGCGATGAACCATGAGCCGGTTGCCGCCCACGGTAGCAAAAAGCTCATGCTGCGGGAAATCCACGAGCCTTATCTCCGCAAGGTTATTCGGCAGAATGGCCATGAGCCTCGAGAGGTCAGTGTTATTCTCGGCGTAAATGACGAGCTTGATGCGGTTGTATCTGAAAAAGGAACTCAGGGATACCACCGCCTGATTGATGTACCCTGAGTCCAGAACTGCGAATGCCTTCATTGGTATTTCTCCTTGATGTCGTCTTTGAAAATGTCTTCCGAGTAGTTGATGAGCTTAAGGGAGCAGCGGTTGCCGCTTTCCGGCTTAACGGCGGTAACCCAGCAGAGCCGGAGTTCCCCGATGGCAAAGAGCGGATACTCGAGGGACTTCCCAAACTCGCTGTCCCATTCCAGATCCGGGCTGGTGTCAAGACAGAGGGTATGGCTGTCATAGCGGTAAAAGGTATATTCCCCGTAGGAGCCGTCCTTCCTTGAGATATACACAATGCCTTCGGAGTCTCCCTCCGGAAGTTCTATGTCCGTGGTTACGGTCTGACCGCTGATTCCGGTTATTCTGCCCGTGATGTTGGAGAGGTTCTCATCGAGCATCAGACCCACTAAATCATTGAACTGACAGTTAAGGCCGTTAAGCTCCGTCCTGATTTCATAGGTAACTCTGGTGTTTCTGAGATACCGGAGGCGCCTCATGCCGAGAGCCACCGCATGGTCATAGTCCGTTACGCCCCAGGCTTCAAGCTGCTCCTGATTGTCGGATTCGGGAAAGTCCGTGATGCGCTTATTCCCGTCCGCATCGACATGGCAGTACAAGGTTTCGGTCTTGTAGGTTTGCGGGGAGGTGAAATTCACCACCACCTCGTCCACGTCATCCTCCCGAGGGAGCGAACAGGTGATCACCGGGCTTGAGGTCATGTTGCTTTTGGTGAAGATCTGCACCGGATGGGCTCCGGCATAAAGCCTCTTGATGGATAAGGTGTTGTCCCGCACCACCGGAACCGCAAAGCCGCAGTTAAGCACATCTCTGAGCGATTCCAGAAGTGTGCTGTCGCTGTCTATGGAGCCGTTGCACTCCAGGCCCTGAGACCGCCAGAGTTCATCAAAGTCCATGAGCGTATCCTCATCCAGAATATTGCGGTATTTGGAGTTCCGCACAATGTACTGCACCACCGGAGCAATGTCCCTTGTTGGCACGAGAGGCTGATCGGCTGTGACTGAATATCCGTATCTCACATCCGGGAGCTTTCTTGTCCAGTAGGTGGCAAGCTGGTTCTCCGAGAGTTCTGAAAGAGTCTCGTTGCCCATGAACCGGCAGATAAGCACCGTCATGTTGTCATAATGGTCAATGACGCTGATGACGCTCTTAAGCCCTGTCCACTTGATCTCCTCAAGAGCCCGGGAGGATCCGTCCTCCTGCGAGGTTCTGAGAACCCGGAATTCGTAATTCCCGGAAGTTTCCAGCTCGATTCTGACGGTCTCGGCAAGCTGGTCATTGGTATTGTTCGTCCAGGTCTTCTCGATTACGGTGTATTCGTCATTGGAACCGGCTCTCCGGTACTCGATCTGAATGCTGACGGTGAGCCTGTCAAACTCGCCGTTATCGTTGAGTTTCCCGAGTCCCTGCGGCAGGGAGAAATCAAGCTCGAAGATGTCTGATTCCGCGCCGTAGGGACATGCCCGGTAAGGCCCAGCGTAACCGCCGTCGCTGGCCTGACCGCTGATAAGCGTAAAGAGCACATTCTCCTGATTGACTCCGGCGGAATAAAAGCCGGGCCAGTCTGATACTTCACCATAGCTGTCATTGAGGCGCTTAACCGTGTAGATGCCGCCGGCAGAACTTACGATCTCGTAAAAGCCGTTATCGTCGTAAGGATAATCCGCAGGCTTCGGCTGAAACACAGTCCCCGCCAGGCGATTTCCCGTACCGGTGATCTGCGTGTACGGCTGAGACGGAGTAACCTCCTCCGGGTAATCGGGAACGGTCAGATCCGCGCTCTCGAACTTCAGCGTAACGATCCCGGCGCCATCAGAGTCCACTTCAAGGATTTCACAGAGAGCAGTTACGGTATTTTCTTCATCCTCAGTTACGGTTCTGCCGCCGCCGGAGCCAAACGGAACGGCGTCATAGGTGACGGAGGCTATGGCGGAGAGGGTGACCTTAAGGTAATCGCCGTTACGGACAATCACCGCGGTCTGTATTTCCTTTCCGGTTTCTTCATCAGAAAAAGTCTTAACCTCGGTGACTCTTCCCCGGAAAAACTCATCCGGGGCAAAGCCGGCAGCGCATTTCAGGGTGAGCATGGTAATGCCGGAAGCCGCGTCTGTTTCCGCAGCAACGATCTCCGCGCTGACCAAGCGAATATTCCCGGCGCCGCTTAACTCAAAAACGGTGCCGTCCGCCCATTTCAGGTCAAGATTCTCCTTGATGCGGAAGGTCTCCATGCCGGCCCCGGAGCAGCCCCCGCCATATCCCCGGGTAAACACCCGGTAGGAATAGCCGCTGAAGGTGTTACCCCGGAATGCCAGATTTGCCCCGTCCATGGAGGATGCTTTGATTTCCCCCCGGGGGCTTTTCAGGGTATGACCGCTCTGGGTAACCTCGGTGGATGAATACCAGCAGTACCAGGATTTATCCTCCGGGGAGTTCTCGGCGGTGATCCTTTCTCCCGGCTCAATGACATAAGCCGAGCAGCCACTGAGTTCGCTTAGGGGAGTCTCGCCGATGTAGATGTCAGAGTGGTCGGGGCGATAGTCGTAATGCCCGATGCCCTGGCACAGGATCATGTCGCATAAGAGAGTGTTGTTGCGGTAAAACACATGACGATCAGCCAAGTAATCCGGAAACCTTTTGAAGAAGCCGAAGTTCTCCGGGATGATCTCCATCAGCTTTGCCTTGTTGCCCTGGACGTTCACGTCATAGATCGAGGTGCCCTGCCGGGTGCTTTTCTGCTTGTTTTTGCCCAGCTTATGCATGCTGGTCATGGCATAGACAGCGCTGGCCACGCCAACCACCACGGAGATCACGGCGGCAATGGCAGTGCCGGTTACCCCGGGTTCGATGACGAACTTAAGATGATCATCAGAGCTGACAAAGAGCTCCGGCCACTTTTCCTGTTCTGTCTTTCTGCCGTTAACGTACAGGGAGAGGTAGGGCGTTATGGCAGGATCGTATGAGGCGATCTGGCTTTTCAGAAGGGCGGCGAGACTGCCGCTGTACTCCGGCAGATCAAGCTGCTCCAGCGCCCGGTTCAGGTCTTCACGGGTTACAACTTCAAGTTTCATGGATCTCCTTATGGGGCAAAGACCCCGAATTTTGCGTCAGAAACGCTCTTCATGCGAGCATTTCCATCAAAGAATGCAGGTCTATGTATGTCATTCCGTAAACTCCCCTATAGGCCTATTAATTGGTTATTTTTTAACCTTTTAATCGCCCTATACTAGTTTTATTAGAAGACCTTCATAGACCTGCATTCTGTACAAAAAATGAGCAAAAACGGGCATTTTCAGCGGCGGGCATGACGGAAGAACCGGCTCTCCGCAAATTGCAGTGATTTGATCTTTTCCGCCCGGGCATGACGGTTAAGCCCGGTATGGAGCATTTCGCCTTTCCCGAGAAACACCGCGACATGGAAAATCACGCCGTGACGGAAAAAGGCAATCACATCGCCGAATGCCGCTTCATCAGGAGGGATCTCCCGGAAGGAATTCTTCTCCTTCTCATACCCGTCCCTGATGCTGAAATCCGCGCATTCATCAAGCTCTGTGCCGAGCTCCCGGCGGTAAAACTCGATAACAAGGCCCCAGCAGTCAAGGTACGGGTACTTCCTGCCATTTGGTGTGTGTCTGATGAGAAGGTAATGGTTAAGCTGCATATTTAAGCCCCGGCGCATTTCCCGCAGTGTAGCGGAGGCGCGGGAACTCAAGATTCAGCATGTCGCAGAAGGAGGCGGTGAACGTTGCCGATTCCCGGGTGATGCGCCCTCCGGTGATGGTCAGGGTGAGCTCGGAGAGTTTGCCCCGATATTCGTAGTGCCACTGGGTAACGGTGATGTATGAGGGAGTCTGAGCAGCAATAACCCGGGTCATGTATTCATAGGCCTCGCCGCTTACTCCGTCAACGCCGAAGGAAAGGTCGCTGAACCCGCTGTCCGAGCGCTCCGGCATGGAGACGGTAAAGGCTGACTTCATGTAGGTGTATCCGTCAAGCTCCATGTCCTCATAGCCCAGGACATAACGCAGCGCGCCTATAGTCTCATTGGCAATGGCGAGGGTAACAACGGGGAGCCTCCCGCCGCTGGCGTAGATCTCTTCAAGAGAATAAAGCATGTATCTCTCCTCAACTTACTCCTTAACTTACTCATGAAACGTACTCCACTTCCGATTCATATTCCCGCACCCTGATAATCCGCCCCGGCCAGTCATTGGCTTCAAAGAGGTAAATGCTGTAGGTGTATTTGCCGTGGTTGTTGTGAAATTCCACCGTGCTTTCGCAGGGAATTCCGCTGAATAGCTCCATGCTGAGAACGTAATACCCCTGACTGTTTTTCTCGAGCTTCACCCCCGGCCATGACGGCTCGGTATCGGCATAGGGCACATAGATATAGGCATAGAGTTCATCCCAGCCTTCGGAATCGATCCACACCTCATCACCTCCGCCACCGCCGCTGCTTCCGCTGCCGGGCTCCAGATCAAGGCGGCACTGCACCGACCATAACGGCCCCTCGCCGTTCACGCAGTTAAGGGAGGCGGAGAGCTCGCCGTTCTGGATGCGGCAGACGGATTCCGTGCCGCCGTACTCGTTAAGAAGCTTCATGCGGAACCAGTCCTGACCAGAGCTGATGTCATTCCGGTACCATGCCATGAATTCCTGATACTGGGTCTGGGTAAACATGAAGGTAACCGCGAGCTCATGAGGCGCTCCGGTGTTAACCAGTCTCTGCCTTACATGACCGTCCGCCATCTGGGTTCGGATCATGTTGGGCCTGATTTTGCAGCTGTAGCCTCTTTGCTGCGGAGGCGGCAGGGAGGAAGGATAATCGTTCATAGGCTAAGTCCCCATGCGGTTAAGGTTGAAGGTGTTCTGAAGGGCCATGCTCATGGAGCCGCCATGGCGGATATCCGAAACGAAGATGTCCACAATTCTGGTTTCGTCATCATCGCGGGTTTCCGCGGTTCCGGCTTTCTCGGCGCTCTCATAGAGATTAACCACCACTGGAGCGCTATGACCGTAACCGGAGGAACCGCTCACGGCAGCGCGGGCCAGAGCGGCGGTTTCCTTCCGGGAGGTGATGGACATAGGCCCCTGCACAAGTTCCGGGCCGTACTCCCCCACAATGCCCCATTCGCCGGCTTTGAGCTGTCCCCCATGGTCATGCATGGACACAGAGGTAAGCTGGGAAATGGCCGCTGTGGTGGTAGCCATGGCGGAGGCATAGTTGGCAAGCTTCTGCGGCCAGGTAACTGCCGTTGGGTCATTCAAAGCCCCGATCCATGCCTTTACCGCCTCCATGGTGGCGCTGGCGACAGCGAAACTCTTCTGCACCGCAAAAAGAGCCCGGTAGGCGCCGGAGGATTCGTCCATGCTGGCAGTAAGATTTGAAAAGGCATCGGAAATGTCCAGGGTGGCGTCTGCCATTTTCTCGTAAGGCTCGGTCATCTTTTTGATTTCATCAGCCTGCTTCTTCTGTTTGGCTGATGTACTGTCAGCGGTGTATTTGTCCATGAGACGGACGCGGCTCTGGAGGTAGGCCTCCTCGGAAATGAGCTGATCATTGTGGTACTGCTCCAGCATTTCCAGCTTTTTGCCGCAGCTGTCCTGAAGACGGAGGAACTCCTCTTCCTCGGGATCGAGAGAACGGAGAAAGTCCCGCGCCTCCTTCTCGATTGCGGCCCTTTGGGTCTGGTAGTCCTGCTCAATAATGAGGAGGGCATTGTTCTTCTCGATTTCAGAAATACAGGCGTTCTCGGAAATGACGACATTAAGCTCCTGAAGCTTTTTGGCGTGTTCGCGCTCCATCTTTTCAAGATCGCTCCCGGACTTCATGGCGAGTTCCAGGATCTCCTCATAATATGGAGTCCAGGTGTCTCTTGCTTCTGCCGCTTTGGAGTGTGTCCCGCCACCGCTTTTGCCCTTGCCGGAATTCTTATTTGCGCCGATCTTTACGCCTTCATCAGACTGAGTGCCTTCTCCCACATGGGAGTTTCGGTACTTCTCGGCGATGCGCTTCCGTTCAGCGGCAATGCGGTTCTCCGATGCGGTGATCTCCTTCTCGATGCCGGCAATGGTGGCTTCGTAGATCTTGGCATTGGCCTCGGCTTCCTTTTTGGTCTGATTCCGGGCATTGGTGTACGCCGATGTGAAATCACCGCCGGAGAGGGAGCTTCCGATACCTTCCCCGATGGCGTTAAGCACCCCGATGGTGTTATCCCAGAGCTCTCCCACCTTCTGGCTTAGCTGCAGGATGCCGATCTGGGCGAACTGAAAGAAATGCGAAAAGAACAGCTTCCAGTTTTGGGTGCCGCTTTTCATGTCAATGCCGATAAGCTCCAGGGTGTCGCAGAAAAAGTCCTTCGTTTCGTCCCATGCCGTGCGTATTCCTTCAAAGGTCTCGCTGGCCGTTTTGGCAAAATTATGGAACCACTCGATAACCGCCGGATCATCAAGCCACTCGGAGATGCCGTTCAGGGTATTGGCCAGAAAGTCATTGCCCATGATGATGAGCTCGCCGAACCCGCCGTTTGACTGCATGAGTCTGGTGCAGAAAGTGCCCCAGGCATTGTCCAGCCTGCCGGTGGCGGCAGATACAGTGTTGAGCTTGGCCTCCAGCACGCCGTCAAAGTTGTTTTTGGCGAGACTGGAAAGGTACTCGTCAAGGGCCTTGCTGTTCTTTGCGATCTCGGTGGTGGAGCCCTTGTAGGTTAAGGCGATGGTGTCCCCGTTGTCCTTGGCGGTAATGCCGAACTGCCGGAGCGCCTTGGTTGAGCCCTGGGAGAATGCGATAACCGCATCGGTCAGGGTGTTGATGTCTCTCCCGGTGCCGTGGGCGATGACGGCATAGGTCTTAAGCTGCTCGTTGGAGTTGGTAAGCCCGTTGTTGCCTAAGTCCACAAAAGCTTTGGCGAGCTTATCGGTAGCGGTAGCCGTTTCATCCTCCAGACCGTTAAGGCTCCAGAAGGTTTTCTGAGCGGTTTCGAGGTCGCCAACAAGGGGAGCAAGTCTTGCGGACATGTCCTCGTAAACCCGGGAGGCTTCAAGTCCGGTGGAAATGATGCTCTTAAACATGTCCACGGTTTCGGAGGCGAACTTGACGGCAAAACCGGAGAGGAGCATCTTCCAGCCGGAGGCGTTTTTCTTCAGCACCCCGGTCTGGGAATCAACGGCCTTGGTTACCTTCCTGATCTCGGCTTCCTGCTCTCGCAGGATCTTCTTCTGGTCGGAGAGAGCGGTATTCGCATCCTTATGCTGCGAGTTCTGGGTATCCAGAGCTTTGCTGATTTCCTTCGCCGCCTTGCTCTGCTTTGCGCCGAGGTCGGTTACGGTTCTGGTCTGATCCTGAATCGAATCCGTCACGGTCTTAACGCCGTCATCAAGTCCATGCATAGCGGCATCAGCGTTTTCTGCCTGTTTGGCGGAGGCATCAAGGTTTGCCCCCATAGACTCAGCCGATGAGGAAACAGCATCCTTCATGGCCGTCATTTCCTCGGCAACTTTGCTCAAAGCATCCGTCAGAGCGGAGGTGTCGGCAGAAAGCCTGATGGTGCTGTCGTTCATTTTGGTCTCCGTAAAAATAAAAAAGGATCTCGGTTAGGAGATCCCTTGAACATGCCGAATTGTTGATGCGTAATATTTTGAAAAAGCCTTTTCGATATCTTGGTAGTCATTCGCAAAATCCAAGATAAAGGTTTTCTTGTCGTAAGGCGGACAGATACGGGTCAAGCGGCTTAAGGTCTGTACAGCATTGATTCCGTTCAGCTTTTTCAGCCGGTTCTGGAATACCCCGTCACCGAGTTTAACTACTGGGCGGCGGTGTATCAGGAGGAATACTACGAGGCGCATCCGCACGAAAGGTACCGGAGCGGTATGACGTAAAGCGAATGCGCCGGCGAGATCGAGAAGTTTAAACGGATGATGAGATAACGAATTGTGATTAAGTGAATTTTTTGCCTTTAACGTTTCTGTTACAATGAAAAATTGACGTGGACTTATGAGGGAGACTTTATGAATCAGACTTTTACATTGAATGACGGTGTAATAATTCCTTCAGTGGGTTTTGGTACTTTTCTTATCCCTGCTGATGGAAGTACTTATCGTGCAGTTCGTAACGCATTGGAAATAGGCTATCGGCACATTGATACGGCTACTGCTTATTTTAATGAAGAGGAAGTGGGCAATGCCGTGCGTGATAGCGGTATTCCTAGAGAAGAAATTTTTATCACTTCAAAATTGTGGCTATCTCATTTCGGTTATGAACGTGCAAAAGTCGGTATTGAGCGCTCTCTGAAAAAGCTGGGTATGGACTACATGGATTTATATTTAATCCATCAGCCATACGGAGATGTAATTGGTGCGTGGAAAGCAATGGAAGAGGCGAAAGCCGATGGAAAAATCAGATCCATTGGTGTTAGCAATGTTACGCCTAAAATATGGGAAGATGTTGTTTCCAAGTTTGAAACCATGCCGTCTGTGAATCAGATCGAATGTAATCCTTTTGCTCAGCAAAAAGATGTCAGAAGTATTATGGATAAACATAGCGTAAAGGTTGAATGCTGGGGGCCTCTGGGACAGGGAAACAAGGATCTGCTTACCGATAAAGCAATTCAGAAGATAGCAGAAAAATACAATAAAAATGCAGGTCAGGTAATATTACGATTTGAAGTACAGGATGGAATGATAGTTTTACCAAAATCAGTAAATCCTGAACGCATCAGATCAAATCTGGATATTTTTGATTTTAGGCTTACAGATGATGAGATGAACTCTGTACGGGCGTTGGACACAAACAAACCGACCTACAATCCTGATAATCCTGGTAACGGTGAGTGGCTTCTGAAAAATTATCCGATTGAGGATTAACACAGTCATTCCGTATTTTTCAACCAAGGATCTCTTATGAGATCCTTTTCTTTTCAGGAGGAATACTACGAGGCTCATCCGAAGGAGAGGTACAAAGCCGGAATGACGGATTGCGATTGTGCCAGAGTGGTTGAAAAGTTTAAACGGATGATGAGTAAACGGTAGCATTTTGATGAATGACATATCCACAGATTAAGCATAAGATAACAGTTGAATTATTTACCGATACTAGTTAAATTACTGACATATGAACAGTACGTCTAATTGTTCACAGGAAGTTCCATCCTGTATCACGGATAAAAATTCGGCGCTGTGATAAAATGACATCTGATGATGTTGAGTTTGGGGGAGGTTACAGTCATGGGAAGCATTCTGAATCCTGACAAGGATAACAGCTTTATTAATCTGGTTAAAGCCAGAGATACCAGAGTGTTTGTTGATAAAACTGATTTTATTGAAAAAACCAATGCGCTTTTTAACACTGATGGAAAGCTTTTGGCTGTAACCCGTCCCCGCAGATTTGGCAAAACCGTAACAGCTCATATGCTGTCAGCTTACTATTCCAAAGGATATGCCGGTCAAAAGATTTTTGATAATCTAAAAATAACGAACAATGAATTTAAAGATAGTTACGAAAAACACCTCAACAAATACGATGTCATTTATATTGATATGAATACCATTGACGGATTGTTTGATGGTTATTCCAACAAAAAACAGAAGGTAGATGGTGTTAATGATCTGGTTGACTTTTTCGAGTATTCAATAATTAAAGAATTAAAATCAAGCAGTAAATTTGCAGGGTGTCTCGAAAAACATCAGATTGAAAACACAGGACTTTTGGAAACTTTACTTGCGATTACTCAGGATTTGAATACCAAATTCATTTTTATTATGGATGAATGGGATTTGGTATATCGGGAATATTGTAACGATGAAACCTTACAGAAAAAATTCATTAAACTGTTAAAAAATTTGTTTAAGGCCGATGGTGGGCAGGATTGTTTCGCCCTTGCATACCTTACAGGTATTCTCCCCATCAAAAAATATAACTCTCAGTCTGCACTCAATGGCTTTGATGAATATAACATGCTTTCTCCTGGTGACTATGCTGCTTACTTCGGTTTTACGGAAGATGAGGTAGCCAATATTGTAAAATCACCTAACTGTAAAGTTTCACATCATGATTTAAAGAGCTGGTACGAGGGTTATAAAATCAAAGGTGTGGATATTTACAACCCTAACTCAGTGTGTAAGGCAGTAACTAGAAATGAATGTATCAGTTACTGGAGCGGAACTTCGTCCAATGAGGAATTTGTACGTTTGATCAATATGGATTTTGACGGCATAAAGGAAGACATCATCAATTTAATCGAAGGTGATGAAGTTACTTTCAGCTGTGCCAATTTCCAGAATGATATGGTAACCATAAAAGATAAAAATGATGTATTCAGTCTTCTGGTATGCCTCGGTTACCTTGGATGTTCAGAAACCAAAAATAAATATCGTAAAGTTGCCTATGTTCCGAATGCTGAAATCAAAGCAGTGCTGATGGATATTGTCAGAGAGCAGAACTGGTATGAACGAATGGAAACCATCAAACGTTCAGAAAACCTGCTCAAAGCCATCAAAGAACTTGACGGAGCAACCGTAGCTGCAATTATTCAGGAAATCCACAATTCCTCAGCAGTATCTCTTCTCGATTACAACGATGAAGAATCTCTTACGTACTGCGTGATGACCGGGCTTTTATGGTCAACTCTTGATGATTACAGCTATCATCGGGAAGATCAGGCAGGTAAGGGCCGTGCTGATTTAGTGTATGAGCCAATAACGAGGAAGCAGCCGCTTATTCTGATTGAGTTTAAGTATGACGATTCCGCCGAAGAGGCCATTAAGCAAATTAAAACAAAGGAATACTTTAAACGTTATATCAAACAATACAGGAACATCATTCTGGTTGGGATAAATTACAGCACTGAAACCAAGGATCATCAGTGTCTGATCGAAAAACTCGATTAAACACTCCAATTAAAGCTAACACTTACATTCAAGGGATCTCACCGCGAGATCCTTTTTTATTTTTATGGAGACCAAAATGAACGACAGCACCATCAGGCTTTCCGCCGACACCTCCGCTCTGACGGATGCTTTGAGCTTACATTTCGCAGTTAAAAACGGGGTATTTCCACCTCTAAAAAAACGACAACTTAAAATTACGCACCATATGTTTTTTGGTATCTTTCGCCAAGTAACTTTAGTATCTCATAGGCCTGGTCGCTAA
>DFFT01000003.1 GCA_002372325.1 Succinivibrionaceae bacterium UBA3769 | reverse complement strand
GACCCTTTTGCGGTATTGAAACGTTCATCGCAGGGAGGCAGATCTTCTTTATCCAGGCCGCATGGGGGGAGACCCTTTTGCGGTATTGAAACTTTCCAACTGCTTTTGAACGAAGTACTGTTTCAAGGAAGCCGCATGGGGGGAGACCCTTTTGCGGTATTGAAACCAGACAACAGCAAGCTGCAACCCCTTGGCATTCTCACGCCGCATGGGGGGAGACCCTTTTGCGGTATTGAAACCAGACAACAGCAAGCTGCAACCCCTTGGCATTCTCACGCCGCATGGGGGGAGAC
This sequence comes from Succinivibrionaceae bacterium UBA3769, assembly GCA_002372325.1. GTDB lineage: Bacteria > Pseudomonadota > Gammaproteobacteria > Enterobacterales > Succinivibrionaceae > Succinimonas. The sequence continues at coordinate 5,530 of DFFT01000003.1, read as the reverse complement.
CCTTTTGCGGTATTGAAACCCGCATATATTTATATTCCTTGGTTTCTCCTTCGAGGAGCCGCATGGGGGGAGACCCTTTTGCGGTATTGAAACCTCTGGACTGACGATTACCAATCACCGGCCCGCAGCCGCATGGGGGGAGATCCTTTTGCGGTGAATTCAACAGCCTGTCGTTCAATAGTCATTCATCCGGAACTGTACTTTGCCATCTAACCTCATCTTTCGCTTTCGCACTAAAATCAAAAACTTCCGTAATCAAATTTTGGTTACAATTACGGCATCAAGTCCGAATTACGGTATCAAGGTCTGCTGATTAAGCCGCTGGCTGAAAATCATGCAGCCGCCTTTGGGCCGTCGGGAAAATGTCTTGGATCTTTTAGGTACCGCGACATGCCCGAATGCCGCTGCCTGAATGCCGAGACATGCCGCATTTACCGCGGCCCGATACAATTGTCGCCATTGAGATGAATGGAATCACGCGTTCCGCTCCGGACTCAAGCAATCCCAGCCTTGGTCTCCCAGGCTGATGATTCAGGAAATATCTCTTTTGAGTTTGCCGGGAACGATGACAGGAGAACAGAAACATGGAACTGAGCAGCGAACAGATGATTAAATTAAGGTGCGGGCTTATTTCCCTGACGGACGGGTTATCCAATCCTATGGCGGTCAGCGCCGAGGAGCATGCCGTTTTTTATGATTTCCTTGATTTCCTGGACGGAGCCAATGCCACTCCGCAGGGACTCTGGCAGTATCTCGGGATCGTGTTCCAGAGCGACTGCCAGACGCTCCGAGACGGGATCCGGGATAATGACGAGAGTATGGTGAAGGAGGTACGGCTGGAAATGGCCGATCTCCGCAGAGTCGAATCCCTGCTGGTAAAGACCGGGGTTGCCAATGAGGAAGGCATTTCCCTGGACAGGATGGAACAGGATCCGGATGCTCCGGAGCTGGTTTTTACCGCGGACAGGCGATAACAGCCATGCCTGCCGGGAAACTAATGCAAACGAAAATAAGGGAAATAGCCATGGCCGCAACCGTTTTTTATGACTATGAGGATCTTGCTCCTCTTCTGAAGCACCGCCGGGACGAGCTCGCGGAATATCTCAAAGAGCCTGAAAAGGTCACCACCAGCGAGCTTCTGTACCGCAGATTTCTCCTGTCTCAGTACATGGAATCCTGCGATCCCGAACGGGCTCCTTATGTCAACGGGCAGTACCTTTTCAGCACCTACGGGATCAATAACACCAGCATTGGCTTGTACACTGGGGAAATAGAATACGAGAAGTCCGTCACCGGCGTAATTCATGTCTTCCCCGGCTTCCTGAAAATCCGCAGCGAAGGCCGCTTCCGGTTCTTCAGATCGTACGTCAGGGCCTATACGCCTCTGGAAGAGCAGCAGCTCTCCGTTCATGTGTTCGAGCAGGAGACAAATCTGCTGTCGCTGTTCCTGAAGGAGCTTTCCAAATCCGGCAGCCATCTCTCCTGCTACGGCGTATGGAAGAATCCCGTTATTTACACCGGCGAGTTCCGGGATGTCCTGATGGGGAGCTTCTGGGATCCGGAAAACCCCGGCCGGGCCATCACCCGCCAAATGGCTTTCTGGGGGGATTATCTGGTGTTCATGGAGCCCGGTGTCTTTTACTTCCTGAAGATCTCCGGCTATAACCCCGACAGCGCCCGGATCCTTGAACCTGATTTCAGGAAAAAGGATGCCTGAGAGCCGCGGTACAGGGGTAAAACTGGCCGGGTAAAAAGGGATTCGGTTACAGGAACGGGCGTGTCCCGGAATTACTTCCCGGAAGCAGAAAAACATCTTCCGGGTTTTTGCTGCTTTTAAATCAATCAAAGCGAGATTTGTCATGACTGATTTAAATAACCCCGCTGCTTTTGTCTGCCCTTACTGCCATTCCAGCGTATCGGAATCCTCCAAATTCTGCTGTGAATGCGGCATGCTTCTGGATGCGGACAAGGCGGCTCCTGTTCCGGTCTCTGAAGTACCGCCCCCGCCGGCCGCTCCTGCCGGAATGCCTTTCAAAGGGGTGATGTCTCCGTTTCTCGGCGGTTTTCCGGGATTCCCCGCTGACAGCCTTCCCCCGGGATACTGTCCTCCCAGCGACAAGGGCCTTAAGATGCTTCTGGACTGCTGCTCGAAATCGGTGGCTACCGGCATGGGGGATCTTCATGACGAGACAGTGCTTTATCTTGATGAAGCCTCCGGAGAGTATCAGCTCCACACCTACAGCAATGAGTTCGGCGGCCCTGAAATACACCGGGGCTATCGTGCGGACAAAGAGGTTTATGACCAGATCTTCGCCCTGATAAGGAAACTGGGACTCGATAAATGCCAGGGCGGCCCGGATAACGGGATGTGCGGCGGCGAGTATGTCTGCAAGTTTGTTCTGGATGACGGCAGACTGGTACGGCTTTCCACTTCTAATACGCCTTACAGTCTGCACGGAGATCTGCATGCTGTGGGCAATAGTCTCAGAAGTTTTATCGATAGTGACAGGGAGATTCTGCCCGAACCCCGAAATTCCGAATCCGGGAGCAGTGATGAGTGACGGTCAGCCGGACTTTGCATTCACACCACGCAGGATTCCGTGCGATAGCTCTTTATGTCCCCGATGATGTCCAGGTTTTGGGGAATAACCTCTTCGATGTGAGCATTTTCTCCCGGGATGAAGATTACCGATTTGTTCTGGTCGGGAGCGGTGAGCTTTTCAATGTTCTGCCTGAGTTCAAAAAGCTCCCGCTCGGTTACCCGAATGCAGAATACCGAGTACTGAATGCGGTGGCCGTAGTTTTCCAGGTACTTCACAAGACGGCGTCTTATTTTATCAATGGTGATGTCATAAGCGACAAAGATGAATTTTTTCATGATCAGAACTCCATGTTTCAAAACTCCATGCCTACATAACTGGTAAGATCTCCCCTGATAGTCCGCAGAAATACTCCGGCCTGAAGATAGATGGATTCCCGCCAGGAGCAGCGTCTCCCGGAAAGCCTGTGGGTGCATAAGGTATCCAGCCTTCTTTGAAACAAAGAAATGAACTTTTTACGGGAGTTTTCGGTCAGGGAAACATAGCGTTCATTATCATTGTCGTATTTCTCCTCGAAATCAGAGGGTTTGAAGATATTCTTTCTGACAATGGTGACCATCAGGGCATCCACCACCGGAGAGCGGAACTCCTCCATAAGATCCAAGGCCAGAGATGGTTTGCCGGAACGTTCGGTGTGCAGCACGCCCAGCCATTCGCAGAGCCCGCAGGATTTCAGGGCGGCCACTACATTCTGAAGCAGGAGAGCATACCCGAAGGATATCAGAGCGTTAACAGGATCCCGGGGCGGCCGCCGGTTTCTGCCGTTCATGGCGAGTTCGCTGCCGCTTTCTGAAATTTTCTCGGCAAGGTTGTCAAAGTAGGATGACGCAGCTTCTCCTTCCAGTCCCATAAGCTGACCGATGTTTTTGGCCGATAAACAGGCGGCAGCGAGTCTGTTAAGCTGGGCAATGCAGTTTTTGATTTTTGGACTCTGGCAGGCTTCCCGGGAGATCTTTCTGATCAGGCTGACCTGATTCCTGATTTTGGCAGCCACCAGACTTCTGGCAATGGCGATGCTCTTTTCGGGATCCTGAGCGGTCTCTACCTGGCATTTCAGGGCAGCGGCATTTTTATAGGCGCTTTCCGGCCCCACGGAGACGGCATGGCATTTTCCGGTTGTGGAAGTGAATACCACCGGAATCCCTTCCTGGCCCAGGGTTTTCAGGCAGGGAGTGGTGAGATTGATGCCGCCCACCAGAACAAGAGCGCTGAGTTCGGCCAGAGGCTTTCTGATTTCCGGGAAGCTGTCATTCTGGATTATCAGACATTTGCCGGTAACGGAAATCCTGCTGCCCTGAGTGCAGACAAAGAGGGGGTATTTTTCATAATCGTTTTTGAGGTAAAGCTGTCTTTCCTCATCGGACATGTTTTCAAAATCGGCAATGCCCGGAGTGATGGCATCGGAAGCGCACTGATCCAGATCCGGACAGCGGGAGCATCGGGCGCAGGTCTTGGTTACCGCCGGGGGAGTGTCGCTGAGAACTGCGGCCTTCAGGCTGACCATAAGCTTCCGGAACTCCGTCATCTCCTCTTCTGAAAATGTTTCCAGACTGGTAAGGCCGGTCAGGGGATCCCGCAGAAGACCGCCGTCGCAGTGCCTCCCGCGCTCCGTCATCAGCCAGTAATGAAACTTCAGAATAAGCCGCTGCTCCTCCGGGGCATGCTTTTCCAGCGGGGAGATGGCGGTCACAATCAGGCTGTTCAGACAGTAGATGCGCATGATGCCCTCGAAGATCTGGTCAGAGCTGGATAAACGCAGGGTTTCCAGAGATACCAGATCGGTTTTGGCATTCTGGTTCAGTTTTTTCAGGAGGGCGTCGAACTCCCGGCAGCGATCATCAATGATGGTTGTCAGGCCGGCATTGGAACGAATCACGGCGGGAACATCAAGAGGCATGATATCGGAACCGGTATTTTCAGACGGAACGGAGACACTGTCCTCTTCCTCGCTAATCATGGCTTCATGGTACTGATTCCAGAGTTTCCGGGGACAAGACTGACCGGTAATGACAGCCTTCCAGGTGAGGCGGAGATTCTTATTCCGCCCGGGAACGCCGGAAGAAACGGCAGCCCCGGAGGAAGCGGCGGCAGAATAATCATGAGATGCAGCGGAATTAGCGGGGGAGGATGCAGCAGTCATAACGGGTTCCTTTTTTTGTCTGAGTGTTCTTGGTAAAGATTCCGGAAAGGCCGTCGGAAACGCCCTGTTTTTATTGCATCCCGGACAAGTTCCAAAACGGCCATGGCCCAAATTACCCTTTGGGTGTTTCAATTCTCTTACAGAAAAGATCCGCAAACGGAAATAAAAAGTGCAAAAGTTCATGCCATGAAGAGAGCTCCTGAAAAGATCCCATGTTATGAACTCTGAAAATTCCTCTCCTGCGGTTCTTCCCGGTAACTTCGGGTTTATCCATTAAGCTTCTAAAGCGATGTTTCCGCCGTGAGCCCGTCTGGAATCTCATAAAGATTTTTTACCAATGTGTTGAATGTGATGCTCTTAAAGGTATATTTATTAGCAATGATGGATAATTAATGAGAAGGGGAGCATTCATCCTGACAGCTCTGAAACCAGATTCCGGAAACAGCAGATCCCCGGATGAGTTCCAGACACTCACGACCGAGCTCCCATTCGGCGCAAAGGAGGCCTTTATGAAACGGTGCGGATTCCTTGCCGGTATTGCGCGGTTTTGCGGCAGTTCTGTTTTTTGCGGTTCCCTGATTTTGGGCTCGCTGCTTTCCGGTTCTGCCATGTCTCTCGCCGCGGATATCGGCTTCTCCAGATTGGACAGCGGGGAAGGCTATATCACCATCACCGGAGAGATCCGGGCCAAGGACGCTCCGGACTTTATCACTCTCGCTGACAGTCTTTCCCGGGGCGGCATTCCGGCGAAATTCGTGGTACTGGACCTGTGTTCCGCAGCCAAAATGGA
>DFFT01000027.1 GCA_002372325.1 Succinivibrionaceae bacterium UBA3769 | reverse complement strand
CTCATAACCCGAAGGTCGTTGGTTCAAATCCGGCCCCCGCAACCATTCTAGAGCATTCAGCATTTCCTTCTTCTTCCTGCGCTTTCTGTTATCTCCCGTCAGTGATTAGCTTATTGGATTCAGTCGTTGATTTCAGCGCGTTTTAACGCCATGCTCGGTCTTCCGCTTAGAGCAGGAAAACATAACAGGGCCTGATAAATAAAGCCCCCGGGCCGCCTCTTAAACCTGACGGCAGTTTTTTCAGGCATCCCGGGAGCCCGATATCACTGCCAGGATTCCAGACCCAGCAGGGGCTGCCAGAACAGCGCCGCCGGAAGAGCGATCTTGCTGCTGCCCAAATCCGCATCAGGCGTCACAAACAGGATCTTTTCCCGGGCATGCTTTTTGTCGCTGAAAATAAGCTCGGAATTGCCATCGCCGTCAATATCGTAAAAGGCATAGAAGGCCGGATTTATTTTTTTGACCTCCCGGACTCTCTTTGCCGGCAGGAGAATGCGGGCGCCCCGGAAGCGGAAGCTCGCCCCGTCCCGAACAAAAACGCTGACCATCCCGAATTGCAGACCGTCCACGTTTTCATTCATGATCTCGGCTTGGTTCTCATCAAAAGCATAGTAGCTCTTAACCGCTCCGGCGGCTGAGGCATACGGCGCTCGGAAGGAGGTGAGCTCGTTCGAGACGGTTTTAAGCTCGCGGGACTGGGGATCGTAGCTGTAAAAGCACACCTCTTCATCATAGAGCACATCAGCCATGATATGAAAAAGCACCCCCAGAAGCTTGCGGCCCCCGGCATCATTCCAGACCAGGGCCATGACTTCATTGCCGTCATCATCCTCGTCCGTGGCAAAAACGCCTTTGTTAAGCCGCTCCTGATCCTCCTGGGACAGCTTGCCTGAGGCGGCCTTCTCGAGATATGCACCGGTGAGGGCTGCGGGAAACTCCTTCTGAAAAACCTTCATAAGGGAAAGAACGTCCGGCTCATTCGGGTCATCCGGCACGGCAATGACATGCTCCTCAGCGCATTTGAAATACGCCTGATAAAGGTCGGAGGCCGGGGCCTCCAAAGCAAAAAGGAATAACGGCAGAAGAAAATACTGTAATCTCATAAGAACACCCTACCGGAAGCAGCGCCGGAAAAACCAAACCTGGATAATCAAAAAAAGGAAACCTGCGCTATTTTGCCAGAATTTGCCGGCTTTTTGCCGGAATTCCGCAGGATTTCCCGGAATAATCGGGAGCAAACGATGCCGAGCGGCAAAAACGCCTCCTCCGGAACCCGACCCCGGGGCCGGATCACGCTATCTGAAAACATTTTCCCCCAAAGGTCTTTAATTTTGGAAAAACCGCCCGCATTTAACCTATGGGAAGAATCCTTGCGGCCGTGACCAGGGAACAGCAGCAGGAATACCAGCAGGGAAAAAGCGAGGCATCGTTTTTTCTGTATTTTTCTGTAACCCCGGCCGGCTTCAAACGTTATCACCTCCGGGTAAGCGGAACAGGACATGCGCCTATGAATTGGAACATCACCAAGCTCTTAAAGAACAAGTTCACGGGAGCCATCCCCTTCTTCCTTTTCCTGCTGGCTCTGGCCACCGGCGGCGCCGCTTCTGGCGATACCGGCAAAAATGTCCGGCCGGGATCCTCCAAAATCCCCGCTGCCCCGCAGGTTCTCCGCCGCAGAAATACTGAGGAAAGCGCCGCCGCTGTAGCAGACGAATTTCTGACCCGGGCAGCTCTGGAGGAACCGGAGATCACCGGCATTCTCACCTCCCTGGAAAACGCCGACGTCCGGCTGGACGGACTGGAGCACCGCCTGAAAAGCCGGGACAGTCTGACCCGGAAGATACTGAAGCGTTCCCGGGAAAACGGCACCGGGATCCGGGATGCCGCCGACGGCATCAGCGATCTTCTGCGCTATACCTATGTCACCACCGAGGACAAGTATGCAGAAACGGTAACCAGAGCGCTTAAAAAACTCTCCCGGGCCGGCATTCAAACCGCGGTATACAAAAACGTCTGGGGCAACAGCGCCTATGTCTATGACCACGAGGGCAAACAGCATTCCGCTCCGGATCCCAATCAGTATCAGGGCACCAATGTCGTCCTCCGCACTCCGGAAAACATTCCCGTGGAAATCCAGTTTCATACCGAAACCTCCTTCCGCACCAAAGAGGCCACCCATCGCTTCTACGAGGTGATCCGGAGTCAGGACTGCTCTCCCGAAGAAAAGGCCGAGGCCATCAGGCAGCAGGCCATCATGAATGCCCGGATCCCGGTGCCGGAGGGAGCCCGGGATCTCCGCTTTCCGGTCTGACCGGAGACGCCGCATTTTCCGGAAGAATCCCTTTTTGTGTTTCCGGAGGCGTCTTTTTCTTCCCGCGCCGTATCTCCCCGGGAATTTTTTTCTTCTCACTCAACTTTTTGAGCAATATCCCATGCGGAAAATGCAAAAAAAAATTAAACTTGGTCTATAATTTCCGCTGTGAGTCTCTGCTGTTTTTTTGAGCAGAAATTCTTCCCTTTTCATCCCCTTTATCATCGGTTGCAACCAGCGGATTTTGGAGCTTAGCATGTTGATCAGTATTGCCTGCCTGACCGGTTCCCCTGACAATCTGGCCAGGGCTCAGGTGTTTGGCATCATGAAAAACATTGAAGTCAAAAGCCAGAATGATGTGCTTATGGCCATGATGAAGCTCTACCGCCATCCCAAGTCTCCCTTTCCCACCATCGGCACCGTAAAGGCCGGCATTGACGGCATCGTGGCTCCGACTAACAGCGATACCTTCATGTGGATCACCTTAAACGAAGGGGGCAATGTAATTCTGGATGACTTCGGCTCCGGGGATCGCACCAACCGCATGGATAACTTCAACCGCACCTGCCAAATCGCCATGAAGCGCTGCCAGAGCGTGTGGAAGTTTTCTGAAATGTGGGGGCTCAGCCATCACAAAACCAGCAATGAAGCCCTGGTGCGGAACTATGTTAACTTTGTCACCATGACTCAGCCCAGAGCCAGCTACTCCAGCTGGCTGGGAGCTTCCGGATCCTTCCTCCGGAGTCCCCTGCGACCTTCCTCCGAAGAGTTCTACTGCGTGGGCATCGATATGAGCTTCATTGACAACACCAAATCGGTTAAGGCCATTCTGGAGGATGCCTTCTTCCAGGAGGTGGTAAAGACTCATAACAGCTCTCTGGAGATTCAGGGCGGCGCCTTTATCGCCCGTTTTCTGGAAAACAAAAGGATCCATGCCGAGGTGGAGCTTAACTCCTCCCGGAATTTTGATGCCAAAAGAGTGGAAAGCCTGAAAAAGGAAATGCTGCACGCCTGGCATAAACGCTGAGGCGCGCTGCAGACATTTTGACGCTTTAAGTTTCAGGGGGCTTTAAAAGCCCCCTTTTCATTCCCCCGTCTCGCCCTCGCTTCCGGCCCGTCCTTTGCAGTCTTCCGGCAGAACTTAATTTCCGCCGGACGTGAGTCTCCTTCTGCCGCCCTACTGCCGGGCTTCCACCTCGGTGGCGCTGCAGGTGCTGCTGGACACCGTGATTTCCTTTATAAGAGAACCGTCCTTAAGCCGGTAACGATAGCGCAGATCCGGAATCCGGGGCAAAACCCAGCGCCGGTAGGTTTCGTTGCTGCAGGCGCGCTTAATTCTCTCCCGGATAAAATCGGAAGAGCGGAGCAGACTGCGGAATTTGGGATCAGAGGTGAACTCCACCAGAAGGCCGCCCTGCTCCGTAACTTCCATGCGGGGATCCTCCTCCGGGGGCAGGAACTTTTCCCGGATCCGGTCAAAGGCGTAGGGAACAAAAGCCTTGGTGAGATAGTCCCGGCTCAGGAGCGGGCCCTTTTCATTCTTGAAGGCATAGACGAATTCATCGTCCAGACGCACCTCTTCGCTGTCTAAGATCTTCTTTCCCACGGTCTCAGGGGATTTCCCGGTGCAGAAGGAATAGGAGATCTTCTTGTTGAAGAAATTCCGGGCGTCGTGGAAAAATTCCAGATAGACGTTTTCAGTGCGGTGCAGCACTCCCAGTCTCAGGGCCAGAAGACAGAAGGTTCTGATATGAGGGTTGTCCTCCGCGGATCCGTCCAGATCCAAAGGCCCCACGGTATCCGCGGCGTTTATCCCCAGAACCAGCCCGGTGCTGTCCTCGGCCACATGGATATCCGTAAGAGAAAAGAAGCTGTCCAGAGCCTGAGGTACCTCGTAGGTATGGTAGAAATACGGGAGATAAAGATTCTCAAAATATTCCCGGGTATAGTAGCCCCGATCCCCGGAATAGCCTGAAGATGACGGCTCGGGCATCTCCGGGGCGGGCTTCGGGAGGACTGCGTTTTCCTGTTCGGATACCCCGGAAGCCGCGGACTTTGCGGGTTCTTTGGCGGTCTGACTCTCCCCGGCGGCAGCAGGATGAGGTTTCCCGGATCCCGGCTTAGTCTGGGAAACCGGAGCCTGCGGGACGGAAGAAGAGGCGGCTTTTTCCGAAGCCGGAGTCTTTCCCGCGGGTGCCGGTTCAGCCTGGGAAGGCTGCTCCCCGTCAGTCACGGAGGCCGGAGACGCCGGAACATTATCATTGGACTTATCGCCGGACTCGCCAGCTTTTATCTCTGCGGTGGGTTCGGTTTTTAACACCGGTTTTGTCCCGGCAGATCTCCCGGCATCATCCTTAACTGACGGATCCCCGGGCTTATCCCCGGTCTTTGCTTCCCCGTTATCCTCCTGCTTCTTCTCGGGGTGATTGTCCGGAACCGCGGGAGCAGCCTCCGTTTCTGGCGTCACGGGATCATCGTCCTGGGCCGCTTTGAGCTCCTTGTCCTCAGGGAGTTTCGGATCTCCGGGGTTTTCCTGGGAAGCGACCGGCTCCGGTTTCTCCCCGGAGGCGGTATCAGACCGGGAACCACCGGGGGTTTCGGGTTTAGCGGGGCCGGCTTCCGGATCCCGCAGAGCCTCCTCCTGCTCCCGGCGGGATTCGCTGATGCTTTTCCAGACGGGGTTTACCGCGGTCAGGTTTTCGGGTGAGCCGTCCCCGGAGGCGGGAGGAGTCTCCTCCGGAAGCGGGGCTTCGTCCACCGCCACCATGGCAGGCTCCGCCGTGGCATGCGCAGGTCTTTCCGCATTAGGCTCGGCCCGGTACTCCGCATCCTCGGCGTCAAGAGAGGGGGCTCCGGCCAGGGGCTCTTCCCCGTAGGCTCCGGCTCCCGAAACTCCCGCCAGGAACATGGCGCAAAAAATCCGCCTGAGCTTCCTCATGCGCTTCTCTCCGCTATGCTGTTAATCACCGTGCTGTTAATCGCCATGCTGTTAATCGCCGTGCTGCTCACCACACTTTTCACCTGCTCACTCTTCCGCTGGCCCTGCTGCCTGCCGCATTACTCATCCGTTTCATTGCGGCCCGCTGCGCTACTCCCCGCCGCACTACTCCCCGCTGCACATTCCGGGATAAAAGGTTACATGATGGAGCGTTCTCCCGCTGTCATCATAGAAATCCCCCTCGGTCCGGCGCACCCGGCTGTAAGGAGCTTTCTTCAGAGCCACCTTGCGGCAGTAGCTCTCCCGGGCACTCCGCCAGTATCTTTCAAAAAGCATCATTCTGGCAAAACGCGGCATTTCCGCATAAAGAGGATTGGCCACGGCGGTTACATATACCGTGCCGTCATCGGCAAACTGCACCTCCGTAATGCGGCCGAACTTGAAATTATAGGGGATCTTAGCGGCATACTTCTTGCGGTAAAGAGACTCCAGCTCCGCCCGGGTGTAGTAGCTCTGCTGCGGGACGGCCCTGCGGGAGCCCGGTTTTCCGGAAGCCGCCAGGACTCCTGGGCCGGCCGCAAGGTGCACTGCCATGAGAAGCGCCATAAGCCCCCAGATGCGGAAAGAGCAGGAGCGCCTCCCGGATCTCTTCAGTAAACTGACTGCCATTTCGCCCTCTCTTCTCCCTCGACTTTTTTTGTTTGCCGGGATCTCCGGAACCTTCCGTCATCCTGCCTGAGCCCCGCCTCTGAAACTAAGAGCCGGCACGAAAAAATTTGTTCCGGCTTCAGGGCAAACTTTATCATTATATGGGAGATTCTCCAAAAAAAATGGAATGAGAGCCACAAAGAGAAGCCCTGACAGGGTTCCTGTCAGGGCCGGAAGAAAGCGCCGGAAACGGGCTAATCAAAATCCCAGGTGTCCCCGGGCAATTTCTTCCGGAGGAGCTCCCGGGCCTCTGCCGCGCCGGAAATCGCCTGCTCCAGACTCTTCCGGTACATGACATCGCCCTCCTTTACCACGGTAAAAAGGTGCTCCTCGGCTTTATGAAAATACCGGAGCGCCAAAGCGGGATCCTGCTCCGTTCCCTGACCCGCAAGGCACATCTGAGCCAGCCTTAGATACACCGGGCCGGAGATCCGTTTCTCAGTATGTTCCTTAAAGCCCTCCCGGCAGCGCTGGTAAATGCTGAAGGCCTCCTCCAGGTTTTGCTCCACATAGTAGCCGTGGAAATACATGTCCCCGATTTTGTACAGGGAGATCAGCTGCCCCCTGAAGGCTCCCAGAGCAAAGAACTGAAAGGCCTTCTCATAGTCCGGCTCCCCGATCCGGCCATAGTAGCAGCAGTAGCCGAGATTTTCCTGCGCGTAGGAATTTCCCTGCCGGGCCGCCATGGTGTAGTAATGAACCGCCTTGTCAAAGCTCTGCGGAAAGCCCCGGCTGCCGTCATAATGCATGGCTCCCAGGGAATTCATGGCCTGGTCATTCCCCTTCCGGATCTCTGACTCCATGAGCTCGGTCACGAACGCAATGATAAAATCCGGAAGAGGCTTCGGACAATCGCAGAGCATAATCTCATGAGCTGCGTTGTAAGGGGTATTATCGCAGTAATCATAATCATCGCTGAAATCCTCATCAGCGGCATAATCAGCGTCATTGCCCGTGAAAAGAGCGAGACGCCGGGCCAGCTCGGGATACTCTTTCCGATCAAGCTTTTCATAAGCGGCGGCGGCTTTGACCTTCAGCGCTTCAGTTTCTGATTTCCTCTCAGCGCTGTCTTTTTCAGTGCTCTCTTTTTCATCGTTCATAAGCGAACTCCTTTTTTCTCTGTCCTTCGTTTTTTACCAGCCATTGCTTTTGCAGTGCTCAGAGGTCACATCCACGCTGAAAAGATACCGTTCCTCCTCGTAATAGATAAAGCGGTAGCTGTCCAGCCTGTCCACCATGCTGCTTCTCAGGGCCTGGTTCTGGCAGATATTCTTAAGGACGCCGTAGGGAGTATGATCTCCGGACGCCTTTTTGCTGAGCCGGAAAACATTGGTAATGACGCTTCCGGGGCCGGCGGAGATGTCAGAAAGCACCACGTCCTCGGAAACCCTGAGGGGAAACTGGCGCCCCTCCCGCTCCCGGGGCAGGATGTTCAGAAAAAGGTTCTTCTCGGTATAGTGTCCGTCGGGAGTGAACAGAGCCGGATCCCGGGGGATGTCATCCGCCCGCGCCGCAAATCCGGTTCCGAAAATCAGCATTCCCGCTGCTAAAGATATTATCGCTTTATACATTTTATTTAGCTCTTATATGACTAATTAATCATTTCTGCATTTCAGGGGCATTGTATCAGAAAAACCTGCCGGAATTTTGAAGAGAGAGCAAAAATAAGAGGCTGGTAGCAGAAAGAGAAAAATTTCGGCAGCGGAAAGGACATGAGACTTAATTCCCCGCCATGAACAAGTCCGGCCAGAGCTCCGGGTAATCTCTGCGAAGACGGGGGCCTCCTGGCTGCGGCCGTCTCCCTCTTATCATAAAAAGCTCATGCACCTCGGGAGGCAGCCTGCGATAGGCGGCAATCAGATGGGCCAGAAGGTTCAGAAAGCGGTTGTGGGCCTTGGCCGCAAGCTCCGCCTGTTCCCAGGGGGAGATTATCTCATGGAGGAAGAGAAAACGGCGGCACACCTCCGTCCGGTCAAAAACCAGCCAGAGCTTCCAGTACATGCTCTCTCCGGGATTTCTCAGGGTAATGCTCTTCTGAAGAGTCACCGGAACCTCATAGTCCTCCAGAAGCTTCATCAGGCCGCATTTTCGGATCTCCCGGGAAAGCAGGTTAAGCTCCTTCTCGAAAATAAACAGGAGATTCGGGATATCCCGGGTGATCAGGGGATCGGAACGGAGATGCTTCCGGAAGCGATAGGACAGGGAATTCCTGGAAAACGGCCCCAGACGCACGGGCTCGCAGTACTGCTGCCACAGAAGCGCATGATAGGCCCAGCCGGCTCCCTTTCCCATCCTCCGAAAAAGTCCGGCCGCATCCCGGGAATAAAATCTGATGTTTCGTTTTCCGCTGTCCATGGCATCCCTCTCGCTCTCAGCTTCCGGGATATGATAAACCGCGGGGGAAGAGATATCTGTAAAATAAGCCTTAGAGAACCCCGCTAAGGCCGAAAACTTCCCCCTCCGGAGCGATGGTCGGAATCATCTCCGGCATTCTCCCGCTTCTGTTTCTGGCTGTCCGAGGATCCCAGGGAGTTCCGGCGGTAATCACTGGCGGCAAAGAAATTATAGATAAGGGGGAGGATGCCGAAATAGGAACCGTGCAGGGTCGCATAAAGCCCCGGCTGATCCAGCATGAACATGGAAGCGGTAAACAGCGCCAGGATAATGGTATTGGCGTAAACATTCACCCGGATAACGGTGATGAAGGTGGTTCTTACGCCCATGAGATAGAAAATACCGTATCCCAGAGCAGCGGTAACGGCAATGTTGGCCGCCAGCCACAGCGCCACCACGATGTACATGGAGATAAAAATGACTACGGGAGCAATGGTATAAGCCATGAACTGCAATCTCATGTAAATCCGGGGGGAATCAACCACCTCTCCGGGCATGATTCCCAGCTCCCGGTAGGAGATATCGGTGGTATTGACGCCGTTAAAGAGGCTTACGCGATTCTTGCCGAAGGTTACATGAAAAACCATGCTTGACGCAGTGTTTCCGGCGGTGAGGCTCCGGGGCAGATCCTGGCTTTCCGCCTGAGCTCCGTCGGGGTTGAAGAGCAGCACCGGCGTGCCCTCCGGGGTCTGGATGGAAACATATTTCCGGTGACTCTGATCCTCCTTGAATACAGTCTGTCCCGGCTGAGCCTCCAGAAACTCGAACTCCCAGTTTTTATTTACCGTAAAGCTGGGAAATTCCTTAAGCAGGGTGCGGAGGTCGCTCTCAACATATGAAAATATGGTCACGGTGAAGTAGCAGGTGATAATCAGGGACGACAGCAGCACCGCCTCCAGAAAATACTTGGCGCTGACCCCGCGAAACCGGGATATTACCGAAACATAAAAGCGTCGGGAGCAAATGGCCAAAATTGGATAGTAGAACATCCTTCTAAAGAATCGCTTCATGATAAATCTCGACTGGGGGATCCGATCCGAAAACACCGCAAACTATACTGCGCTCTGATACTGCACCCGAATATTGTACCTGATTTCCTGCCGTTGTCTCAGGAGCTTTGCATTTTAAGCCGCATGAGGTGAAAACAGAGCTCCGGAAAACTGCGCCCCGGCGCGGAAGCGCAAAAAAATCCCGGAACAAATATCCGGGACTTCTCAGTCAATTTAAACCCCCCTTGATTCAGGGGAAAGCGAGGCGCGCCTGCGATTAGTTTGCAGCCTCGGGAGCCTGCTCGGCCTCGGCAGCCTGCTGAACTTCTTTGACCTCATTATTGGTCATTCCGCCGCCGTAAACAGCCTTCATGATGCGCTCATAGGCTTCGGGAAGAGCGTTCATGAACACATCAAGAATCAGTCTTACGATGTTGGGATCAAAGGTGGAGGTGGCATTGGACATGTCGTTAGCAGCATTGCTCATGAGGAGATAGGGAATGCAGGCAGAAGCTGCAACGTCCTCGGCCGGGGAAACATAGTACTTAACTACCTTGTTCTCGCCATTGAGACGGGTGAGTTCCCTTTCAACGGCCACGCGATTGCCGTCATTAACAGCCTTGGGCTCCAGGAAGCATCTGATAACCACATAAGGGGTATCATCAAAAATAACCAGAGTCTGCAGGAGTTTGCCCTTTACATCCAGAAGGGTACGGTAGATCACAGAATGATATTCATCCTGAACCTCTTCGGCCGGACGGAAAGCGGTAATCTTGTTATTTTTGAGCATTGCCTCAAAAAGTTCGGCATTTTTGTTCATTGCGGATTTCCTTTTAAGATCACTAGTCACCATGTATTGCGTGCATTGCGCTAACAATGACAATTATGGAATAACGGCCATTATGTCTCAAATGGGGCGGTAACTTATAAAACCGTGTCCGGTAATGTGACCTGGGACTTGTTTTTGCCGGGGATCGCCGCTTTTAAGCGCTGTCCCGGCCCGGAATCTGCCCGAGACTGCTATCAAAAGGCAGGCGCCGCAATAACGGAGCAGGAATCTTGTGATAAGTGCATTTGCCGGTATGAAGAATCAGGCCTGAAATCAGGCCGCATTGAAGTTTTAACAAAGCCTTTCGATAAGGCATTGATGATCCTTGCTCTTCGGGTCGTAGTTAATGCCAGCGAGAATGATATTTTTGGTGTATTTTTTGGTGTAGCGCCGTGATACATGACATAAGTAATCAGGGATGATGTTAAAACGCATTGTCATTATTTGTCTTTCTCCTGTCATCATCTCTTCATCATCTCTCCATTAACAGCCGGCTCAAAACGGCAAGTTTTCCGCATCTGCCTTATGCCTGAGCAGTCATTTGTCATGCCTTAAGTTCTGGCAACAGTCTCCCGGACTTCTCGCAATATCCAATCCAGAGCTCCTTCATCTCTTAAAACCCGGACATTTGGAACTTTATTTCCGGCAGATCCGGGAACTGAATGACCGGGAGATACAGGCATTTCAGGATCCGGCAAAGGCTCTTTTGCAATGCCGTTTTGTCAGGAGTTTCCCGCCGCCTGCAAAAAAACATTTACAAAAGCCTGCTAAACAAAAATAATGACAGGTGTCACATTTCTGCCAGCCCTTTTATCATCATTGCCTGCCAGCCGGCATTGTCAGGACTGTGCGACAGAACGCTTTTCACAGAAAAAGAATCATGTTCACAGGAGAAGAATCATGAGCCTCCCGCTTTCCCTCCGCCAGCACCTCCGGCATTATCACGACAACTATCTCTTTATGCTGGGACATCTGGCCACAGACATCTGTCAGGGGTCCGTGGGAGCCGCTCTGGCGGTGCTGCTGGCGGCAGGGTATCTCCATACCAACACCGAGATCTCCATGCTGGTGCTGGCCTCCACCCTGCTGTCCTCCATTGTGCAGCCTCTGGTGGGGATCATCTCGGATCTGAAACCCCGGCCCTGGATCATGACCGTCGGCATGGTCACCGCCGCTCTGGGCATTGGCTTTATCGGCTGCACCCAGAATTTCATTCTGATGTTTATCCTGATCAGCATCAGCGGCGTGGGGGTGGCCATGTTTCATCCCCAGGGAAGCCGGTTATGTCATGCCTGCTCTCATGAACACATGGGCCGGGGGATGAGCATCTTCTCGGTGGGCGGCAATATCGGATTTGCCATAGGCCCGGTGGTAATCTCCCTGGCCACCCTGCTCTTCGGACCTCCGGGCATTATGGTGATCATGCTGCCGGCTCTCATTATGATGTTCGTATTCATGAACAGGCATCAGCACTACACGGAGCTCACTCTTAACGAAAACCGCGAGCTTAAGTCCCAGCCTCAGGAAAGAGAAAGCTATGCGGGATTTGCCATCCTGACCATGATGATCTTTTTCAGATCCTGCGTGTACTTCGGTCTTACCACCTTTATTCCGCTGTACTTCATGTCCCGCTTCAAGTGGGAGGTAGGTCTGGCCAATGGCAATCTCACAGTGATCGCGGTGTGTTCCGCTCTGGCCACGCTGGCCGGGGGCGCTCTGGCGGATCGCTTCGGATTCAAAACCGTGCTGGCCATGTCGGCCACCCTGGCAGTGCCCTTTCTCGTTGCCTTTGCCGCCATGGACTCCGCCGGGCTCGCCGTGGCCTTTCTGATCCCGGCCGCCCTGTTCCTTTACGGGAGTCTCTCCGTATCCATGGTCATGGGACAGAAGCTGCTCTGCAATCACATCGGCTTTGCCTCCGGCATCACCATCGGCCTCGGGATTTCCTTCGGAGGCATCACGTCTCCTCTTTTGGGGTATATCGGAGATCACTACGGTCTGGAATACACCATGTGGACCATTGCGGTTGCGGCCATGCTGTCAGCTCTGGTAGCCTGGTTTGTTCCGGATATCGACGCCATCAGACAAAAAAGAAAAGAGGCGGCAGAATTTGCTGCTTCCGTGACATCTGAAACAGAAAACCATTCCTGAGAAACGTGTCCAGTCTTAGAATAGTTCTGCCGGGGACTCTGCCCCGGCTTTTCTCAAACCGCCAAAATACGGAGACCGGTTCCATGACTGATAACAAAACCCCGGATGACAAGAAAGCCCCGGATATTCCGGAAGCTCCTTCCGCAAAGCCCATCGGCCGGATCCCGGAGGGACTTTCTCCGGAAAAACGCTATCTCCCGGTTTCCCTGGAAAAGATCCCCGCGGGATTCCCGGCTCCTAACGGCGGCTATATTGACGGCCGGCTGGATCTCAATGAGTTCTGCATCAGTCATCCCGCCTCCTCCTACATTTTTCAGGTAATCGGAGACTCCATGATCGAAGCCGGCATTCTCCCGGATGACTATCTGGTGGTGGACAGGGCCCGGGAGGCCCGGCACGGCGACATCGTTATCGCCGAGGTCAATCAGGAATTCACGGTGAAGTATCTGGAGCTGGTACCGACTCCCCGGCTGGTGCCCGCCAACCGCAACTACCGTCCGATTCTGATCACCCCGGAACTGGAATGCCAGATCATCGGAGTGGTGGTAACCTCCCTCCGGAAATACTGAGAAGATCGGAGAAGAAGTACAGAAGCACAGGCACGCGGGAGATCTGGAAGTCCGGGATTTCGGCGGCAAAGTACCGCATCCCGGGACAATCAGGCTCCGGTGATCTCAGCATCTCTCATTAACCGCGCTCTCCAAACCGTTTAAACTGCCTGCCGTTAAAACACGGAATCATTGTAAAGCCGCCCTGCTGCCATTTCTTACTTTTCCTGTTCAATACATCCTCCCGCCGGAAAACTCCGTCCCAGCTTCTCCGCCACGTCTCTCTCTGACAGGCTTATGGCGCGGTTCAGCTACGAAATGGATGGGAAGGATGGATGAGCAGAATAGCGGAAATAGCAAAGGCTGCGGAGATAGAAGAGGCAGAGAAGCCGCCGAAGAAAAGCTTGGTAGCGGCACAAACCAGACACGGCATGGGCGAAAGATGGCTGCATAGACAGACGCTATTAATGTGAGACAACTGTGTGATATGGCACACATTTTTATCCAGCTTTATGAAAGTAAATTACCGCTGTTTTAAGGAGACAATTTCAGATAAAACAGACAGCCGTGCCGGTTTAAGAACGCCAAGTCCTTTGTAGTTAAAGGTTTAACAGTTTTTATCACTGACTTTCCCGAAAATATTTTCAAAAAGATGAAAGTATTTTCATTCAAAAATTTTGTAAAATTCTTCCATTTTGCTATTGCGTTTTGTGCGGTGTATCACTATCATAAAAATGTGTTCAGCGAGATGAGCTAACAAAATTTCGGAGGAAATCGAAATGAAAAGACTTTTTAACAGACACGTTGCCATGAACAGCCTGGCCCCGGTAACCCGCGAGTACTTCTTCAGCTACGTGAAGTAAGGGTTTCGGGAGATAAACCGAAGGAAGAGTCCGGGGGCTGAAAGGATAAGATGACAAAGCCCCGGTTCACAACAGTTAAGAATGAGGTAACCGAAATGAAGAGACTTTTTAACAGATACGTTCCTGTGAACAGCCTGGCCCCGGTAACCCGCGAGTACTTCTTCAGCTACGTGAAGTAAGACCACCAGGGATTCCGATCCGGCTTTAACAAACCAACCAGAGAAGGCAGAGCAATCTGCCTTTTTCTTTATCTCCCGAAGGCGCGTGGCATTCCCGCGCTATTAATCCAAAGCAGGAGATGCCTTCAAATCAAAGAACCAGCCGTATCGCGGGACGCACGGCATCGCCGCCTGCGCCTTGGGAACTGCAACTGTGAACTCCGGTATCGCCGTCAGAATCCACACACGTGGCGAACTCCCTGATTACAAACGATTCACCGCGTTTAACATAACCGGGCGATCTCAGCCACCACCGGCAATTGCCGTCATTGCGGTTAGACCACGTGGTTCCGTGCCGTTTTGCCACGGCCGTCGGCCGGCATTGTCTCTTTCTGTTATTCTCAAAATACCGTACCGATTCCGCAAGGCTGAGACAGAAAACCCGATCCTGAGTTACTTTCTCCGGGGATATGTCATTCGCCACCTCTGAGAGCTTGATCCTTTCCTGTTCCTTTTCAGTGAAGGCCTCCTTCAGAAACTTTTCATTCAGCCACTTCCGGAGATCGCAGTCATCCCAGTCAATTTTGACTTCGTTGTCCTTATGATACTGCCGGCAATCCAGACCGTAACGGCTGATGAGAAGAACCTCATTTCCGTTTACCTCCAAAGCCAGCCATTCTATGGGCTTTTTGACAAAGAAGCAGCTTTGGGGATACCGGCCGAACTTCAGGTAATCTCCCTTCTGAATGACCGGAGATCCGTTCACCGTGATCATTCCCGAAACGTCGGAATCAAGACATGCGGTCAGGCGCTGTCTGAGATTATCAAATAAGGAAGCCCGGGATAAAGCATTATCCAGCTTGGCCAGGGAATCGTTCTGCCAGTAATCTCTGTCCAGAGCCGCAAGAGCAAGGCCGTACTTTTCCTTGATTCTGCGAAGCTCGCCGAACCTTTTTTCCTGTGCCAGCTGATCCAGGAACTGATTAAACTCCTGGCTGTTCCGGAACCGGTACTCCTCATCGCCAAACAATGAACCAAATATTGCGCCGCAGTCATCCATGTGTTATCGCTCCTTTTCCGGACAATTACCGGACAATTATCTCCCGGACGTACCTGAACTTGCCGTACACTATTTTGCATCTGCTTTAAGGCCTCGGGAACCAGCGGTGACCGCCAGTTCTTTCTAAGCTCCTTATGGATAAGAAAAGAGCTGGCAGGCGCATGTATTTTCCGGAATCTTTCCGCTCCGCATACCACAGGGCCCGAAGCTTTTCCTCGGCTTCGGCAGCTGCTCCTCCGAGAGGGCTTTACAGAAGACGCAATTTCTTATGGAGGCGGCTTCCGGATACAAGCGTTCAAACCTGCTTAAGTTGTACCAGCTAAAGTTAACTGTCTTTATGACATGATGTCAAAACATGAGCTTCAGAATAAATGCCCCGATAACAAAAACTGACTGAGAGCGGAGAAACAGTTAAGCAAGGCGTCTCCGCTCTCATCGCTTCATCGCAGCGCCGCGTCACCTCAGCCTTAATTCCGCCGCTGTTACCACCGCTCTGCATCTCCCGGATCCCGGTAATCGAAAACGAAATTCCCCAAGCCCGGAAAGCTTTAGCGACTGTTTTCAGAATCAGATTTCAGATTTTGATGACTCGGCTATACGTGATCAAGCACTCATTTTTCTGCTGATTTATGTAATTTCCTTTCTACTGTCTTTTAAGAGTCTTTTATCAGGAATCGCCAGAAGCATCCTGGTAAGAACAGCACAAACTCTTGAAAATTAAGCTATCAACACTATCAGCCCCTCATTTTCCTGAAAACATTCCCAGAAAACTGAAAGTATTTTCATTAAAAAATCTTGTAGTATTTTTCCAAATTGCTATTGCGTTTTGTGCAGTATATCACTATCATAAAAATGTGCTCAGCGAGATGAGCAGAACAAATTTCGGAGGAAAACGAAATGAAAAGACTTTTTAACAGACACGTTGCCATGAACAGCCTGGCCCCGGTAACCCGCGAGTACTTCTTCAGCTACGTGAAGTAAGGTTTTCGGGAGAAAACCGAAGGAAGAGTCCGGGAGATGAAAGAAAAAGAATAAGATGACAAAGCCCCGGTTCAGTACAGTTAGGAATGAGGTAACCGAAATGAAGAGACTTTTTAACAGATACGTTCCCGTGAACAGCCTGGCCCCGGTAACCCGCGAAAACTTCTTCAGCTACGTGAAGTAAGGGTTCGGGATTAACCCCGAAGAGTTCGGGGGCTGAAAGGATAAGATGACAAAGCCCCGGTTGTCGCTGATTCGTTAGTTTGTCCG
>DFFT01000062.1 GCA_002372325.1 Succinivibrionaceae bacterium UBA3769 | reverse complement strand
CTGAGAGAGCCAATATTACGAAGAATCCTATGTTTGACTGCTCCTTTTTCATCGCGGCAGCTTTCCATGATCTTGTAGTAATCACGCCCCTTGGAAGTGGTTTTTGCTAAATAGCTCATGCTCGCGTCACCTTGCAGTTTCGTCACCTTATAGCTTGAATTATAAAGGTTTAATTGACAGTGTTTAAAAAGCAGATCCGGAATATCGGCAGTTTTTGCAATTGAGCCGTTGTTTTGCGGTGACGGGCTCAGAAAATTTTCTCCGCATCCTATCAGTGAATACCTGAAAAGGCGCCGGATTTGCCGCTAAGTAAGGTTTGGAGCTCTCCCGACAAAAAACCGGGGCCTCCTTCTCGGGAAGTCCCGGCGCTGTTTCACCGCTGTTCGCCGCCGCTTTTCAGGCTGCTTTCAGGGGATCAGGGTTCGTTATAAATCTCCAGATTTTCCGTGGAATCGGTCCAGGCCTTGTTAGCCTTGGCATCATCGTTTCTGACGGAATCCAGATAGCTGAGATAGGCTTCGTCAATGTCGCCGGTAATATAGTCCCCGTCAAACACGGAGGTCTCAAAGCGTTCCAGAGCCGGGTTCTCCAGCATGACGGCCTTCTTCAGATCCTCCAGAGACTGGTAGATAAGAGCATCGGCGCCGATAAGACGGCAGATCTCATCGTTGCTGCGGCCGCAGGCGATAAGCTCCTTGTCGGAGGGCATGTCAATGCCGTACACATTGGGGTAGCGGATTTCCGGAGCCGCTGAGGCAAAATACACCTCGGCGGCGCCGGCTTCCCGGGCCATTTCCACAATCTGAGCGGAGGTGGTGCCCCGGACAATGGAGTCGTCCACCAGAAGCACTCTCTTGTCTTTGAATTCGGCCGGGATGGGGTTCAGCTTGTTGCGAACGCCCTTCTTTCTCTGCTTCTGTCCGGGCATGATAAAGGTTCTACCGATATAGCGGTTCTTCACAAAGCCCTGCCGGTAGGGAATGCCCAGATTCCGGGCGATCTCCACGGCAATGTCGCAGCTGGTCTCCGGAACCGGGATCACCACATCGATTTTAAGATCCTTGTATTCTCTTTTGATCTTCTCGGTAAGCATGGTGCCCATATGCACTCTGGCGGCATAAACGGAAACCCCGTTCATGATGGAATCCGGCCGGGCAAAATAAACATACTCGAAGATGCAGGGATTCAGGCAGGGATTGTCGGCGCAGATTCTGGTATGAAGCTCGCCGGATTCGCTGATAAAGACGCATTCTCCCGGAGCCACGTCTCTCATAAGCTCAAAGCCGCTGACATCCAGGGCCACGCTCTCCGAGGCCACCATGTACTCGGTTTTGCCGTCCTCTCCGGGTCTCCGGCCCAGCGCCATGGGACGGATGCCGTGGGGATCCCGGAAGGCCACAATGCCGGCCCCGATAATCAGGGCTACCACGGCATAGGCGCCCCGCACCATGTCATTTACCTTCTTCACGGCGGCAAAAATCTCATCCGGAGTCAGGGTAACGCCGGAGCTCGACTTGTCAATCTCATGAGCGAAGATGTTCAGGAGCACCTCGGAATCAGAGGTGGTGTTGGTATGCCGGCGAAATTCGCTGAGCTTTTCCCGGAGCTCCCGCACATTGGTCAGATTGCCGTTGTGGGCCAGAGTAATGCCGAAGGGGCTGTTCACGTAAAAGGGCTGCGCCTCGGCGGCAGAGGAGGAGCCGGCGGTAGGGTAACGGACATGGCCGATGCCGATGTTTCCTCTGAGACGATACATGTGCTTGGTTTCAAACACATCCTTCACAAGACCGTTGGCCTTGCGCTGCTTGAAATTACCGTCATCAACGGTAACGATTCCGGCTGCATCCTGACCTCTGTGCTGCAAAACAGTAAGAGCATCATAAAGGGACTGATTAACTGGTGAAGTGGCAACTATGCCGACAATACCGCACATGCTGATATCCTTTTTGTAGGTGGAAAACAGGAAACGGTCCCCTTCCCCGGCCGGGGAATCAGGCTTGAAACCGTAACCGAAGGTGACTGATTTCCGGTATTATAACGGTTTTAAGGGAAGGATTTCATAATTTTTTCATCCGCAACCCCCCCTCGCTCCCCTGAAAAGCCGACATTATAACGTGTGATATAAATCACAAAAAATAACAAGACTGATCCCGGCCCGTCCCTGAGAAAACAAAAAAAATGCAGCACCCCGGAGGATCCTGCATTTCCTGTTTTATGAGTCCGTCTTTTGTGAGCCCTTCTCTGTCGGACGGGCCCATCTTTTACGCCTCTGCTCTGTCAGGCTGTCCTTCTTACATGAGACCGAAGTACTGCAGAGCGCTTACGGCCAGCTTGTTCACCTCAGGAAGGATCTTGGCATTGGCGTACCAGGGCTGGCTGGGCAGCTGGGCAAAAAAGCCGTACTTCAGTATCAGCTGGAAGCACATGGCCGCGGCCAGCACGATAATGGCGCCCCGGGCCAGACCGAACACCATGCCCAGCATTCTGTCGGTGCCCGAAAGCCCCGTCTTCTTAAGAATGGTGGTTACCAGATAGTTGATGAGGCCGATAATCATGAGGGAGCCGAAGAACAGCGACACCAGCGCCAGAGCAATCTGGATCCTGGTGTCATCGGTGAAGGTGAAAAGCTTCGCCATGGGCTCGTAGAAATTGCTGGCCACAAAAAAAGCCACAATCCAGGCCACCAGAGAAAGGATTTCCTTGATAAAGCCCCGAAAGGCGCTGACCATGGCGCTGATAACCAGGATGGCCAGAATTACAATATCAATCCACTGCATGCTATTTTGTCCATTCCGGCGGAACCCCGCCGGCGCGAAATCTGAAAAAAACAGCGCAGATTTTAGCGGAAAACGGATCTGTTAGCAAGATGGCAAAATCACCCCCGGCGCCCCCCGGTCAGATCCCGCTATGACGCCCGGCCGTCTCTTCCTGCCGTGTCCCCGCTCTCCCGAAAGCTCCGGCTGAGCTCCGGGGGAATCAGAATTTCCGCATCCCCGGAAGGCACCCGATCCTCCTCGCTGACATCTCTTCCGGCAAAGATCCGGTACATCCCCTGATAAAGCGCCAGGGGTTCGCCGCTCCCGCCTCCGAATACGGTGATAATGCCCCGGGCATTCCGGAACACGGTAAGGGCCTGATTCAGGGGATCCGATCTCCGCCGTTCCGGATTCTGCTTGAGGAGGCGCCTAAGGAATCTGACGCCGCCGGGAAGATTGGCCTTGCTCAGGGGATCCCCCAGCAAAAGCATTCCTCCCAGAGCGAAGGCCTGAGCCGTCATCACCCGCACCGCCGCTTCCGGAGGCTCCCGGTCTCCGACTTCTGCGGTGAGAATGCAGTCCGGATCCATGGTCCAGAGAGCATCAGCCATCCAGTAGCGGTAACGGAGCATTTCAGAGTTGAGATCAGCCCTTTCCTGACTGCGTTCGGCATCATCGCCGAGACGCATGACATTAAGAAGCCCCAAAGACGGCCACAGGGGAGCGTTGCAGCCGATAAGGCAGGCATCGGCTCCGGCGCCCTTTCTGATGGCCGTGAGTCCCAGACGGTAACGGGAAATCCAGGTTACTCCGGGCTGCCGGGAGACCGTGCCCGGCACCGCGCCGAAGAAGCAGGCATCCAGCTTGAAGCAGGAAACGCCGTAATCCCGGCGGAGGATGCGAAACATCCGGGAAAGATGCTCCCGCACCTCGTAAAGGGAGGTGTCCAGGAGATACCAGGGGGTGTCCCGCCAGCCGCCGTAGGTAATGCTTTCGGCCTTGAGCGGCTCTCCTGATTCATCTGCAATAAACCACTCCCGGTGCTCCCGGAAAATCCGGGATCCCGGACTGGCGATAAACGGGGCCAGCCAGAGAGCCGGACATTTGCCCTGTGCCAGAATGTCCTCGCAGATCCGCTTTACCCCGGAACGGAAGCGGGGGGAACGATCCAGCCAGTCCCCCATGAAGGGCTGATATCCGTCATCAATAAGAAGAAACGCCAGATCCGGCCAGTCCTCGGCCATGATGTTAAGATTCTCTCTTATGAGATCCTCGGTGATGCCGGTGTAATAGGCATACCAGGAGCACCAGCCGGAGGCGCGGGCTCCGTACACCGGCGGCATGCGGATGGAGATTCTCCGGGCGTACTCGTCCAGAATTTCATCCCGCTTCTCCCCGGTGAGAAAGCAGACATATTCCGCTTCATAATCCGAGCCGGCCTTAAGGGTGATATCTCCCAGATCCCAGTAAACCTCCAGGTCATTGCCGTTCTTCCGGAAAAAAATATCGGTCTCGCCGCAGGAGGTGGCGCCCATAAGATGCCATCTCTCATCGGCGTAAAACATGAAGAAATTGGAGCCCAGCACTCCGTCAAGGCCGTGGTACAGCCGGTAATCCCGGGTTTCATTGATGCGTCCGATATGCCGGGGGCGGCCGAAGGAGCCGGCCGTCAGGGACAGCATCTGATAGCCCTCGGAATAAATAAGAGCGTCCTCCGGCAGCGTCATCTCCAGGATCCTGACCAGACCGGGGCGGCATTCCTCTGCCGCGCGAAAGCAGAGCCGGTACTCCGTGGTCAGGGCATCGGGAACGATGTAATCATTTCCGGAAAAGGAACCGTTTTCCGTAAGCGCGCAACGATAATCCATGGCCATGACATCCTCCTCCCCAAGCCGGCGACTCCTTCCTGAAAATTACCCGCCCCGGGGCCGGAGGTCAAAGAAAGATTGCGAAATCCCCTCCTTTTGTGACAAAAATCCCCCCGGGGACAAGGAAGCAGGGATGTTTTCAGAAAACATCCGGAAAACAGGCGCCTATAACAGAAACGGAGGCTTTCGATATCGGAGAAAGGGAGGCATAAAAAGCAACTCCGGAATAAAGCCTGGCTGAACTTCAGGAACTGTTTTATAAGAGGCGGGAGGTTTTCCCTGAGGTTCCGGTTCGTGCGTCGCCAGCCTCATTCAGATCATGCGGGTGAGACAGCGCCGAGCAGCCAATCAATAAGACTGAGCGATTTGATGCCGCCGTAATCACTGTAAAGGCCGGGATCCAGAGACAGGACAATCTTGGCATAGTTATCGCGGATCCCCTGAAGCGGGGCCAGTTCCCGCCGGCGGACATCCTCTCCCAGCATGGATTCCGTCACCTGAACATAAATTCTGTCTCCGTCTCTCAGGGCAACAAAATCGATTTCAGCATGGTCAGCCTTGCCGACAGCAACATCATAGCCCCGGCGGAGGAGCTCGAAATAAACGACATTTTCCAGAGCATGGCCCCGATCCCGATCTCTGAATCCTACAAGACAGTTTCTGAGCCCCAAATCGGCAATGTAGTATTTTCCCAATGAGCGCAGGTATTCCTTTCCCTTCAGATCAAATCTTTTAATCTCATAGAAGAGGTACGCGTCCAAAAGTGCTCTGACGTAGGATTGCATGGTATGAGCACTGGGGACACGAGCGTTGGGTGATCCTTTGCTCCCAGTGTCTTTAAACAGCCCTGAACTTATCAGTGTATTTCCAATGGAAGTTGCGGATATACTGCTGCCGATACTGTCAGCAAGGAACGTGATGATTTTCCGGAGGAGTGCCGGATCCGTGATCTTCTTCTGTCCCTGGCGTTTTTCTCTTTCAAGGATATCCCGCATGACCACTGTCGAGTATATCCCCTCCAAAATAATCAGGGCCTTTTCCTGACTGAGTTCGCTGTCGCAGATTCCGGGCATGCCGCCGTACCGCATATAGACATCAAAGAGCTCCCGGCTCTGGTACTGCCTGCCATTCCGGTCAAATATCAGTTTGCGGATACCTCCCAGAGGAATTTCAGTCTCCTGGATCTCATAGTCCTGAAAATCAAGAAATTCCGTAAATGACAGCGGCAACATTTTTATTTCCACATACCTGCCGGCCAGATACGTGGCATACTCGGAAGACAGCATGTATGCATTGGATCCAGTCACGTATATATCGCAGTTGAACTCTACCCTGAAGGCGTTAACGGCATTTTCCCATGCGGGAATCAACTGTACCTCATCAAAGAAAAGGTACATGCGTCTCTCTGGCAGAATACGGTCTTTTACATAGGCATAAAAATCCGCTGCGGTCATGTTCCTGAAAGCAAATGATTCAAAGTTCATTTCAAGGATCTGTTCTGGAAGTATTCCATGCTGCATCAAATGGTTAATCATTATTTTGAGCAGACTGGACTTGCCGCATCTCCGGATTCCAGTTACCACCTTGACCGGTTCTGTGTCCTGAAAAGCTATAAGTCTGTTCAGATATAAATCCCGTTTTTTTAATTCCTTCGTATTAATCATTCTAATGTCATCCCTGCAATCATCCCGACACTCGAAGAATAGCATAAACTATTGATAAATGATAGTTTTTTGCACTAAAGTGCATTAACTCTCGATAAATGATAATTTTTTGCACTAAAGTGCATTAACTTTGAAAAAACGTTCCTTTCATCGTCCCCGGAAAAAAGCAGCATCCCCGCAGCAGAAGCCAGCGGGGATTACAATGGGGATGGAGAGAAACGGGAAGAAGGCGGACTCGTGCCCTGCAGGCGCTTATGGGAGTCCCGGCGGCAATTTTCCAAGACTGTTCTCTCAGCATTCATATTTGATGCAGAGCTTCTGTTTCGGAGATCCCGGGATCCTTCATTCCCGCTTCCCCGGCAAGACGATCCTGAGATCTCAGAAGCCGTCATCCGGTTCGTCACGGTTATAGCCGATGCCCCGCATGCCGCTCAGGGGTGATTTGTGATAAACGCCGTTGGCAAAGCTCAGAATATCCCGGGCGGCATTTTCGTTACGCTGGCAGAGTGCCTTGTCAATGCTGTCAAAGGCGCGATCAATAACATGACGGCGTTCGGCAAAGGTTTCTTCCGTATATTTGCAGAAGCTGTCTTTCTGAGCCCGGAGCCTGGCGATTCTCTCGTCTGCTCCGCTCCGGATTTCCGTGCGGCGGGTTTTCTCGGTCTCATGGGTTTTATAGCAATCAGCGGCAGCGCTGACGACCGTGCCGATACCTTCGGAAATGGCATCAAAGGATCCGCCGGGACGGCGTTCCCTGAGGGGTTTTCCCGAAAAATCATTGTCAAAACCATCAAATAAGCCTTTCATTTCAATCTCCTTATGTTTGCGTAAAAAGTGATTCCCGCCGGTGTCCTAGGGCACCCAGAGGGTTTCCCGGACGGGCATCATGGTTCTCAGATGATTGCAATACAGCTGATCCGAAACCGCCACAAAATTCCGGAAGCTTTCCAGAAACTCGCTGATGCCCTCCCTTACGACATCAGGAACCTCTTTCTCTTCGGAAAGCTGCTGCTCCAGATCCTCGGCATCCCGCAAAATGAGCACGAAGTTATCCCCCCGGGGACAGCGGCACTCCTCCTTAACCAGGGATCTGTACCACCACAGCTTGCTGACAATCTGGAAAGCTCTGTCTGCGTCCATAATTTACCTCCGCCTTCTCGCCGGTTTTTCGTGTCCCCCGGTCCTTATTGCAGCCCCAGTCTGAGACAGTCGCTCATCCGGGCTTTGATATCGGGAAGCGCCCGGCAGTCCCGGCCCAGAACGGGAACATCAAGAGCGGCCTTAAGCCCCTTCCCGATAATAAGCATTCTCCGAAAGGCCTCTCTGTCCCGCATGGTGCTGACCCGGTATCTGTCAAAATAATCCCGAAGCCGGCAGATAACGCTGCCCTGCTCCGCCGCCGCTTCGCGGATGGCCTTAAGCTGGACTCTTATGAAATCTGTTCTGGCGCAGATTTCCTCTACGTTTTTCTCATAAGCATAGGCATTGGTAAGATTCTCTTCGGCCCGGCCGGCGGCCCGGAAGCCCGCCGCAGCCAGAGCCGGCCCCAGCACGAGACTGCCGAGAAGGAGAGAAGAACCTGCAGAAGCGGCTCCCCCGCTCAGAATGGCCAGGGAAGACCTGCTGGCAGCGCTGCCGGAAAGAGACAAAACCAGCCGGCCGGCGTTCAGAGTGCCCAGAATCCCGGTGGCGCCGTAGACCGCAAAAGCCCCCTTTGCTGCAGCGCCGGCCCCGTCGGCCAGAAACTGACGCATATCAAGGGACTTCACGGCCATATTCTCGCAATAATTAAGTTCCCTGATGGCAAAGCTCTCCCGGAAGCCGCGAAGCTCGCTCCGGAATTTTTTATGCATGAGAACAAGATGCCGGATCTGGTTCCCGAAGACATGAGCCTTCAGGGAGCCGAGATCGGTAAGAACCCTCTGAGTTTTGCCGCGGACCTGTTCCAGATGCTCCATGGCGGCGTTGTAATTGCTTTTGGCTCTTGCGGTGACGGAATTGGCGCGGTCGTTGGTGTCCATGGCCTCTTTAACCTTGAATATGGCAACTATGGCGCCGCCGGCAGCGATTATTGCCGGAATAGCAGCGGGAATCGCGGGAATTAAGAAAAAAGGCATGGCATCCTCCTGAGCATAAAAGAGTTCTCATGACGCGAAATCCGGGAGACTTCAGGTCTTCAGGTTCCGGAACTGCGTTCTCCTTAAGTGTAGATCTCCGGAAAGGATCTTCCGGAAATAAAAAGTGCAGCTTTTTCCGCCCCTCTTCCGAAGCCTTTTTTTCTTTCGGAACCTTTGCCTCTTTCGGATCCTTTCCCCTTCCCTGAGAAAGCTGACGGCTGGCAAAAAAAAGGCGGAAACACGTTCCGCCCAAAAGGCCAGTTCTGAAGCCGGGGTTTTACAGCTTTCACCGGCATTGCTGCCGGAATGAACTGGCTAAACACCCCCGTATTCCGATATGCCGTTCCGGGCTCTTCATGGCCCGCTTTTCCCGAAAGCCAGGGCATCAGATCTCAATACTCTCAACTCGCGGATCATCAACGTCATTCATGATCTGCCGCACATCATTAAGCGGAGATTTTTTCATAATCTCCTCGATGGAGGTCATGGCGCGGCAGGCGAGTTCGGGCTGGTTCTCCCTGAGAGCGCGTTCCAGCACGGCGAAGTTTCCGTCAATGACATGGCGGCGTTCCCGGAAGGCCTGATCCAGATAGGTCTTGATAACGTCAGTCTGGGCTCTGATTCTCTCAATGGCCACGTCCCGCTCCGCCCGGATATACTCCCGGCGGGTGATTTCAGCCTCGCAGGTTTTGCGGTAATCGCAAAAGGCCTTTATCAGATCCGAGCCGGCGAGAGCCAGAGCTCCTGTCGCCCCCGCAGTCTTCTCCGCTGCCTTGCCGGCCGTCTTAGCGGCTCCCAGTATTAATTCCTTGCCCATATGTTGCTTGCTCCCTTGCTGTTACTTAAAAATCCCGGCGCTCCTGCAGACTGCCTCTGTCTGTCAAAACTCCAGAAGGCCGCTGTAGGTGGCTTTGATGTTTGGTATTGCCGACCCGTCCTTCCGGATAACCGGAAGATCCAGAATCGCCTTAAGCTTCTTCCCGATAAGCATCATCTTCTCGAAGGATTCTCTGTCTTTCATGTCGTAAACCTTGTAGCGGTTAAAAAGCTCCGCCATCCTGCGGATAACCCCGGCCAGTTCGTCGCAATTTGCCCGGATGCCGGAAAGCTCCGTCCGAATTCTTTCCATCTGCGCGCAGGCCTGATCCACCTGACTTTCATAATCCTTGGCATTGGAAAGATTCTCCTCGGAACGGCCGGCAGCCCAGAAGCCCGCAATGGCCAGAATCGGAGCCAGAGCGATCCCGCCCAGAGCCACCATGCCGCCGGCCATGCCCAAGCCGCCGGCAGCCAGAGAGCCGCCTCCCAGCCAGGCCAGAGTGGCATTAGTGGCCGCCGCTCCCGAAAGAGCGCTGATGGCGGTACCGGTGGAGGCGGTGGCAAAGGCTCCGACAGCCCCGTAGGCTCCGAGAGCGGTCAGGCCTCCGGAAACAGCGGCGGAAGCTCCGGACGACACGGACTGGGAAAGAGTGACAGACTGCGCCACCATCTTCTCGCACTTCCGGAGATCCTCCACGGTAAAGGATTCGTTATAGCCCTTAAGCCGGCTGTGGAATTTCTTGTGCATGCTCACGAGATGCTTAATCTGATGGGTAAACACCTCGGCCTTCAGCTTGCCCAGAGCTGCCAGACGCGCCCCGGTACCCTTGCGATCGTTCTCCAGGGCCTCGCTGGCTCTTTTGTAATTATCCTTTGACCGCTCAACAATTCTCTCAGCCTTGCTGTTGTTGTTATGAGCATCAATGGCCTTAGCGCCCCCCACGGCACCGATAACGGCGGCCGCGCCCCAAAGTATAATTGCAGGAATCGGCATATGAATCTCCTCAGTACTTAAGAAAAAAATCGTCACCATTGGCGCCTTCAGGAAGCCCGGCTGTCCGAAGCGGTCTCGCCGCCGGCTTCCCCGTGATGCTCCCGGGCCCAGAGTTCCCTGAGCTTCCGGCAGGCCTCATGGGTCAGCCGGAGATACTCCTCGTAGGACAGGCCGGCGCCGTAGGTCTGATACCCCTCGCGCACCCGGCATTTATCCGGTCTTTTATCGTAGATCGCGCAAAGCCCGGCCTTCTGATCCAGATACCGGCAGGTGCCCGTGCCGTCATCAAGATCGTCATACATGCCGCCGAACACCCGGAGAGAACGGCAGCAGATGGAACACCGGGAACAATGAAATTCAGTATCTTCAGGTGTCCTGCCGTCTTCCCGGCTTGCTCCTCTGCCGCCAGCCGTTTTATCAGCTGCGGCCGTAACTCCTTCAGTCATAATGCCCTGCTCCTTTTCCGGCGCGTTCCCCGTGATGCGTAAAGGCCTTTCAAATGCCTGACGCTTTCTGACACTTGCTCATACCCATTTTAAAACTGCGTCCGTCCGTCTTATGGAAAGCAGAAAGCCGCTGTATCGGAAGGTGAGTAAGATCCCAAATGATTTTGCAAAAATACAACGCGCTTCAAATAACCTGCCCCTGCCAGAAAATCGGAAAAATCACCGGCGGCTGTTTGGGAAAACCAGGCAGCGGAGAGGCAAATCCGGCCTGGCATTTCCTGCCAGCCTGATTTAAGCAGGCTGCGGCCGGGATCTGTTCCCGGACAGGACGCCCTGCTGTCTTCCGGACAGAGCACCCGGGATGCCGGCATGGCTGTCAGCCTTTATGGGTCAGTACCAAACAATGGGAATAATCGGAATGATCATTTTTGCTCCTTGTATGCAATAGTCTCATATGTCCCGGCAAAACCGGGGATTCCCGATAACAACACCTACCGCCAGGGAAAAGGAGGACGGGGCGGTTTGGGAATATGCGGATGCGGATAGATGAATCCGGTTCCTGCATTGCCGGCAACGGCGGCGTTCCTGATATTCCTGATGTTTCTCGTGCTGTTCATAAGGCACTCCTCTGATAAGTCCTTCCTGCGGTAACCTGGTGAGTCAATTATCTCAAAATGCCATCACCTGCTTTTTTTCCGCCCTGTCCAAAAACCGCTGTTTACGGGAGAGTCCCATTTCCTGCCAGCCTGATTTAAGCATGTCAGGCCAGGAGATTTTCCCGTACACAACGCCCTGCCCTCTTCCGGACAGGGCCTCGGGGATACCGGTCTGAGCTTTCAGTCGTTATGGGTCAGTATCCAGATAATAGCTGCTCCGATCATATTCTGCTCCTTGTATGCAATAGTCTCATATGTCCCGGGAACACCCCCGGGGATTCCTGATAAAAACGCTTACCACTTCCAGGGAAAAGGAACAATAGGAGGAAGACGCGGTTTGGGAATGCCCGGTATTATCAGGCAGATGAATCCGACACACGCTTTTCCTGCGGCAGCGGCGGCGTTCCTGATATTCCTGATGCTTCTCATGGTGTTCATAATGTGCTCCTTCTTAGCTGTTCATGACAGACCTGGGGCTTCCGGACTCGGGAACAAAAAAGCGCAATGTTCCCAGTCCTTATGCCGGCGCTCCGGAATTCCAGCCTGGCCTTTAATCGAAAAGGCTGGAAAGACCGAGACAGGATGCAATGCCGCCAACAACAGCTCCCGCAGCGGTGCCGATGCCCGGACAAATGGCAGTGCCGATGGCGGCTCCGGCCCAGGCTCCGCCGGCGGAAGCGGCAGTGCCGGCAGCGGTCTTGGCGGTTCTTTTGGCAAATTCGGTTCCGGAGATTTCATCCCTGGCGTAACGCACGGCATCCCGGGAGGTTTTGATGGCGGCGGAAGCAATCCGGACAGTGTTGTTAGCGTTTTTCATGGTATGTTCCTTCTTCAAAGTAATAGCTGACAGTGTTAGCACGGAACGGAGAGAGTTCTCCCCGAGCTGAAGCCTCAGTATTCAAGGGGATCCTTGGGAGTGTTTTCAATAACAACTTCCTTGACGGTCTCAACAACTTCGCCGATTTCCTTGCGGTGCTCCCAGGCCCATTCGCCTGCTTCCTTGGCGGTCTCGCAAGCGCCGGAGGCCAGATCGATGGCGGTGTCAAAGCCAGTGGATACCGTGTCGCAAATATCATCAAGCCAGGACATATTCATTCTCCTCTTATTGGTTAGTTGGTTAAGCTGGTTGAGCTTTATGCTTGCCTGTTATCGAAGGTCTTTGAAGCGGCTGATTTGAAGACCTTCTTAGTTGTTCTTAGCTGTTCATGATAGACGGGGAGCTTCCGGATCCGGGAACAAAAAAGTGCAATGTTCCCAGTCCTTATGCCGGTGCCCGGAATTCCATCCTGCCCTTTAATCGAAGAGGCTGGAAAGCCCGAGACAGGATGCAATGCCGCCAACGACAGCTCCCGCAGCGGTGCCGAGGCCCGGACAAATGGCAGTGCCGATGGCGGCTCCGGCCCAGGCTCCGCCGGCGGAAGCGGCAGTGCTGGCAGCGGTCTTGGCGGTTCTTTTGGCAAATTCGGTTCCGGAGATTTCATCCCTGGCGTAACGCACGGCATCCCGGGAGGTTTTGATGGCGGCGGAAGCAATCCGGACAGTGTTGTTAGCGTTTTTCATGGTATGTTCCTTCTTCAAAGTAATAGCTGACAGTGTTAGCGCGGAACGGGGAGATTTCTCCCCGGGCTGAAGCCTCAGAGGTCAAAGGTATCGTCGGGAATCCAATCAATAACATCTTTGGCAATCTCAACGGCATCACCGATTTCCTCACGGTGATCCCAGGCCCATTCGCCTGCCTCCTTGGCGGTCTCGCAAACGCTGGAGCCCAGATTGACGGCAGTGTCAAAGCCGCTGGATACCGTTTCATAAATATCATCAAGCCAGGACATATTCGTTCTCCTTTTATTAGCTGGTTAAGAGTATGTTTTGCTTCTTGTTTGTCTGCTGCTGAAGGTCTTTGAAACAGCGATTTAAAGAACCTTCTTAGTTGTTTATGGTAGATCCGGGGCTTTTGAACTCGGGAACAAAAAAGTGCAATGTTCTCGGTTCTCATGCCGGCGCCCCGGAATTCCTGACAAAACGCTTACCACTTCCAGGGAAAAGGAGGCGTAGGACAAGGTCTGGGAAAATCAGGAAGAGGAAAGAAGAATGCGGTTCCTGCATTGCCGGTAACGGCGGCGTTACTGATATTCCGGATGTTTCTCATGCTGGTCATAACGGTATCTCCTCTGAATAATCCTGCTTTGATAACCTTGCGGGTCAATTATGACTGAAAGGAATCATCTGAATTTTTCCGGCTATGGCTGGAAAAACGCTGTTTACGGGGACGCTAAACTGCCGCATCTGATTTATGAAAATACGGCCGGGATCTGTCCCGGACAAAACGCCCTGCCGTATTCCGGACGGGGCATCGGGGATACCTGCATGGACTGTCAGTCTTTATGGGTCAATATCCAGATAATCGCTGCTCCGATCATGTTCTGCTCCTTGTATGCAATAGTCTCACAAGTCCCGGGATCGCCCCGGGGGTTCCTGATAAAACGCTTACCACCACCAGGGAAAAGGAGGACGGGGCGGTTTGGGGATCGGCATTATCAGACATTTGGATCCGGCGCTGGCATTTCCGGCAGCGGCGGCGTTACTGATATTCCCGATGTTTTTCATGCTGGTCATAATGTGCTCCTTCTTAGCTGTTCATGACAGACCGGGGACTTCCGGACTCGGGAACAAAAAAGCGCGGTGTTCCCGATCCTCATGCCGGTGCTTCGGAATTCCAGCCGTGGCTTTAATCGAAGAGGCTGGAAAGCCCGAGACCGCTTACAATGCCTCCGACGACTGCTCCCGCAGCGGTGCCGATGCCCGGACAGATGACGGTGCCGATGGCGGCTCCTGCCCAGGCTCCGCCGGCAGAAGCGGCAGTGCTGGCAGCGGTCTTGGCGGTTCTCTTGGCAAATTCGGTTCCGGAGATTTCATCCTTGGCGTAACGCACGGCATCCCGGGAGGTTTTGATGGCGGCGGAAGCAATCCGGACAGTGTTGTTAGCGTTTTTCATGGTATGTTCCTTCTTCAAAGTAATAGCTGACAGAGTTGGCGCAAAGCGGGGAGAGTTCTCCCCGGGCTGAAGCCTCAGAGGTCAAAGGTATCGTCGGGAATCCAATCAATAACATCTTTGGCAATTTCAACGGCATCGCCGATTTCCTCGCGGTGATCCCAGGCCCATTCGCCTGCATCTTTAGCGGTCTCCCAAGTGGCGGTGACTGCCTCACCGGCGATGTCTAAGCCGGTGGATACCGTATCGCAAATATCATCAAACCAGGACATATTCATTCTCCTTTAATTAACTGGTTAACTCTTTGTTTGTCTGCTATCGAAGGTCTTTGAAACCTTACGTGTCAATTATGACTGAAAGAAATCATCTGAATTTTTCCGGCCATGACCGAAAAAACGCTGTTCGCGGGGATACTAAACTGCCGCGTCTGATTTAGGAGAATACGGCCGGGAGATGTTCCCGGACAAAACGCCCTGCCGTATTCCGGACGGGGCATCGGGGATACCTGCATCAGATGTCAGTCTTTATGGGTCAGTATCCAGATAATCGCTGCTCCGATCATATTCTGCTCCTTGTATGAAATAGTCTCACATGTCCCGGGATCGCCCCGGGGATTCCTGATAAAAACGCTTACCACTTCCAGGGATAAGGAATAATAGGAGGAAGATGCGGTTTGGGAATGCCCGGTATTATCAGACAGATGAATCCGACACACGCTTTTCCTGCGGCAGCGGCGGCGTTCCTGATATTCCTGATGTTTTTCATGCTGGTCATAATGTTCTCCTTCTTAGCTGTTCATGACAGACCGGGGACTTCCGGACTCGGGAACAAAAAAGCGCAATGTTCCCAGTTCTTATGCCGGCACTCCGGAATTCCAGCCTGCCCTTTAATCGAAGAGGCTGGAAAGCCCGAGACCGCTTACAATGCCTCCGACAACAACGCCCGCAGCAGTGCCGATGCCCGGACAGATGGCAGTGCCAATGGCAGCTCCCAGACTGGCTCCGCCGGCGGAAACGGCAGTGGTGGCTGCGGTCTTGGCGGTTCTTTTGGCAAACTCGGTTCCGGAGATTTCGTCCCTGGCGTAACGCACGGCATCCCGGGAGGTTTTGATGGCGGCGGAGGCAATCCGGACAGTGTTGTTGGCGTTTTTCATGGTAAGTTCCTTCTTCAAAAATAAGAGCTGACAGTGTTGGCGCGGAGCGGGGAGAGAACTCCCCGGACTGAATCATCAGCGGTCAAAGGCATCATCGGGAATCCAGTCAATAATATCCTTGGCAATCTCAACGGCGTCGCCGATTTCCTCGCGGTGATCCCAGGCCCATTCGCCTGCATCCTTGGCGGTCTCGCAAGCGCTGGAGGCCAGATCGAGTGCGGTATCAAAACTGCTGGATACCGTGTCGCAAATATCATCAAACCAGGACATATTCATTCTCCTTTATTAGCTGGTTAAGTATGTTTAGCTTCTTGTTTGTCTGCTGCCGAAGGTCTTTGAAACAGCGATTTAAAGAACCTTCTTAGTTGTTTA
The DNA here is from genome assembly GCA_002372325.1 of Succinivibrionaceae bacterium UBA3769. Classification (GTDB taxonomy): domain Bacteria; phylum Pseudomonadota; class Gammaproteobacteria; order Enterobacterales; family Succinivibrionaceae; genus Succinimonas. Next base: position 1,646 of record DFFT01000062.1, on the reverse strand, counting down.
TGGTAGATCCGGGGCTTCCGGACTCGGGAACAAAAAAGTGCAATGTTCCCTGTCCTCATCAGCCCCCGCGGAATTCCATCCGGGCCTTTATTTTAAGAGTTTGGAAAACCCGAAGCCGGTGGCAAGGCCGCCGATGGCAGCCCCCGCAGCGGTGCCGAGGCCCGGAAAGATGACAGAGCCGATGACGGCTCCTGCCCAGGCTCCGCCGGCGGAAGCGGCAGTGCTGGCAACGGTTTTGGCAGAATTTTTGGCAAATTCGGAGCCGGTGATTTCATAATTGACGCAACGCACGAAATCGCGGGAGATGTCGTAAGCAGCGGTGATAAACCGGCCAATGTTGTCTTTAATGAAATTCATGGCATGTTCCTTCTTCAAAAATAATAGCTGACAGTGCTGGTGTGAAGCGGGGAGTGTTATCCCCGGCAGAATCCTCAGTGGTCAAAGGTATCATCTGGAATCCAGTCAATAATATCCTTGGCAATCTCAGCGGCGTCCCCGATTTCCTCGCGGTGATCCCAAGCCCATTCGCCTGCATCTTTAGCGGTCTCCCAAGTGGCGGTGACTGCCTTGCCGGCGAGGTCTAAGCCGGTGGATACCGTTTCGTAAATGTCATCAAGCCAGGACATATTCATTCTCCTCTTATTGGTTAGCTGTTAAGCCGGTTAAGCTTTTTGTTTGCCTGTTAGCGAAGGTCTTTGAAGCTGCTGATTTGAAGACCTTCTTAGTTGTTCTTAGTTGTTCATGATAGACGGGGATTTTCCGGCCCCGGGAACAAAAAAGTGCAATGTTCCCTGTCCTTATGCCGCCCCCGGAATTCCAGCGGCCTTTAATCGAAAAGGCTGGAAAGTCCGAGACCGGATCCCAGACCGCCGATGACCGCGCCGGCAGCTGTGCCGATGCCCGGACAGATGGCAGTGCCAAAGGCGGCTCCCGCGTAGGCTCCGATGGCTGCTCCTGCATAGATTCCGAAGGCGGAAGCGGCAATTCTGGCAGCGGTTTTGGCGGTTCTTTTGGCAAACTCGTTTTCGGAGTTTTCATCATTGGGAGAACGCTCGGCATCGCATGGGGTTTTTGTGGCGGCGGAAGCTGTCCGTACAGTGTTGTGAGCGTTTTTCATAGCAGGTTCCTTCTTCAAAATAAAAGCTGACAGTGTGAGCGCAAGCGGAGAGAGCGCTCCCCGGGCTGAAGCCTCAGTGGTCAGGGGAATTCCCGGAAATCTTGTCAGGGAGCTCCAGAGCAAACGGAATGGCTGCGCCGATTTTCGGCTCTCGCTTTCAGAATGCTTCATTAAAGCAGGTCTTCACCCGTTACGGCACAGCGTATTCCCGTCAGCCTCGCTGCCAGCCATTTATGCAGGATGCGGCCGGGATCTTTTTCCGGCAAAACGCCCTGCCGTTTCCTGTCAGCCTTGTGATACCGGCTTTGACTGTCAGTGTTTGCGGGTCATTATCCAGATAAACAATCCGAACATAATCTGCTCCTTGTATGCCATAGTCTCGCAAGTCCCGGGATCACCCCGGGGATTCCTGATAAAACGCTTACCGCTTCCAGGGAAACGGAGGAACGGGACGCGGTCCGGGAAAATCCGGCAGCGGAAAGAAGAATCCGGTTCCTGCATTTCCGGCGGCGTTACTGATATTCCCGAT
>DFFT01000117.1:21735-32341 GCA_002372325.1 Succinivibrionaceae bacterium UBA3769 | reverse complement strand
TCATCGGAATTCTTGCTTTTCTTCAGATCTGAAAAGGAGCGCAAAAACTCAGGCAGCGATTTGAACTGTCTCTGGGAGCGGTACTCCGGATATTCTGCCGGACGGGGCACTTCATTCTCCGCGCGGACCGGAGACGAAGAACTGTTAGATGCCCGCTGCTGAGTCCCCTGAGCCGCCGGAGTGTTTTTGTATACCATGACAACCTTGGGCTTTCCGGGAGTAGACAGCTTTACCTTATCTTCCTTAGACAGATAATGAAGATCGTTTGCAGGAGTATCGATCATGGCCAGTCTGATATTATCCGGCACATTATACTTTTTGAAGAGTTCATTCAGTTCCAGACTGTCGCCCTTGGTGTACTGATTTTCAACTGCATGAAGCACACTGACGCGATGCACCCCGATTTGGCTGTCCGGATAAGCATACCGCTGAGCGCCGGAGATAAAGATATTGAAGCAGGCACTGGCACAGAGAAATTCATCGGGAACCACGGTTGCCAATTTGTTCATGGTCACAATGTCCATGATTTTACTGGCCTCGTCCAAACGTCCGCCGCCGCTGTTCAGGAACAAATAGCCCTGACGGCCGGAATGTCTGGTGCGGGAGATTATCTTGTTGAATTTCAAAGAATCCCCTTCCTGAATTTGACCAACCATCCGGTATACATCCGATGCCTCAATATGCATGTCATAAAAAAAATCCGCTGCTTCAACATAACTGAAGCCCATGGCAGCCGTCAAAAAAAGGCCGGCAGACAGGCCTGAGGCATAACCGATCTTCATCTTGCATCGCTCTCTCAGAAATGAAAACCATAACAATGGTAAAAAACAAATCCTGATTTCGAGCCGGAACATAATAATTTTCAATGAATCACGGTTGCTTGAGCAGGATCTGTCTCTCCGTCACATTCTACTCCATGAAACAACTGCTCCGCAAAAATTTTTAACAATTTTTTGAATTCACCTATGATTAAACCTGTCATGAAAGGTTAATAATCTCATTCTAGAACATCAGAATAATCTGATTAATATTTATTAACAAGAAAATTGTAATCTTTAACCATTTTCTCATACAAACCAATAGGTATATTAACCCCGCCCTCATCCAGAATTTCAAACAATGAAACCATCAACAATGAATTATACTCAGACAGATTATTTTTAAAAAATGTTCTGTACATAGAAATAAGCTGAGCATCATCGCAGTGTACGACCTCACTCTTTAAATCAACTTTTATCTTTTCAAATACAACAGATGTCGTAGTAACCATATACTCAACGTATATACAACGACCATTATTAGCATATAAGCGTCCATTATATTTTTCCAGAATTCTTTTTCCAGACAAAGCCATCAGATATTTAAATTGCTTAAGAGAAAATTTCATAATAAAACATCTCCTATTGAATTTAAGTATTTAATATGGACGGAGCGATGAACTCCGCCCGGTTCCTGCCAGGAGCCCTATTTCAGGATTCCGCGGACTTTGCCTTCAGCCACATTGACCTCAACTATCTCCACATCAACACTCTGTCCGATATGGTAAGAGTTATAGGAAGAGTTATAGGAATTCTGACCTCTTATGACATAATTCGCCGGAAAAAAATTGAATCTTTCGTTCCCCAGAGTCCCGATGTAGACAAAAATATCCATGCAATATTCTGCAAGGTGAACAAACAACCCGAATTCTTTCGTGGCTATTATGGTGCCGCTGAATACCTGCCCTTTTTTGTCTGACATAAAGGCGGCATTAAGCCATTTGTTTATCTGAAACCAGGCCTCCTGAGCGCGCTTTTCAGTTTCATTGCAGCGCTGAGCCACCTGTTCCAGATAGTCGCGGCTGTATGTCTTCAGCGAAGCTGCCGGATCATTCTTCTGGTTATTACCGGATATGGCATTGCCAGGCACGGCATTAGCCGGCGCAGCGCTGCGTCCCGGATCTCCCGCTTTTCCGCCCCCAAGCTTTCCGAAAAGCCCCCGCATAAATCCGGACACACCATGATATTCCGTGGCTGAAGCATCTCTGGTCTGAGCTGCCTGTTCAGGAACAGCGCGGCTGTTCTGCGTCTTCTGGCGATCCATCTCTATGCAGCGATGGATAATACGGTGCACGGTGAGATCGACATACCTTCTGATGGGAGAGGTAAAGTGCGTGTATTCACTGATCCCCAAAAGGTAATGACCAGTATGAGCAGTGGTATAAACCGCTTTGGTCTGGTGCCGGAGCAACAGCTTGATGAGAGCATCTTCGTAGGGCTTTCCCTTAATGGATTTCAGGAAACTGCCGATATTCTGCAGGGACGGACTGCTGCCGCCGTCAAGGTTTTCCGGAAGAATGCTTATCATGCTTCTGAACTCAGTCAGCTTTTCCGGAAGAGGACCATCCTCCACGCGATATATAAGATCCATCCGATGTTCTCTGATAAACCGAGCGGCAGCGTTGTTGGCAGCCACCATGCAGGCCTCAATCATCCAATGAGCCTCTGTCTGTTTTTCAATAGCAAGGCTCTTAACCTTTGAACCGTCACTGCTCAGCTGGTAAACCGGCTCGGTATTCTGAAGGGACAGCGGACGATTCTGAGCACTGACGAGCCGCATGGCTTCAGCGGTTTCATACAGGTGATAGACATGAGGATAAACCACCCGGTGCCGGTTAATGATTTGCTGTTTCCCGGAAATCATGGCCTGAACGTCATGATAGGTAAGCCTGTCATGAGAATTGATAACTGCCGGATAAAACTGGTAGCTTTTCATCCGGCCATTCCTTTCGATATTCATCTCGCAAACAATGCAGAGACGATCCTCGTGAGGGTTGAGAGAGCAAATGCCGGTGCAGTATGCATCCGGAAGCATGGCAACCATCACCTGGGGAAAATACACCGAATTACCGCGGCTGAAGGCCTCCCGATCCACCGGAGTGTCAGGACGCACATACCAGGAAACATCGGCAATGGCCACATAAAGCTGCCAGCCGTCAGCAGTCTTTTCGGCATACACGGCGTCATCAAAATCACAGGAGTTTTCTCCGTCGATGGTGACAAACGGAAGCTCGGTAAGATCCCGGCGTCCCCTTCTGTCTTCTTCCCGGACGGAGACAGGAGCACGCTTCGCCTGATTCATGACACTCTGCGGCCAAACCTGCGGAATGCCTCTTTCGGAAAGAACCTGCTTAACGAATGCTCTGTATGTGTTAGTCATGATATGGCTCCTGTTTAGTCCTGAAAAATGAATGTGCTCTAAAGACCTGCAATAGCAGCCGGCATTCCCGCGCCGCTTAAAATAACAGTCCGGTCTTTACTGATACCGGATCCCGGCACTGTCCTTCTGGTCGAAGAGCATTTTCCGGTCATGATTAACTTGTCTCTTTCCTTCTTAGCCAGCTTGTCGCACAGCTCATTCAGGACAATGCCGGCATGCCCTTTGCACCAGAGAGTCCTCACAAGGCGGTTTCCGGAAACAAGAGCCAGAAACCTCTGCCACATCTCGATGTACCTTACTTTCCCGCCTCTCCTGCTCTGCCAGTCATGATCCCGCCACCAGCTGGCAAACACAGCCCCGGTTACCACATACTGGCTGTCGCTTATTACCGTGATGTCCTGAGCGCTGTCCGGCAATGCGGCTAACCCTTCCAGCACCGCAGTGAGCTCCATTCTGTTGTTGCTAGTATTCATGACAGAGCCGCTTAATTCAATGCTGCGGTCTTCAGAAACGATAATGGCAGCCCAGCCGCCGTTGCCTTTGTTATCACAGGAGCCGTCAGCATAAACCCGATATGCTGCTTGAGAATTTTGAAAAAGTTCCATGATATGCTCCTTGTTTTCCGGCCGGTGAAGAGTTTTTCTGACAGGGGTTTTCTGAATCACCGGGACTTCCTGCCCGGGCTAAAGAAAACATCCCTCATACCTCAAATTATCGGCGAAGATAAGAAGGGCTGCGGAAGAAAAAAGTGCATAAAGCAATGCATGGAAACAATGGAACAAAGCGGCCTGATAAGAAAAAACGCCGCCCTGCAAACCCCGGCAGAAACAGGCGGCCGCGCCGCGGCAAATAATCTCAAATACGGAGATCACCCTTCCTCCTGCCTCCCTCCGACTTTCTTCCAGCCTCCTTAACTGCTGTTCCCGGCTTTTTACATACGCTTTCTGCAAATATGTTAATCACGGATTAAATCAGGCCCATACCCCAAAAACAGGGCTTGGGCTGTATTCATAAGGGCTTTATGGGTGTAGAATAAAATTCGGCAGATTTGCCGGCCGTCTCCGAGAACGGTATTCCGCCATCCGCACGACGGTTCCCGGGATACGGGATGCCAGATATCGCGTTAAAATCACCAAACAGATTGGAAACTGATTACATGACCCCCTCACTGAAAAGGCGTCTTGTTGTAATAAGCGCCACTGCCATTACTGTTATTATCAGCATTGTAGTTTTCCTGTCCTATAGCAAAGCCCGGGCAATTCTTACAGAAAACATGACCACAGTGATTCTTCCGGGCAAAATTCAGGCAGCCACGGCAGATCTGGAAAAGGAGCTCGAGACCTACAGAACCATAGCCATAGGCATGAACGGAGATCTCGGGGAGATAGATGCTGTTACAAATCCCAAGGGAAACAAGGACGATGATGCGGCAATCGTCAAGTACCTCACCCATATCAAGAACACTCAGAACACCACTGCGGCATTTTTTGCATCATCGCTTTCTGAAAGATATTACGTATATGACAAGTTCCTGAAAACCCTGTCTCCCAAGCTGGAGAAGGACAGATGGTTCTACGATGTCATTAAAAGCGGCAAACCCTATCTTTACAATCTGGATCTTGATGAAAACACCAGCCAGCTTTCAGTATTTCTTAACTATATTATCAAGGACAGCAAGGGCAAGATTCTCGGCGTGGCCGGCGTGGGCAACAGCCTGAGCAATCTTTCCAGCAAATTTAACGAATACAATAAAACCCACCGCAGCAAGGTTTACCTCATAAACGAAAGAGGACAGATCACTCTGGGCGGCACCAGGGAGCAGACCGGCAAGGACTACAGCCCGGACGCCGCAGTGAATAAGGCCATTCTGGATTCCGCCGATTTTGCGGTGCACCATATTGAACGTGACGGTACCAGTTACATTGTGGGTTCGTCTTTTGTTCCCGCCATCGGCTGGCACATGATCATGGAGGTTCCGGAATCTGTGGCGCTGGAACAGGCAAATACTCTGGCCTGGGAGCAGATCATTATCGGTCTTATTTCAATTCCCCTGTTCTCTCTGATCCTGGCTCTCATTATCAGCAGGCTGCTGACTCCGCTCCGCCGCATTTCCCGGGAGCTTCTGACTCTTGGCGGCGACCTCACCTTCAGACTTGAATACAGCAAGCAAGACGAAATCGGCGATATTGTCAAAGGGGTCAATACCTTCCTGGAAAGACTGCAAAATCTGGTAGCCCAGAATAAGATAATTTCCGAGGAAATGAACAGCCTTACCGTAGCCACAGACGAAGCCTCCGAAAATGCCAAACGCGGTCTCAAGATCCAGCAGGATGTCACCAAAACCTTCGTGGAAACGGTAAGCGAGCTCACTGTCGTGGCTGAAAGCATCGCCAAGAATGCCGAGGATGCCGCCGCATCTACCGGAAAAGCCAATGAGATCACGGACTCCAGCAAGGTTCAGGTCAGTGAAATGATGAAGTCCATGAACAGTGTGGCTTCACGGGTGGATACCGCCGTAAAGAAGGTTAACGCCCTTAACAACGCCTCCCAGCAGATTGAGATGATCCTCAGTGTGATTTCATCCATTTCCGAGCAAACCACCCTGCTGGCTCTCAATGCGGCCATCGAAGCGGCCCGGGCCGGAGAAGTAGGCCGGGGCTTTGCTGTGGTGGCAGATGAAATCAGATCTCTGGCCACCAAAACCCGGAATTCCACCGAAGAAATATCCAAGGTTCTCAAGGATCTGCAAACAAGCACTCAGGAGCTTGATTCCTTCATGCTGGATTCCCAGCGCGAGGCTCAGGACACCATGAGCATGGCTGAACAGACAGAGCAGATGCTCCAGAAGATGATTGAGGTAACCGGGAATATCAACAGCATGATTATTCAGATCTCCTCAGCCGCCGAAGAGCATAGCTGCGTAGCCAGAAAGCTGCAGGACGACTCTGCCAGCATCTCCGAGATCACGGATCAGGTTCATGAGATGCTGACGAAACAGAATGACATGTTCGCTGAACAGCAGGAATGTTCCCGCAAGCAAAAGCAGGAGCTGGACAAATTCACGGTCTGATTGCAGGTTAACCCGGAAAAAAACTTTTCTGTTCCCGAAATATGGCATCTCCCGGCCCTGTCCTTGAACCAAAGAAGACAGGGCCGGTTCTTCAAGTCAGCTAATGTCTTCCGGCGTATCAGTTCTCGAGCTCGTACCGGTAATCATCCCTGGCGTCGGCCCAGTTCCAGGCATTCTGAATAGCGCTCCATTCCTTGCTGTTCCCGGCCGCCCGAAAAATGAAGCAGTCCTTGTCCGGGTCTTTATTCCTGAGCACCAGATCCGCGCTTTCCAGAAGGAGAATTTTGGCGCCGATTGCTCCGTCTCCATTCTCGAAACTGCCCTCCCACCCCGGAAAACCGCAATCATCGCAGCGATCCCCCATTTTGATTAAGCGGTCATACATATCTGTGACATTCATCTCCTCCCGGCTTTTCACCGAGTTAACATAAGCGAAAAGCAAAAGGGAAATCCCTTCGTTGTAGGATTCCGGAGCGGTAATGAGCTCCAGAGTGATGCCGATTTTGCCGATATAGGGAACAAAGGGCATGGCTCTCACGAACTTTTCCTCGCAGGCGGCCACGTATTGTTCCAGAAGATGAAAATCTCTGACGCTGAGCCAGAAGCACATATGATCAATCCGCCGATTCTTGGCTATTTTGGCGCTGAACTGCTCCTCGCAGTTATCTGCCAGATAGCGTACGATAGCCAGAAAATCCTCCAGAGAAACGTCATCACGAAAGGTCAGATAGGCCTTCACCTTCGAGGCGGCGGAATAATATCTCTCGTTGCCGTACTCATCGTATTCTCCGGGTCTTTGGAACTGAAAGTACAAAAAGTAAGAGGCGTCATTGATAAAGCACTGCCATTGGGGGGAATTCTCCCTCCCGAACATCTTCTGAAGCTCTTTTTCAGATCTGGCGTGCCGCGAAAAGGCATAATCCTCGCTGAAATGCTGCATGGCCATATAGAGATCCGTGTACCCCGCTCCCTTCTGAGACCCCTCAGATCTCAAATACCTCGGGTCATAAAAGCTTCTGATATATTCGTTAAGACGTTCCACCGCCCGGGGATCGGCATCACCGGGAAGCGCATATCCTTCAGCTCTGTAATAACGGCTTTTCAGGGGGAAGTAGTCACTGAAAAAATCCTGTCCCGTCATGGCATTAAACTGCTCACTGTTAAGCCCGAGAAAACGTCTTCTGGCTTTCTTCATCTCATATCTTTCATCATAGTAACTCACAAGTGTGTTCTCCTGTCATTAGCGATTGTGTAAAAAAAACTGACATTTCTCTCTTCCGCACCCTGATCGCACATCCGGACAGGCATCAGGGGAATCCTTAGCAGAGGAAGGTTTATCCTGATTTTGCGTTACGTTAAGCCCGTCGGTACCGGCGGATCTGGCTCCGGTAATCAGTTTTGACTTCATTCCACTTACGGGCCCGCAGAATGGTCACCCATTCCTTGTTGTACATTCCGGCCGCCCGAAACATGAAGCATTTCTTGTCCGGGTCTTTATTCCGAAGAAGGAGATCCGCGCTTTCGAGAAGAAGGATCTTGGCGCCTCCGTCTCCGGTGCCTTGTTTGAAGCTGCCATTCCAGTCCGGAAAAGCGCAGCGATCATAAGGATCTCTCATTCTGATTAACCGGGTAAACATATCCCGGACATTCATCTCCTCCTGGCTTCTCACCGAGTTTACATAAGCAAAAAGGAGCAGGGAAATGCCTTCATTGTAGGAACTGGGAGATACGCCCAGTTCCAGGGTGATCCCGATTTTGCCGATATAGGGAACGAAGGGCATGGATCTCACGAACCTGTCCTCGCGGGCGGCTGCGTACTTTTCCAGAAGAGCAAAATCCCTGACGCTGAGCCAGAAGCACAGGTGATCAATACGCCGGTTCCGGGCTATCTTGGCGCCAAACGCATCCTGACAGTTATCCGCGAGGTAACGCACGAGATCCAGAAATCCCTCCAAAGAGACCTTTTCCCGGCAGGTCAGATAGGCCTTTACCTTCTCTAAGGCCCAAAAATCTCTGCGGCAGCCGCGCTCATCAAATTCTCCGACTCTGTCGAACTGAAAATACACAAAATGAGAATCGGGATTCACAAAGCAATTCCACTGAGGGTAATTCTCTCTCCCGAACATCTTCTCCCATTTTTTCCGGCATATGTTCCGGTCAAGATCAAAGACATCATCATCACTGAAATGCTGCATGGCCATGTAAAGATCCGTGTACCCCGCTCCCTTATTGGTATGCTCATCTCTCATAAACTTCGGGTCATAGAAGCTCCTGATATAATCATTAAGACGTTCCAAGGCTTCAGGATCCGTATCAGCGGGTAATACGTATTCGTCAGCATTAAAATGCCGGCTTTTCAAAGGGAAGTAATCATTGAAAAAATCCCGTTCCGTCATGGCATTAAACTGCTCATCGTTAAGATCGAGAAATCGGCTTCTGGATTCCTCCAGCTGTTGTCTTTCATCCCCGTGCCACATAAGTATGGTTCTCCTCATAATGGGTGCGGTAAAATCGGTCATCCATTCAGCACTCCACGCAAAGCGGAAATAATTCCCCTGCTTCCGGGCCTGCCGCAAACATAAAGAACAGCATCAAAAATCACCTTCAAAAAAGCCTGAAGGCTTATTATGAAAAGCGTCCCCCTGGTATCTTCATCTTTTTCAAGATGCTGCAAAAAAGGTGTTAAGCTCTATAGTAAGTATTTTTATTATATTCTGTTCTTTTGGATGTCACTATTCAGTATATCAGCTATTATGAGTTTTTGCAAAATAACAGAGGTCTTTTTGAGCAAAATGAGCTCACAGAGAGCTTTTTGCCGGTCAAGGCCCTCTAAAGGAGTTTCCGCTGCCTGAGAAGCAAGGAAAGGACTGTATCTGTGAAATAAGGGGTTTAAAAATGAAGGGAATGGGGAGTGCAACATTCCCCTGAATACTGCCTGCTTTCAGAGGATTATAAACATGAGAAAACAAGCTTCAGGAGGATCGAGAATCCCGCTGTCTGAGAGTCCCGAACATTTAGGAAAGCGATTCAGCATCCGGTTCTCTCCGCATCATGAACCGCTTATACCGAGTGCCGAAAAAGCCCTGCTTTGGTTCCAGAGCTTAGAATAAATCCGGCTTAGAAAAAGTACTCTTTGGCACAGTCCGAGACCCGTAACCCGGCGTTTATGTAGCGGATCAGAATCTCGGCCGCGGCCCGGCTGTCACTGTCCGCCTTGTGGTGGTCGAGATCTATGCCGTAGTAGGAGCACAGGGCATCCAGACTGCGGCTCGGGAGATCCGGAAGCACCAGGCGGCCCATTTGCACGGTACAGCAGTACGGCACCGAAGGCTTCCAGGTGATCCGGTAATCCCGGAGACACTTTTTGAGAACCCCCATATCGAACTGCGCATTGTGAGCCACCAGAATCCCTGATGAAAACAAGGGCTCAATTTTCTGCCATAATCCCGCAAAGGTCGGGGCCCCGGAAACCGTGCCGGCATCTATTCCGGTGAGACTGGTATTGAACGCATCAAAATGCTGCTCGGGATTGACGTAGGAAAAATAGTCTTGCGTAATCCTGCCGTTCTCCACCACTGAGATCCCGATGGCGCTCATTCTGCTGTTGGAGCGGTTGGGGGTTTCCACGTCAAAGACAATAAATCTGGACATCGCGTGTTTGCTTCCTTGTGAGGTTAAAAAATCCTTGCGGCTGAGCTTTTCCGGCTGATCGCTTTCCGGTATTTCGGGAACCCGGTCTTGCGTCATCCCAGCTTTTCCGCCCATTCGGCTTCCCGGAACCCCGCCAGTACCAGATTATCCTTTACCAGGAGAGGCCGCTTCACCAGCATGCCGTCAGAAGCCAGGAGAGCAAACTGTTCATCAGCGCTCATTCCCGGGAGCTTTGCGGAAAGCCCCAGCTCCCGGTACTTCATGCCGCTGGTATTAAAAAACCGTTTCAGCGGAAGTCCGCTCAGGGCCTGATATTTCCTGAGGGCCGCTTCATCAGGATGATCGCTTTGGATATCCCGCAGGGTGTATTTGATGCCGTGTTCATCCAGCCATTTAAGGGCCTTTTTGCAGGTCGTGCAGCGGCTGTGGCAATATACGTCAATGGTCATATAAGCTCCGTTTGCCTTAAGATTGCAGGAAACATTGTAAGACAGCGCCTTCCGAAACACCATAAATTCCGTTTTTCAGGGAATCCAAATGCCAACCCCGGCACATGCGCTTATCTGTCTGCCCTGCCCATTTCAGTTACAGCATCCCCTCCTTCCGGGGCCTTCTCCGGGATTTTCCTCCTCAGGGCAGGAATTCCCTCATGCCGGGAGCTTAATTCTTAAAGCCGGACGCACCCCG
>DFFT01000117.1:1853-21677 GCA_002372325.1 Succinivibrionaceae bacterium UBA3769 | reverse complement strand
CCCCGCCGATACTGCCGGTATAGGCTCCGTCATCAATCAGCCCCTCATCTGCCACCGTGGCTCCCAGCATGGCGGAAGCCCCGGGAGAACGGAGCCACCACCAGACACCTCCGTATCCATCCTCGAGTCTGCAGGTACGCTGACTGACAAAAGGAGCGGCCTTGCACAGTCTGGAGCTTACGCTTTCAAAATACCGCTCCGTCTCCGCGCTGCTCAAAAGAAACACCCGGTCAAGGGTAGCGGGACAGAACTCCCGATCCTTGGGATTCTCCACACCGGCTGTGTCCGCCTCCGGATCCCAGCGGGGATGCTCTTTATTGTCAAGGCGGGATACCTTGATGAGCTTCCGCTCCTCCGGTGAAAAGGACTCCTCCAGAAATGCTCCGTTGAGCCAGGCCCGAAGCTCGCAGTCCTTCCAATTAACCATGCCGCCCTGATGAAGCCTCCGAAAGGCCAGAGCATACCGGGCAACCAGAAAGGCCTCTTTTCCGCCAGAGACTTCTGAGGCAGAAGCGCCGGAATTATCTTCAGGGCTGCCATCAGACACCTCAAGAACCAGCCACTCCAGAGGAATTCCGGCATTTTCCGCAGGATTGCGGTAGAAGCCAAAGCTGACAATATCCCCCTTCCTGAGAGCAGATGCTTCCAGAACAGGAGTAACAGTATTTGCTTTTCCTGACATATCGATGTCTCCTGAATCCCAAAATAACATCAGAAAAAAAGGTTAAACTATGACTTAACAAGCTCCGCGGGCTCCCGGCATCAGTCATGCCATAACGCCGGAGCCTTCACTGATCAGACGGAGGTTTCGGGATTTAGCCCCCCCCCCAAAACTCCGTCTTCACAAAATGACTTATCATGTTTCCTTAATGCGCAAAGCCGGCCTTACGCCGCAGAGATTACGCACGTAGTTGCCCATATAAAAATCCCCCTCATAGCCGACACTTGCGGCAATGCGGTCAATATCTCCGGGAGAACGGAGCCACCACCAGAAATAGGGATCGCTTTTCTTCTGGGGAAGATTGTCGCCTCTGAGAGCCCAGGGCGTAGCGCCGCAGAGCCGATCTTCCCGGGCCGGAAAATATTTCTCAACCTCGGCAATGCTCAGGCAGAACACTTCATCTTCCGTATCCGGACAGAATTGCCGCCCCTCCGGCCATTTGCAATAATCATTATCATTTGCATCGCAAACGGGACAGGCATCATCATGAAGATGGGATACCACAATCATCTCCCGATCATCGCCCTGAAATGAGCCCATAAAAAGATTATTAAGATCCTCGCGAAGTTCGCTTATCGCCCAGTTAGTCGCTCCCCCGACATGAAACCAGGAGAAAAACAGCACCTTGCGGCTCAGCAAAAGAGCCTCCCGACTTCCGGAAGCAGTTTTATCAGAATCAGCAATATCCAGCACCAGCCACTCCAGAGGAGTTTTTTCTTTCCGGAGCTCCTGTCTGAAGATGCCAAACTTAACCGCATCGCCCGGCTTGAGATTATCCCAAAAGCCCTCGCTGTGAACGTCCTTGATAATATCCGGCATATCATGCCTCCTTTTTGAACACATGATTATTATACTCAACCATGCGTAATTCTGCAAGCAAAAATATATTTTTTGTAGTAATTCTTAAAAAGCAGGATAACGCCAGCCAAAAACAAGAAAAACCGTGAGCTTTTCTGAAAACAGAAAGAAAGACAATGAGAAGAGAAGGCAATGAGTTAAACAGGGATCAAGAGCGTCTCCGGGAAAGACGCCGGAATGAGTTCCCAGTCCAGGGGATCCGCGTTTTCAGGCCCCATGAGTCTCTTCTCCCCGGCGCCCTGATTTCAAGAAGCGGTCAGAAAGACTGAATGAGGGCTTAGCAGGGCAGAGACAGTCTGAAGGCTATCTCTTTTTCAGGCGGCGGAAACTGCCCTTGCCCACCCGGACAGCGGGACGCACAAAGACATCCTTGCTGAACACGTTGCTGCCCTGCGCTGCCACCTGACCGTTAAAGGATACGGTAAGAGCGCTGTAGCCCTTGCTGCCGCGGTTCCGGAGCCACCAGGAGCCGTAGCGCCCCTTGCCGCCGCTGCCCAGGCGGTTCCGGGCATAATCGGTAACCTCGCAGAGCAGCATCTCCGGAGTGTTAAGATATCTGGCAGTCTCCTCGCTGCTGAGCAGGAACACCCGATTCCGGGAAAACTTCCCGCTGGCGCCCTTATTAGCCGCGCCTATGGCCCCTTCCTCCGGAATCATGCTGGTTTCCAGAGCATCTCTTTCCGCTGCGGTAAAGGCGGTCATCAGGAAATCATGATTAAGCCATTTGTTAATGTAGCTGGTGCCCCAGGAGGTATCGGAGTACTGATCATGATACGGCCGGAGATCCAGACATTTGCGGGATATGAGAAGCAGGGTGTTCCCTTCGGAAGAGAACTGATACCATTCCACCTTCGTGAGAGCCCCGCCCCCGCTCTGAGGATAGCGGCCAAAGGAAACAACCTCCTGATCCGCAGTCTTGCGAACGGCTTTCGTGTCTTCCTGCGGCGCAGCTGCCTGAGCGGCCTTTTCCGGCGGCCTTTCCGCCACGCCGGCATGCTCCAGGGTAAAGTTCACCAGAAAGACAATCAGGCTCAGAATAACGAAATACTTAACGGCCGGAAGCAGCATGCCGCCGAAGGGCTTCCGGTAGTCCGGGGGATATTCTCCGTCCGGATAGTAGATCTCATTTACCAGGGTTTCGTGCTTTCTTCGGGCAATCTCCTCGTCCGAGACCTGATAGGTAACCCCGTTAATGGTCACCGGTTTCCGGTGTCCCTTGTTCATGATGCGGTTCTGAATGTCGGCAATGAATCTCCTGGGGGCAAAGCCCTGACTCAGGGCATCCGACAGCCGGAAATACGAGGAGGTATGCCAGACCTCCCGATCCGCCTCATAGAGACCAAGACCGTAGCAGGTGAAGATCTTCCGGATCTCGTAATACCGGCGTTTCCTGAGGAGGCTGTCCACGAAATGATTGAAATGAGTGCCGTTACGGAAACGGTATTCCCCGTCCCCGAATACTGCCGCCGTGATACTGCTGAGCCGGGCCTCCAGCAGCTGGCGGGTTTCCGCTTCCGGAAAGGCGGCGCAGAGAAACAAAAGACTGTGCTTGTGGCGGCGGAGAAAATCCTGATACTCCTCCCGGCTGCGCTTCTGCAGCACCGCCATGGCTTCCTCAAAATCTCTCGGGGTGAGATAAACGCTGGCGCCGAGACGGAATTTTCGGACCGCGGAAAGACGGTAGCCCAGGTAAAGCACCTGCCAGACCCCGTTTTTAAGCCAGGGCTCGGCATTCAGAAAGGGATCCTCCGGCTGGAAGGAATTACCGGGAGTTTCGGAAATGCAGATCCGGGCCTCCCGGAGCCGCGCCACCAGATCGCCATTGCCCTCGGCAAATTCCGCATAGGAGATAAGAACGCCGTTAAAAAGAAGTTTGAGAGCAGATTCCAGATACTCCGTGTCCGGAGTCAGCATGGAGGTCTCCTGAATAAGGGAGACCCCGAAATCATCGCAGCTTTCAAAAACCCGGCCGGCGCAGTAAAAACGGCGATCCCCGCCGGGAAAGGCAAAGCCTGAAATCAGAGCCAGAATCCCGGAGCTTAAGCGTTCCCGTTCCGCGGTTTCCCGGAGCCTGGTAACTATATGAAAGCATCTCCGGATATCAGTAATCTTGCGGTCATCGGGGCTTAAAGCAAAGAAGAGCTTCCGGAAATCCTCAAAAACCGGAAGATTCATGTCCCCGTCGCGGGCATAGGCCTCCTGAGCCAGCCGGGAAACATCAGCTGTCAGATCTGCAATAGAGGTATACTCCCGGCCGTTAAAAACCAATCCGTCCCCCGTTTCCCGGGAGGAAACATCATACATAAAATTTTCTCCGGTAAGACTTAAGAGAACAGGTCTCCCTGAAAACGCCCGCGCTCTTCCTTCCTATGGGGAGATCCGCGGAAAAAACTTAAGTCCCCGGCCGCTGCCGGGTTACCAATGCAGAATACGACTTTTCCGGAAAAGGGTTAAACACTGCCGCATTTTCGCAGGTAAAACTTTGTAGAAGGTCAATTAAAGAGAACCCGGGAGAACAGGGACAGGCGGATTTCCGGAAACCCCGGAACCGGCTATAATGGAGTTATCCCCGGGCCGCCTGAGACCGGCTGCCCGTCCCCAGAAGGAGAATAAACATGACGCGCTTTCATGTCGGAGACATTGTCCGGCACTTCAAAAGAGAAAACTCCGCTCCCGGAACCACGGCTTACCTCTACAAGATCCTGGCCTTTGCCGCTCATACCGAAACCGGCGAAGAGCTGGTGATCTACCAGGCGCTCTACCCGCCCTTCAAGGTCTGCGCCCGGCCCCGGGAGATGTTCGAGAGCGAGACGGATCATAAAAAATACCCCGAGGCCCGCCAGAAATACCGTTTTGAAGCGGCAGCCCCCGAGGATCTTTCCGGCGTTCCGGCCGGCTGAACCGGATCCGGGGCGCGGTCAGTTCTCCCGGGACTTCGCGTCTCCTGACACGCCATACCCCAGACGGGCGGCCAGCGCCGGAAGCAGTCCGAAGACGCCGAACACGGTGAAAAAGCTGCCCGTTACCTTGGCAAGACGCACGGGCATAAGTTCCTTCAATGCTCCGTTCAGGCAATAGTATGACAGAAGCGCCAGAATAACCGCCAGCGCAGTCATGATGACTTTCTGCCGCAGGGTGGCGTTTTCAGCCTCGTAGCCCCGGAAATAATGCAGGAAAAACAGGGTAAATGAAGCCCCAAGAAAGAGACCGCTGTTCTTGTAGGAATCCTGCACCAGCTTGGCGGCATCCACCGTTTCGGGATAGGAACGGCACTCAATGAAAACCGCGGCGAGAAGGCTCAGTATCACAGAAATCAGGAACAGCATTCCCTTTTTACGGCCCTGAGACTGCTCATTTCCCCGGGAAATCCAGCGGAAGATCTTATGCATGAGCAGCACTATGAAAATGGTGCTTATGAGACCGATAAGCACATCCTGCGGCGTATGCACCCCCAGGTAGTTCCGGGAAAACATCACCAGAAGTATTATAACCGGACAAACCACCCAAAGATAAGGCTTTACGGAGCCGAGCCTGGAGACCAGCCCTCCGAAAAAACCTGTTGCCGTGGTTGAATGGCCGCTGGGAAAGGAAAAACCGGTGGCAGCGACTTTGGCATCCCCTGCCGGAACAATGAGTTCATCCCGCATCCAGGGACGCAGAGCGGAGACTGTGGGCTTAAGAAGGCCGTTCAGCATGCTTGAATATCCTAAAACCTGCACCAGAAACAGCCCCGTCCGGGTACTGAAGCAGAAATAGACCAATATCAGCAGAAAAATAATAACATGTCCGGAGCCAAGATAAGTAACATACTGAAAAAAACCGGTAAAAATGTCATGGCTGTATTCCCGAAAATTCTGGAGTGCCATGAGATAATCCAGATCCAGATGAAATCCCGGATCCTTGAATACCGTCATACTGAGGACGGTTACCGCCGCGGTAATAGCGACGGCGGCGTTAATGGCAATGTTTTCAAGGCGATGTTTTCCGGTCTCGGCCGACACGGTATACTGCGGCATAATATCTCTCCTTAAGACAGCTTGCATGGAAGGAACGGCAAAGCCTATCATGAATGGTAAACGCATCACCCGCCGAAAAGATACAGCATTTCCCGGAACGGGATTGTCAGCGGGAACGCGGATTTCCCCCAAACCGGCAAAAACCCGTCCCGGATCTCAAAACACAGATCTTTTCCGGGCCTGACTCTCCTTTTCCGGAGAAACTCTTCCCGAAAACCGCCCTTCCGTTATAATCAAAGGTGATAGCTTCTGCGGTCATCTTCATTATTGTCGCTGTCAGCTAATCAAACAGCAATCATCTTTCAAACATGAGGTAACACAGCAATGTCCCTTATCAATAAGCCGGTAATTGATTTTACCGTTCAGGCCTTCCAGGACGGCGAATTCAAGGCCGTTTCCAAAAAGGATATCCTCGGCAAGTGGAGCATTTTCTTCTTTTATCCGGCAGACTTCACCTTCGTCTGCCCCACCGAGCTTGAGGATCTGGCCAACAAGTATGAGGAATTCAAGGCCATCAACTGCGAAATCTACAGCGTTTCCTGCGACTCTCATTTCGTGCACAAGGCCTGGCATGACGCCTCCAAGACCATCAAGAAGATCCACTACCCCATGCTGGCAGATCCCACCGGAACTCTGGCCCGGGGCTTTGAGGTCATGATCGAGGATCAGGGCATGGCCGAACGCGGCAGCTTTATTGTTAATCCCGAAGGCTACATCGTCGCCTACGAGGTGGTAGCCGGTAATATCGGCCGCAATGCCGACGAGCTTTTCAGAAGAGTGCAGGCCTCGCAGTTTGTGGCCGAGCACGGGGATCAGGTATGCCCTGCCAAATGGAAGCCGGGCGCTGAAACTCTGAAGCCCAGCCTGGATCTGGTAGGCCTGATCTAAGGAATCCGGTTTCGAGAACAGTCTTAACGCCGGATGCACCGAGACAAAAAGAGATGAAAAGAGGGGTAATCCCTCTTTTTTTCTGCCGATGTCATCCGGGATCTTTTCGGTATCTGATTTCTTACCCCTTCAGCCGGCCCGCCGATAAAATAATCTTTATCCAAACGGCTCGGAATTTAATTAATGTCTTATTTCTGAATGTAAATCTTCTTTACCACGAGCCTGCCGAATCAGTTCATTGTTTTTGGGAACAAGAAACAAAAAATTTACAGCATCTTTGGTTAATTTTAATCACATATCATAGATCAAAGCTCTATATCGCGTCATAATAGCGTTGTGACAAATTTTACGGAGTTTCAGTTATGGGTGATATCATAAATCCTGTCGATGGTAATTCTTTTGTCGATCTGGTTAAAGCAAAAAACACCAGAATATTTGTTGATAAAACTGATTTTATCGATCAGACCAATACGCTTATTAATACTGACGCAAAATTGCTGGGCATGACTCGTCCCCGCAGATTCGGAAAAACCGTCACAGCTGATATGCTTTTGGCTTACTATTCAAAAGAATATGCCGGCTCAAACGTCTTTGACGGGCTGAAAATTGCGGGAAAGGACAGCTTTGCCGAACATCTTAACAAATATGATGTTATTTACATCGACATGAACACTGTCAGAGATGATTACATCGCTTATACCGAAGATGAAGATCTGCAGGTAAAAGGTGTTACCACCATTGTTGATTATCTGCAATACTCCGTAATCGAAGAGCTTAAAGAAAATGAGGACTATGCAAAACTGCTCAGCAAAAGCAGAAAAACAGGCAAAAAGAATTTGTCCTCCGCATTAAAGGAAATATGCAATCACACCAAAAATAAATTTATTCTTATTATAGATGAATGGGATTTAATTTACCGGGATTATCGTGATGATAAAAAACTTCAGGAATCATTTATTGATTTTTTAAGGGGACTGTTTAAGGGCAAAAAGGGACTGTCAGTTTTTGCTTTAGCCTATCTCACCGGTATCCTGCCAATCAAAAAATACAACTACCAGTCAGCTTTGAACACCTTTGATGAATACAACATGCTCGCCCCCGGAGAATTTGCCAGCTACTTCGGATTTACCGAGGATGAAGTTGCCGAAATTGTAAAATTGCCTAAATGCAGAATATCACACCAGGAATTAAGAAAATGGTATGAGGGTTATAAAATCAAGGGTATTGACATATACAACCCTAACTCTGTCGTTAAAGCGGCAAACAGGAATGAATGCATAAGCTACTGGAGCGGCACCGTATCAAATGAGGAAGTGGTGCGTCTCATCAATATGAATTATGACGGCATCAGGGATGATGTCCTGGAGCTTATTGCCGGAGGAATAATTAAATTCGACTGCAGCAATTTTGAGAACGACATGGTTACCATCAAGAGCAAGGACGATGTATTCTGCCTTCTGGTATGCCTTGGTTATCTTGGATGCGAGGATTACGGCGGCAACTATCGGCTGGCGTATGTTCCAAATCAGGAAATCAGAGCTGCGCTCACCTCAATTGCAAAAACTCAGTCATGGTATAACGCCATGCCGATTATTGAGCGTTCAGAGGAACTCTTCATCGCCATACAGAACCTTGACAGTGACAAGACGGCCGGGATAATCGCTAAAATCCATAATTCGCCTAATGTATCGCTGCTCGGTTACAACAGCGAGGAGGCACTGTATTCTGCGTAATAGCAGGACTTATGTGGCATACCGAAAGTGATTATGAATGCTTCCGGGAACTTCAGTCAGGCAAAGGATACGCCGATGTGATCTATGCTCCGAAGAGGAACGATTCCCTGCCAATCCTGCTTATCGAATTCAAGCATGACACCAGTGCCGAAGATGCCATGGATCAAATTAAGAAAAAGGAATATTTCAGCAGATACCGGGACGGCGGTTATCCGAACGACATAATCATGATAGGCCTTAACTATGACCCGAAAACCAAGGAACACCAGTGCCTGATTGAAAAAGCCTGATAAGCTACCGGGACGCCCCGCCGCCTCTGGAGCCTCCGCCGCCGTGAGAACGTCCGGATCCGCCGCCGGAAGAACCTCCGCCGTTAAAGAGGCATTCCAAAAGGAAAAGCGCCATCACCCCGAGAACTGTCTTCCAGCGGGAACACTCCCCCCGGGGATCCCGGTAGTAGACCGTGATCCGCCAGAGGAGAAAAATAAAGCACAGGACTCCGGATCCCAGACCGATCCAGAAGTTTTCCGGCGGAGGCGGCACCGGGACAGGATCCGGGATCTGCTGCTCCTGAGGCATCTCAGGAACATCCTCCTTTGCAAATGAGATACCGGAAGGAAGGGGCATCTGGTACTTCCCGTAAAGCTCCGTCATCACGGCCGCAAAGGTATTCCGGGCGGCCAGATTCCATTTATTCTCTTTGGCGGGAGTCACGGCGTAATCATCCAGGATCCGTCCGGCCTTGCCGTCGGTGATCACATCCTCAACGCCGCTCCCTGTTCTGAGCACGAGATGATGATCCCGGATATCCATCAGGAAGAGCACCCCGTTATTCTTTTCCCGATCACCAACACCCACGGCATTAAAAAGCTCCGTGGCGTACGAATCGCAGTCCGGAAGGCAGCCAGGAACTGCCGCAAGATAGAACTCCGCCCCGGTTTTGCGCTGGAGAATTCCGGTTTCCTCCTCGATATAGGCGGCGGTTTCGGGGGTAATCACCTGCCCGGGATCCATTACCGCCATATACGGCGTGTCATAAACCCGGGTATCCATGCCGTCTGCAATAGCCCGGGCAAACTCAGCCGCAAACCAGCTCAAAAAAACCGCAAGGCTCGTATAGGCCGCGCAAGACAGTATTCTCCGGACAGGCGATATCTCGTCCGGCGTATCCGGAATACCCGGAGCCCCATTCCTTGGGGTCGCTTCTCTCTTTGCGCTTATGTTATCCCGGCAGGAACGCCCTCTTTTCCTGCTCATTACTGCTTCTGCCGCGCCTCTGCCGGAAACTCCCGGAATTCCTGATCCCGGAGCTCGGGGCGTTCCTTCATGACCTTAATGGCCTCCGGGGAGGAATCTATGCCGATAAAGCGCCGTCCTGAAATCATTGCCGCCCTGAGGAGGGAACCCGAGCCCGCAAAGGGATCCAGCACCAGAGAATCCTCATAGGAGGACTGCCGGATAATGGTTTCCAGCATTTCGGCATTCTTTTCCGTAGGATAGCAGGGGTAAGGAGGATCCTTGAAGTTCAGCCAGACGTCCTGCATTTTCTTCCCGGAGGAATCGGAGGCATATTTGATAATGCGGGGCACCCCGGTCTTTGACCACTCAATAAGCCCCCGGTCGTCCATGTCCTCCAGCACCCGGGGAGCATAGCGCCAGTGCCGGCCCGTGGGCGGCGGCATGCCCCGGAACAACCCTCCGGTTTCCCCGGAGGTTTCTCCCGGGGCGTGACAGGGCACGGTGGTATAGCGGCGGCCTCGGCTGTCTTTTTTCTTAAAGAGACGATCCAGATCCGCGGCGGAGTAAGGCTCGGTAACGCTATTAAAGATCACCTTTTCGCGGTTACGGGCGTAAAAATAAATCACGTCCTTCTGATTGCCGTAGCCGGCGCGGCCGAAGTTTTTCGGGTTGCATTTCACCCGGGAAATATCATTGATAAAGTTATCCATGCCGAACACTTCATCCATGATAATGCGGAGGTACGGCCCCACCCGGCTGTCGATGTGGAGGTACAGGGAGCCCCTTTCGCTGAGGAGGAGCTGCATGAGGCAGAGCCTGATCCGCATAAATTCCAGGTAATCCTCCAGAGGCATGCTGTCGCTGTAGGCTACCCGGTCGGATCTGGCGGGACTTATGGTGGAGACCCGGCCCTCGCCCCGGTAAAAGCTGGACTGGGTGTTAAAGGGAGGATCGGTATAGATAAGGTCGATTTTGCCCTGAAAATTTTTGAGGAGGCTCAGCATGACATCGCAGTTGTCGCCGGTAATAACAAGACCCCGAGCAAAATGATGCGGAATATCAGGAGCCGCGCGGGATGCCTTGAGGATATCATCCCTGATTTCTGAAAGCGGTCGTTTGTCTTTGTATTGGAATTCCATGAATGATCTCAAAACTGCCGGTTAAACCAAGAGTCAGAATTCTAGCACATCCTGATCCACATCCCGGGCTTCCACGGCATAGCGCCGCAGAAATTCCTGCAAATCCTTCTCCGACTGGATCAGCATCACCTCCCGGAATTTGCCGGTATCCAGGGACTTGAAACCGGCCATTTTCTCGCCGGTGCAGCAGCCCACGCGGATCCCGGGCTTTTCCCGGGATTTGTCGTAGGGGGTTACGGCGGGTTTGCCGCCGCCGAAGGAAAAGATCTTTTCAAAAAACATGACAGTCCTGCGCAGGATTTACAAAGGTATCGTCAGACGGGGTTAACGGGATCAGCCGCCGTTGCCCCACATATCCTGAGCCACCACCACCTCCACCCGGGCGAGCTTCAGGGAACCGATAAGCTCCTCGTCATAGGGGGGCTGATCAGTCACCAGTCTGGTAACCTCGGACCAGGAAGCGAAGGTATGCACCCCGGTCTGGGCGATTTTGCTGTGATCCGCCACCACGGTGACCGCGCTGCCTCTTTTGATAATGGCGCTGTAGGTGCTGCCGATATCATAGTCCGCGCTGCAAAGGCCGTCCTTGGTCAGACCGGAGGTGCCCAGAATAATATGGTTGGCATAAACCCTTTCCACAAAATTGATGGTATCCGTCCCGAAAACGCACCGTTCCCGGGCGTTGTAGGTGCCGGGGCACATCTGCACCCGGATGGTGGAGTTGGTGGCCACGGTTTCGGCCACGGCAAAGGAATCGGTAACCACCAGAAGGTCATGCTTTTCAGCGGCAAGACGGCGAGCCACATGCAGGGTGGTGGAACCTCCGGCAATAATAATCACGTCCCCGTGGTTCACAAATCTGGAAACTTCCCGGGCGATATTCTCCCGTTCCCGGACAAAGAGCTGCTCCCGCTGTCCCACATCCCCGTCAGGAGAAAGAGGCCGCGAAGCGCCGCCGTAGGTGCGGTTAATGAGTCCCTTGGCTTCCAGTTCCTCCAGATCCCGTCTGATGGTCTCGGTGGAAACCTGCAGATCCTTGGCCAGATCCAAAGCCCGGATCGTGGGAGTTGCCTGGAGTTCCGCGATAATCTTCTGCTGGCGTTCAGTCTTGGAAAGTCTGGCCATAAAAACACAATCCCCCTAACACAAAAGCCAGACTGCTAGTCTGGCTCCCGATATCATCAAAACATGTTCTCAGTCGAATAATGCGGTATTTTCAAGCGCCGGCATCTCAACCTCGACAATCTCGTCCTCAACCTTGCGAAGAGCCCTCTTCTGATCCTGGGTGTCCAGGAAAGCTTCGGTAATCAGACCTTCTTCAATTTCGCGAAGAGCGATCACGGTAGGCTTGTCATTTTCAGGATCAACCAGGGGATCACAGCCATGAACGGAAATCTGACGCGCTCTTCTTGCGGCGTTTAACACCAGATCGAAGCGGTTGCCCATCTGTCTTACTGCATCTTCAACAGTTACTCTTGCCATTTAAAAATCTCCTGATTAAAGTGCTCCTCTATGCCTTGCTGCCTTGCCCTATTGGGCTCTCTCATGAGAAGCGGTGAGTATTGTATCACAAATTTGAGTCATTTAATCGCAAAGCCGGCGGATTTTCCGGAATTCCCCCGCTCCCGGCCGCCGGCACGGGAATCGCGCTGCGACCACGCGATGTCATTCAGAATAGCGGCCAGGGAACAACGCCAGTAAAGACGAGAGCCCCCAGAACCATCCCCAAAGCAATCCCAAGCATCAGCGGCCAGAGAAGCCGGAAGCCGCCCTTAACCCTGCGGGGCGCTCCGGAGGCCGGATCCCAAACGCTGTCTGCGGCATTTCCTTTTAATGACTTTTTTTCATTCTCTTTCTCAAGCCGGGCCTTGGCCTTCTGAAAAGCCTTGTGATCCCGGCTGGTAACTTTGGGAACTTCAATAAAGCTCTTGAGATAAGAGAGCCGGGCTTCAGAGCCTGCGGAGAGCGGCGGCAAAAGAGAAAGATCCGCCTTCCGGAGGAGTTCTTCCTCGCAGGAACGGTTGCGCGCGGCGGCAAAATCGGTGATCTCGCTGAATTTGGCGATCCCGGAGCTCTCGGCATAAAGGGAGTAAACCACCGAACAGACGGAATGCGAGTTTCCGAGGGGCCAGCGCAGGACTTTGGAAAGACGGGGATAGAGCTGCGCAATTAAAAGAGGTTCTCCGGTATCCCTGCTGAATGCCAGAAGCTCGATAAAAGCCCCCTTCCGGCAGACTCCGGTAAAGACTGCTTCCCGGCCTCGATCCTCCCGTGTCATTTCCAAAGTGCCGGACAGGAAGGCGGCCACCGGCTGAAATACGGGACTGTCCTCCGGGGAATCAGAATCAGGGGAAGAAGCGGAGGAAGACTCAGACTCAGGTTCAGGCGCAGACACCGGATTGTTATCCTGATTAGCCTCAGGATCTGCCGCCGTGTTCTCCTGAGCCTCAGGAGCCGGAACAGGAGCGGGATCCTGTTCCTGGACTTCAGAAGCAGATTTCTCGTCCGGAGCCCTGACATCATCATTTGAACTGTTTGAACTGGATGTACCGGTAAGAAGCTCCGTAAAGCGATGGGAATAGAGCTTAATCATGTAAAGATCGCTGATGGCAATCTCGGGGGAAGTTTCCGGAGCGCTCTCAGCGTTGCTGTTCTCCCCGGAGCGGGAACCCTGCTCCGCCGGACTCTTTTGTTCTCCGCCATCTGTTTTATCCGGAGCATTATCCGATGTCTCCGGGGAATCCTCGTCATTCTCCGGTTCTGTCCCCTGAAATCTTCCCAGAATTTCCGCAAAAAGCCCGCTGTAATCTCCGCCGTATCTAAGGCCGGGATCCTTCAGGGGCCGGGGGAACATCCGGGCATCCATGTAAAGCTCGTATAGCTGCATGACCAGCGCTTACCTCTGTACTAAATCAAACAGGAAATCGCTTCCCGGTGTCAATTATACACCAGGGACTGGATAAATCTGGAGAACACTATGGAAACCAGAAAAGCAAGAACAATTATACACCAGGGACTGGATAAATCACTTAAGGAAGACAGCTTTGGCACTGCATTTTCAGATGTTATCAGATTTGTATGATTATGAATCAAGGTGACGCGCTTTAATGCTTTGTAACGATGCTTTATGTACGTCACAAATACCGAAGGTAATTAGACAAAAATATAGCAAGGTATTAGAGGATTTGTTATGGTAAGAATATCAGAACTTAAAAAGAAAGCTGCAAGATCTGAAAATGCAACAATGTAATCGCATTCTGCTGGAGTGTATTAATGGATCTATCAGTAAATATCCAAACTGTCAGTGATAGCTTGCTCTCAGAGCATAAACCCTTCTAGTAAAAATAATTTTATAGCAAGGATTATGCACAATTCGGTAAAAACTGGTGATTTATTAACTGTTTTGGCAGTTATTAAGGTACTTGTTTTACATCTTTTTTGGTTGATTACTTGTTATTTAAAAGGTAACGATAATCTTTAATCATTAGTGAACTTCATTGAACAATGGATTTCAGACTAGTGAAGCAAACTACTTCAAAATTTGTATTGCTGTGATGCAGGAGTTTAAATATGGGCTTGTCTCAAAATGAAATTGATCAAGAAAGGGTTCAGGTTTCAGAAGAAATTAAGGTCTTGATGAATGAACTGCATAAAGCTGCACCGTCTGTTACAGAGGGGCTTGCTGCAGTCATAGGATCTTCCTTAGGGGCAGGTGGCTCAATTGCAGCATTATCATTTTTGGGGGTTTCAGGTTTATCTGCGGCCGGGATTACATCAGGATTGGCTACTGCAGGAGCTTTGGTCGGAGGGGGAATGGTAGCCGGTATTTCAGTTCTGGCAGCTCCCGTAGCAGTTTTAGGTATTGCAGGTTATGCCTTCGCAAAAAAGAAAAAGCAAGCAAAGACAGTTGCGGCATTAAACACTGCAATCAAAAAACTATACGAGATTCAGTCACGATTAAAAGAAAACGCACAGTATTTTCAAGAACAACTTGCATATGTGAATGCCACACTAGACTATCTTGAAAAAGAACTGGAAAAACGTTCTTAAATCAATAAATGCAATGAATCCAGGGAAGTGAGTATGAGTTTTGATGATCAAATCAAGGCTGTCCGAATGTTGCAGGATGATAGTAAAGTTCTTGAAAAACAGCACGAGGGAATACGCACATCTCTTGACGAAATCAAGGCTAGGGTCGAAAAACTCGCAAAACAGCATAATATTGGTTTAGATCATAATGCGATAAAAAAAGAAAGTCTAAGGATACTGAAGAATCAAGAAAAAGCAGTACCGATTCCCGAAGTATCGAATAAGGAAATTTTTGATAAGGCCAACAGCAGATACCGCAACAATCTTAGTGTTTTTGACATACTGACGGATGAAGATATCGCAGATACTGATGAGAGAATACACAAATATGTGCATGAATTTAACGTAACCTATGCCCTTGACGGATGGGATTATGCCATTGCCGGAGGCTGCGGTTTGGTTGCAGCAATGCTTGACTGGTTTTGTGTTAAAGCTCCTCCCAAACATGCGACGCTCTTCACTCAGTCTGTTGATGGCATATTCAATCGAGGTGTTCAGGAGGCATTTAACAAGGTATTGCCTCCGGAGTTGAGCAAAAAGCTGAGTAATCTTTATCATATTGGCTCTGCTGATGTATCAATAGCGAAAAATCTGTTTGAAGCACCTCCGAAAATATTGTCACCGTTAAATCATAGGATTAGAGAACTTTCTCATGATCCTGTGCTGGGCTTTATTTTTGGGGTTCTTGATATGATTAGAAACACTACGACCGTCGTAAATAACGGGGTGGTAACTTCATACTCAGGAATAAATACAACACCATTCAACGATAATGTGTTTTCTCTCCTAGGAAGAATGTTTGGACACCTTTGTTCTGATGTCAATGCTCCATCGGGAAGCGGGTACAGAGGTATGGGGTTGCCAGCACCGTTCATGGGATTGTTGAGGTTATTCAACAACATTCAGATAGGTGATTCAACGTTCGACAAGCAAATCGAGTATATGTACGTTAGCGGTTATGACTTCAGGCAGTTTGTCACAACATCTGTGCCATGTATGATTATGGAAATTCTGATGAGAGCGTTTTGGATTGTTAAGCAACATTATATTAGCAATATCCAATGGGGAAAAGCTTTAGTTGATACAATGCCTACTAAGATAAATCCAAGATTTAGGACAATGCTTACACTCGGATACGGAGTTATATGCGGTTGTAATTATGGAAAAATTCATATTACTAGCAATATTTTGGATCTTAATTATTCAGCATGGATGGGACTTTTATGGAATTCATTTCATTCTTTAAAATGGGCTCTGTATGGAAAAGAAATGTCTAAATGGAGTTGTGTAGAGCAAATTGAAATTAGACATCTTCAAGATCTTGTAGGCAAAATTGATACTTTGAAAAACGATGTGGAGTTATTGCCAATCTAACATTTATTTTATTAATATCTTATCTTTCTTTATAATTGATACAAAAACAGATGTTTTAAGACATGTGGTAATTTAAAATATTAATAAGCAAGTTTGCTTTTGTCGCAAGTTGTTAAAATCAAAAGCTGCAGTAGTGTTATTTTTCACACTCAATTCCCAAATCTTACTCCCCATTCATCAGTCTTGGTTAACTGCAATATTCTCCGAACAAAGCTCCCCGGCCCCAAAAGGCACGGCAGATCTGCTTTTCCGAGTTCCAACCATGCCTTCTTAACAACTGCCGGAAAGGAGCAAGCCTGCCTGTCATAACATGAGGCTTCTTTTCCCGTTTCCGGAACGTCAGACAGCGTCCGCAGGATAGCATTTTCCAAAGTATCTCCTCTTTTTGACAGCTAACCGGATATTGCTCCTGAATTTTGGAGTAAAATCAGAGCACCGTTTTTTAAGGACATCTGATAATGACATACAAATTTGACACCCTTCAGGTACATGCCGGACAGGAGCAGGCCGATCCTGCCACCGGAGCCCGGTCCGTACCTATCTACCTGACCTCCTCTTACGTATTCAACAATGCCGAGCAGGCCGCCAACCGCTTCAATCTCAGCGATCCCGGCAATATCTACAGCCGCCTCACCAATCCCACGGTAGAGGTTTTTGAAAAGAGAATGGCCGCTCTGGAAGGCGGCGTTGCCGCTCTGGCCACCAGCTCCGGACTTGCCGCGGTGAACTATGCCGTAATTGCTCTGGCCCATGCCGGACAGAACATTGTGGCAGCGCAGAATCTCTACGGCGGCACCTTTGAACTGTTCCACGACACCCTGCCCAATTACGGCATTACCACCACCTTTGTGGAGCCTAATGACTACGAGGGTTTCGAAAAGGCCATCGATGATAACACCAGGGCTCTTTATGCGGAAACTCTGGGAAATCCCAACTGCGATCCCGTGGATATCGAAAAGCTGGCCGAAATCGCCCACCGCCACGGCATTCCTCTGATCATCGATGCCACATTCACCCCGCCTTCGGTGATCCGTCCCATTGAGCACGGCGCTGACATTGTGGTGCACTCTGCCACCAAGTTTATCAGCGGCCACGGCACCGGTCTCGGCGGCGTAATCACCGACAGCGGCAAGTTCGACTGGAAGGCCTCCGGCAAATTCCCGGCCCTGACCGAGCCCAATGCCTCCTACAACAACGTGGTATTTGCCGATGCCTGCGGCCCGGCCGCCTTCGTGAACATGATAAGAGCCATTGTCCTCCGTGATACCGGTTCCTGTCTGTCCCCCTTCCACGCCTTCCTGTTTATTCTGGGCCTGGAAACCCTGTCTCTGCGTCTCCGGAAGCATACCGAAAACGCTCTTAAGGTGGCGGCATTCCTGCAGAGTCACCCCAAGGTGGAAAACGTAAACCATCCCTCCGTAACCAGGGATCCGGAGCAGCAGGCCATCTACAAGAAGTACTATCCGGAAGGAGCCGGCTCCATCTTCACCTTTGAGATCAAGGGCGGCATTAAGGAAGCGCAGACCGTTATTGATAACCTGAAGCTGTTCTCTCTCCTGGCCAATGTGGGAGATGCCAAGTCTCTGGCCATTCACCCGGCCACCACCACTCACGCCCAGCTTTCCGGCGAGGAGCTTCTGAAGCACGGCATCAAGCCAAACACCATCAGAGTCTCCATCGGCATTGAGGATGCGGATGACATCATTCAGGATCTGGATCAGGCATTAAGCAAGATCTGATAACAGCCCTTTGGGGATCAAGGCTCCCCGCTTTTTCGGACAAAGGCCGACAGAAACGGTCTTCCGGAAAAGCGGGGAGTTTTTATGCCGGAGCGAAAGGAAATACTCCTCAGGCTGCCCTGCATCCTGACAGCGCCTCAATCCGGCGTCCCCTTTCCGCAAATGAAATGATCCTGACTAACCGTTTTTGCGAGGCTTGTCTTGGGAAGACGCTGCGCTCCCGGATCCTGCTTCCTCCTGCGACTTCCGGTAAAGCTGCCAGGAACTTATGGAGTTATGCCAGATACTGTAGAAGCCGCCGGTGATGGCAGTAACCGGGGTAAAGAAGGTGTAGCCCGTCCAGATCATGAAGACGGTGCTTTTCTGGCCCAGAGCCTGTCCTGCAGTCACCGCATCTCCTGAGGATCCGCAGATCCTGCCAAAGAACCGCCCCAGGGCAAACTGCAGGAGGCAGGCCGCCAGAGAAACCGCGGCTATTTCCAGGATCGCTCCCGTTCCCAGAAGAGAATGCATCAGATACCGCACTGAAACCGCCATAGCCAGGGGCAGAGACACCAGCCAGAAATAAAAGGCCAGATCCGGTATTCTGGCAATCCAGTTCAGAAATCCGGGACAAACGAGGCGGCACAGGCCCACCGCCAGCACCGGCCCCATCAGAAGCGGCATTACCTTGATCATAATGACGCCGAAGGCCGCTCCGAAGGAAAACCCCGGCAAGGGGTGAGCAAAAGGCACCACCGCCGGGATCAGAACGGCGGAAAGGAGATTGGCCATGATGGTATAGGCCATGATATGCTCCATGGATCCCGCAAGCTTCCGGACGATAACGGAGGCCGCCGTGGCCGTGGGACAGATAAAGGCCAGCATGGCGGCTTCCGCAAGAAAGCGGCATTCCAGATCCGGAAAAAGATACAAAAGCCACCCCAGCCCTGCAAAGATCCCGCCCTGCAGCAATAGCAGCGGAAGAGCCCACAGGGCGGGCCGGAGTTCCGTAAAGCGGATCTTGGCAAAGCTGATAAAGAGCATGACGAACAGAAAAAACGGCTGCGCCACGGCCACGAGGTTCAGCACGGTATTCCGGGAGGGCAAAAATGAAAGCATTTGTTCCGGAAGCTCCCGATAAAGCTCATAAACCGTCACGTATGCCAGAATGCCCGCCAGAATTGCCAGCGGGAGAGACCAGCTGCTTAGAAAACGTCTCAGTGTCATTTTTGCCTCCGTGTCATGTGTCCGGAAGGAGATCCGGGAAAGGAACCGCAGAAAAGAGGCCGCGGCCCCGGAACCGGGAGAGTGAAGAGAGCCCTTTCATTATACCTGCGAAAACATCTCCGCCTCCTGAAAAACCTGCCATCCTCCCGAAAAACATCTCCCCGCCGGCGGGAATCTCGTCCCCCTGCGCGGAATTGTGGTAAGATCCCCCGCAACAGGACAGCCCGAAAGCGGTCGCTTTCGGACCAAACAGCATATTGCGGCTCTGCCGCTCATACTTAGACTAATACTCAGAGAATATACAACATGACTGATACTGTTAAACAGAATCTCCCGGCTCAGAACATCAAGGAAGCTCAGGAGATCTCCTCCGGGATGAATACCTCGCTCTTTCTTCACATCGTTTCATACTTTTTTGTGCCGCTTTTCTTTTTGACCATTCCCAAGGTCTACAAGCTGGCCTTCCGGGCCTGGAAGCTTCTGGAAGCCGCCGGGGATAACGCTGCCAGTCTGGAAGCCGAAACTGTTTACAAGCTCCACAAGCTGAAATGGAATCTTTTTCTGGGGATGATTTTCGGGGGCATTGGCATGGGCGTTCTGAGCTGGATGCTCCCCGATAATGCCGGCAATATTATGGGGATGCTGTACGGCGTTTTCTGCCTGGTATGTCTGGCGTTCTTCATTTACGCTGACGTAACCGCCATGAAAAAGCGCTTCGCCATCAAGGGAGCCATTGACAAGATCGGCGGCTGAACCGCGACCAGAGAATGACGGCATTCCGCCGCAGCTCTGAAAGAACCCCGCATACTGCGGGGTTTT
>DFFT01000117.1:0-1717 GCA_002372325.1 Succinivibrionaceae bacterium UBA3769 | reverse complement strand
GTTTTTGCAAAAGGCGGGATGGAAAAGATGGCCGACATGAAAGGGAAGGGATGAAAGGGACCGGAGTAATGAGAGAGCAAGGAAGGAATGATTTTACCAGCCGGCCGGGGCTGTTTGAATGCTGCCCAGGAGATGACAGGATCTGAGGCAGGACATAGCATGGGAGCGGGAACGGAAAATAGCGGACACCTCTCAGGCATTTCCCGCCATTGAAATTATGACAAAGTTTGTCCGTCTCAGACAATGTTTTACAAATTGCAAAAACATGAGATCCCGGCAATAAATGGGAGGCAAAGTCTGTTATTCTTTACTCATACAGACACGGCAGGCCTGCCGGTCTCCTGGTTTAACTTGCAATCCGGTTTTCCGGGGTTTAGCGGAGATAACATCATGAACTTTTGCAAATCCTTACTTTTATCCTGCGGCCTTTTTCTGGCCGGCGGTCTGGCTCTGGCCAGCGTTCCCGAAGAGCCTCCAGTTCCTGCCGATGACAAGAAGCCGGCTCAGGAGATCACCGCTTCCAAAGCAGAGGTGCTCATGGTGCTGGACAAGAGCGGTTCCATGCACGGACTCACCAGCGACACTATCGGCGGCTTCAATTCCATGATCCAGAAGTTCCGCGAGCTCAAGCTGCCGGTCAAGGTCACCACCGTGCTCTTCAATAACAAGACCCAGTTCCTCCATGACCGGGTGCCCATTGAAGAGGTGAAGGAGCTTACCAATAAGGATTATGTAGCCGAAGGCACCACCGCCCTTCTGGACGCCATGGGAGAAAGCCTCACCAAAATGGCCAAGATCCCCGAGCTCAAGGATAACAAGGATGTGCAGGTTATCGTGGTGATTATCACCGACGGCATGGAAAATGCCAGCCGGGAATATAAGAAGGCCGGCATCAAGCAGATGGTCAGCGAGCATCAGGAAAAGGACGGCTGGAAGTTCGTCTTCCTGGGCGCCAACATCGATGCGGTAGCCGAGGCTGATTCTCTGGGCATCAGCAAGGATAATGCCGTGAAGTACAAGAACTCCGCCTCCGGTGTCCGTTCCAACTACGAAGCCGTGGTGGAATTCACCCAGGAAGCCATGGCCCCGTCCGAGGATGGCGCAGTTGGCTCCTCCGGAAGCTGGAAGAAGAAAATCGAAAAGGATGAGGATTAAGGATGCGGCGTTAGCCAAACCTCTCAGCGGGGCTAATGATTTACTGCTCCGGTTCCTCCGAATTCCCGCGGGATCTCCTGCGGGATTTTTTTTATCCGGTGCGCTTAAAGACCACAAAAAAAAGCAGGAACCTTCAGCCGAGATATCACACAAGAAATACCGCAAGGAGTCAGAACGGTTTTTCGGGGTGCTGTTTCCAATCCCCGCGTGCTTCCCCGATAAAAGAGAAGTCACTTCCGAGCAGCACCTGTAACAGCACATCTTCCTAACTCTGACCTGTTACCATGCTTTTATACTGATGGTACGTGGAAAAAACCTTGTCATCGGCGCTGATCTCTTTGTTTTTGGTCAGCATCACATGCTTTACATCAATGACGCCGTTAAAATTTTTAAATGAACAGTCTGTATTGGCCAATAAACGTATCCGTATTACAGCATTGCGTTCTGTCTGATTCCTGAAGATGTAACAAATCTGATTATCTCTGGCAAACCAATTGGTAGCTAAGCTATAAATCCTCTTGTCATCTACGTATATCTGACTCAAGTTTCCCACATCAATAAC
>DFFT01000091.1:18717-19821 GCA_002372325.1 Succinivibrionaceae bacterium UBA3769 | reverse complement strand
TTTTATCAGATTACCGGTGCTATTCTTCATAACGCTGTCATTTTTATAGAAATCCATGATTTTCGACTTGAAGCAATCCTTGATTTCTTCATTCGGAATATAGAGCCGGCGCTCATGTTTGTCAGCGGATCTGTACATAGGATCAAAGGTGAGATAGCCGGTATAAAGCAGCAGAGTCCAGAAATCATTGATGTCATGGTTCTGCAAATCCCCGTAGCACAGCGCTGCTCTTGCTTCCGCGATAATGGATTCGCCATCAAGAAGGCTTTGCATCTTATCAACGTCATCCGGCTCTATAAACCCCATAAATTCTTCGATAACATCGTTACCGCTGGTATTTATCCAGTAGTTGCCGGCCTGAATGAGATTTCTGTCTTCACTCAGCTTTCCACGGTTGTCATCACAGAAGTTCATGACATCCCACGGGCAGTACATATGAGTGGTTCCAAAATGGTACCCGTCGTAATTGTTTTTCACATCTTCGTAATAGTCTGAAAGTCCGTAGTATGAAAGAACTTTCTGAGTTTCCTCCTTGGTAAACCCTATTCCCTCTGAAATATCCTTTTTTCCGGCATCAAGAACCGAGCAGACCAGAAGATTATTGAGCCCGGTAAAAATGCTTTCCTTGGCTGCTCTTAAACAGCCGGTAAGCACGGCTCTGTCCAAATACGTATTTGTTTTTAAGGTGTCGTTATAGAAAGGACTGATAAGATCTATCATTTCATCGTAGTAGCCATGATAAGCCGCTTTGGCAATAGGCACGTCGTATTCGTCAATCAACAGTACAGGGCTTATCTTATGATGCGCTTTGAGAAGACATGAAAGCGTCTTAAGGGATCCTGTCAGATAAGATTTATTGGTTCTGTCTGTAAGCTTTTCATAATTAATCAGACTGGCATACTGTTCCTTCTGCTTATCTGATAATTCCTCGCTGGCAGCCAGATACTCAAACTGCAGCGCCAGTCTGTATATCAGAGTGGCAAACTGATTATAGGCATCATTAAAATGCTGATGAACGATGGTTTTAAATGACACAAAGATTACCGGAAACTTCCCCATGTACTTACTGCAGAATTCCTTATCCTCAAAGATTTTGGTGTCTTT